>NZ_JBQSWW010000009.1:0-113443 GCF_052377515.1 Arthrobacter sp. AOP36-C1-22 | reverse complement strand
AAAGAGAGCCCAACGGTGGGCCGTCGGCGCGGGGAAAACACCGCGCCGCGCCCACTGAACCGAAGCCGAAGCGGCGGCCTACCCCACAGCCGACCCTCCATAACCCGAGGCACGCGTCGGCCCGGGGCGAGGAGCCGGACTCGTGCTAGCCGGCGATCGTGGTCAGCAGGAAAGCTGACGGCTCCGAAGCCAGGACGTTGTGGACGACGTCGGGGATCACATACAGCCCACCGTGGTTGATGATCTGCTCGCCCTCGGCCCAACGAACCGTGACCGTCCCCTGCAGGACCAGCAGGGTGGCCGATTCGGGCTTGCTGTGGTCAGCCATTTCGGAACCGGCATCCAGCGCCAGCAATGTCTGGCGTAGCTTCCCGTCTTTCAACACCGCCGTGGCGCTGCGACCATGCGGGGCGGTCTTTGCCTTCTCCAGGTGCAGCGCGACGAGTTCGTCGAGATCGGCCTTGCTCACATGCATGATTCCCACTTTCGTTGTTCCGGAGCCGGACCCGGCGGCATTGGTGCCTCCACCATGGTCCCCTACCTTCCATTGTCACCCCGCGTGACGGGGGGGCCACGTCAGTCGTGGCCGTTTTCCTCGAAACCGTAGAAGTGGCGTTCGAAGACGCTGCGGGCCCTGCGCGTGACCCGCCGGTAGTCGTTTTCCAGTTCCGAGGCATTCCCCGCGGGATAACCGCACCACCGAGCGACGGCTTCCATGTCCCGCCATGACCGGGGGAGGACATCCGAGGCACGACCGGTACAGGCCACCGAGGCCCCCCGAATCTGGGTGGCCAGCAACCACGCCCGATCCAGCAGTTCGACGTCGCCCGGGGGCAACAACTCCAGCTCGGCCAACGCGGCCAGTGCCTCACGGGTGGAGGTGGTCCGTAGTTCGGGATGATCCTTGGCATGTTCGAGCTGGAGGAGTTGAACGAGCCACTCGACGTCGCTCAGGCCGCCACGTCCCAACTTCACGTGTCGGGTCGAATCCGCGCCACGCGGCAGCCGTTCGGCTTCCACCCGGGCCTTGACCCTGCGAATCTCACGCACCTCGTCCGGGGTGGCGCCCCGGCCGTACCGGACGCCGTCGACCAGGGTCATGAATTCCGCGGCCAGGCTGTCGGAACCAGCCATCGGCCGGGCCCGCAGGAGCGCCTGACGCTCCCATACCAGGGCCCAGCGGTCGTAGTAGCCGCGGAAGGACTCCAGCGACCGGGCCAGTGGACCGTTCTTCCCCTCCGGGCGCAGACCCGCGTCGACCACCAGCTTGGGTTCGGCGAGCACCGCAGGTTTCAGCGGTTGGGTGAGCAGTTTTCCCACATGGGCGAAGACCCGCAGTGCCTGCTGCTGCGCCTCCTGCGGATCTGCCCCCTCCAACGGCCGGTGGACATAGATGACATCGGCGTCGGACCCGTAACCGATCTCCCGGCCGCCCTGACGGCCCATGGCCACCACCAGCAGGTCGGTCATCCGCCGGGTGGTCTCGAACTCATGGCTTTCGGCCACCCGCAAAGCGGCCAGGACCGCTGCCCGGTCCACATCGGACAGGGCCCAACCGATCTCGTCGATGCTCAGCAGGTTCGCCGAATCGGCCAAGGCGATCCGCAACAGCTCACGCCGACGGTTCAGACGCACCAGGCGCATGGCCGATTCCGGGTTGCCATGCCGTTTGAGCTTGGATTTGTTCTCCTGCCACAACTGGTCGAAGCTCAGTGGCCGCAATTCCCGGTCGTCCCCCAGCCAGGATGCCGATTCGGGGGACACCTCCAGCAGGTCGGTGATGAAACGCGAACCCGACAAGACATGGCAGAGCCGTTCGGCGGCCGCCTTCGAATCGCGCAGCATGCCCAGGTACCAGTGCGACTCCCCCAACGCCTCACTCAAGCGACGGAAGCCCAGCAGGCCCGCGTCGGGGTCCACCCCCTCGGCCAACCATTCGAGCAGGACCGGCAGCAGCTGGCGCTGCAAGGCGGCACGACGACGCACCCCGGTGGTGAGCGCCTCGATATGGCGCATGGCCCCCTTCGGGTCGAGATACCCCAATGCAGCCAACCGGGCCTGGGCGGCCGTGGGCGAAAGCCTGACCTCGTCGGTGGACAGGTTCGACGCCGAGGCCAACAGCGGCCGGTAGAAGATCGACTCGTGCAGACGCCGGACCGAGCGCTTCGTGTTCTGCCATTGGCGGGTCAGTTCGTCGGCGGGTTTGCGACCGCTGACCGCTTTCCCCCCGGAGGCCCGGAACAGGACACGCAGTGCCTCCTCCTTGACCGGCATGAGGTGGGTCCGACGCATGTTGACCAACTGGAGCCGGTGCTCCAGCACCCTCAGATAGCGGTAGGCCTGGTCGAAGTCGGCCGCATCGGCGCGCCCGATGTACCCGCCCACGCTCAAGGCGGTGATGGCCGACGTCGTATCCCTCACCCGGAGGGTCTCGTCGACCCGGCCGTGCACCAGTTGCAGGAGCTGGACGGTGAATTCGACATCGCGCAATCCCCCCGGGCCCAACTTGAGCTGACGGGAACGTTCATCGGGGGAGATGTTCTCCAACACGCGTTTGCGCATCCCCTGGACCGATTCCACGAATCCGTCGCGTTCCGAGCAGTTCCAGATCATCGGTGCGACGGCTTCCTCGTAGCGACGCCCCAGTTCGATGTCTCCGGCGATGCACCGCGCCTTCAACAGGGCCTGGAACTCCCAGCTCTTGGCCCACCGGTCGTAGTAGGCCACATGCGAGGACAACGTCCTGGACAGGGCACCGTCCTTGCCTTCGGGCCGTAGATTCGCATCGACCTCCCAGAGCGACGGCTCGGGGCCCGGGGAGTTGATGGCCCGGGAGATCCCGATGGCCAGGGTCGCGGCGATCTCGGCCGCACGGTCGTCGTCCAGGTCCTCCGCCTCGTGGACGTAGATGACGTCCACATCGGAAATGTAGTTCAGCTCCCAGGCCCCGCATTTGCCCATCCCGATGACGGCCAGATGCACGGCGGCCACCGCGTCGGCGGCGAACCGTTCGGCGGCTTCGAGCCGGGCGATGGCCAGGGCCCCGTCGACGGCGGCCCCTGCCAGGTCGGCGAGTTCGGCGGCCACGGCCGGCATGACGGCCGAAGGGTCTTCGGCCCCGACATCACGCAACGCCAGTTGGGCCAGTCCCGCCCGATAGGCCACGCGCAGGAGGGCATAGCCGTCCTTGCCCTCGTGGGTGGCCACCGGCAGCTCGTCGTCGGGATCGGCTCCCACCGCGCGCAGCATGCGCTGGCGCAACGTGCGGTACGGCACCTGACGCCACCCCTCGGGCGCCCCGGCAACGACGGCGGTATCGGAGTTCTCCGTGGGGGTGCCGGATTCCTCGTCCCCGTCGGAGACGTCCGGCCCGCTGGAGGGATCCAGCCCGGGGGCCTCCGGGCGGGTGTCATCGTCGGATGCCCCGGCGAAGGCCCCGGGGTCGGGGGCCTCGTCGCCGGGCCCCTCCTCTTGGGCGAAGATTCGGAGTTGTTCCGGATGCCTGACCAGGAAATCCCCGAGGGCCTCCGACGCCCCCAACAGGCGCAATACCGGGATCGCGGCGTCGACGTCGTGGAGCCGGTCCAGGATCCCCGGGGCCCGCTCGGCCAGACGCAGGACCAGCAACAGGGCCTGGTCCGGATCCGCGGCCGCCCGCAGACCGGCCAAGAGCGCGGCTTCATCGGCTCCCGCGAGGATCTCGTCCCCGAGGAACCGCTTGGCCCGCTCGACGTCTTCGAACCCGGCGGAAATCAGCTGTCGCGTCAGGCTCACGGAATCCGCCTAGAGGATGCCGAGGTAGCGGGAGGTCTCGAAGGGGCTGACGTATTGGCGGTACTCGTTCCATTCATCCTGCTTATTGCGCAGGAACGAGTCGAAGACCTGCTCACCCAGGATGCCCGCGACCAGTTCGGAGTCCTCCATGCTGCGGATGGCATCGTGCAACGATCCCGGCAGCGGGGCATGGCCCATCGCCCGGCGTTCGGCGGCGCTGAGGCCCCAGACGTCGTCGTCGGTCGCAGGAGCGAGTTCGTAGCCCTCTTCGATGCCCTTCAGCCCGGCGCCGAGGATGACGGCATAGGCCAGATACGGGTTGGCGGCGGAGTCGATGCCCCGGTATTCCACCCGCGCCGACTGGCCCTTATTCGGCTTGTACAACGGCACCCGGACCAGGGCCGAGCGGTTGTTATGGCCCCAGGACAGGTGGCTCGGTGCCTCTCCGCCGCCCCAGAGGCGCTTATAGGAGTTCACGAACTGGTTGGTGATGGCGGTGAACTCGGGGGCATGGTGAAGGATCCCGGCGATGAACTGCCGGGCCGTCTGCGAGAGCTGGTATTCCTGCCCTGCTTCGAAGAACGCGTTCGAATCACCTTCGAACAGCGAAAAGTGGGTGTGCATCCCGGAACCGGGGTGGCGGGAGAAGGGTTTGGGCATGAACGTCGCGTAGATCCCCTGCTGCAGCGCCACCTCCTTGATGACGGTCCGGAACGTCATGATGTTATCGGCGGTCTGCAACGCATCGGCATAGCGCAGATCGATCTCGTTCTGGCCGGGACCGGTCTCGTGGTGGCTGAACTCCACGGAGATGCCCACCGCCTCGAGCATGGTCACCGCACGACGACGGAAATCCTGCCCGACGCCACCGGTCACGTGATCGAAGTAGCCGCCGTAGTCCACGGGGATCGGTTCACCGTTGTCGCCCAGGTCATCGGACTTCAGCAGGTAGAACTCCACCTCGGGGTGGGTGTAGCAGGTGAACCCCTGGTCCGCCGCGGCCGCCAACTGGCGTTTGAGCACATGCCGGGGATCCGCCGGGGATGGTTCACCTTCCGGGGTCAGGATGTCGCAAAACATGCGTGAGGTCGGTTCGATCTCCCCGCGCCAGGGCAGGATCTGGAACGTCGAGGGATCCGGCTGGGCGAGCATGTCTGATTCGTAGATCCGCGACAGGCCCTCGATGGAAGAACCGTCGAACCCCAGTCCCTCCTCGAACGCGCCCTCCACCTCGGCCGGGGCCAACGCCACCGACTTCAGCGATCCGACCACGTCGGTGAACCACATGCGTACGAAGCGCACGTCGCGCTCCTCAATGGTCCTGAGCACCAATTCCTGCTGGCGGTCCATATGCGTCGCTCCTCGTCTGATCCGGCGAATGCTGCGGTGGTTCCGGGCCGTTCCACCGCGCTCAACACTACTCGGAATCCGTGTACGTCCCAGTGTCCCGGCCCACCGGTGACGTATCGTGATGGACATGTCGCACGAACAACCCTCCCCCTACGACTCCGGTCAGTCCACTACCCCGCCCCCGGCCGGCGGCAGGGTCCGCATCGGCCACCTGGCCCGCGCCAAGGCCGAAGGCCGCCGCTTCGCCATGCTGACCGCCTACGACCAGTACGCCGCATCGATCTTCGACGAGTCGGGCATCGAGGTGCTGCTCGTGGGTGACTCCGCGGCGAACAACGTCATGGGCTATTCGACCACCCTGCCCATCACCTTGGACGAGATGACCGTCTTCGCCCGCTCCGTGACCGCCGGGGCCCGGCGCAGCCTGGTCGTCTGCGATCTACCCTTCGGCAGCTTCGAGGCCTCCCCGCAGCTCGCCGTCGAATCGTCGGTCCGGCTGATGAAGGAAACGGGCATCCATGCAGTGAAGATGGAGGGCACCGCCCGCCGGGCCGAACACGTCCGTGCGGTGGTCGACGCCGGCATCCCGGTCATGGCCCATATCGGGTTCACCCCGCAGGCCGAACACGCCCTCGGCGGCTATAAGGTCCAGGGGCGCGGTGATGCCGCCCAGCAGCTCATCGACGATGCCACCGCACTCCAGGAAGCCGGGGCGTTCTGCGTCCTGATGGAGATGGTCCCCGCCGACGTCGCAGCGACCGTCGACGCGGCCGTGTCGGTGCCCACGATCGGCATCGGGGCCGGGGCCGGGACCACCGGCCAGGTCCTGGTCTGGCAGGACATGCTGGGCCTGAACCCGGGCAAGCTGCCGCGCTTCGTGAAGAAATATGCCGATCTGCGCCAGGTCATGGGCGATGCGGCCGCCGCCTACCACCGGGACGTCGTCGAGGGGACCTTCCCCGCCGAGGAACACGGCTTCTAGCTAGTCCTCGTCGTCGTCCCAGGCCTCGTTGTTCCGGGCCACCTGGGACAGCGCGCCCTGGGCCTCCTCGCGGGTGTCGTACGGGCCCAGGAGTTGCGACCAGTCCGACTGCGGGCCTGATTCGACCTGCTTGGTGTTGACGTTGAACCAGAAGTTGCCGCCCGGGGTTCCACTGCCATCGCTCATGCCGTACCTCTTTCTTTCGGTTCCCCGACGCAGGGTCGGGCTCAGCTGGGGAGCCCACCATACTCCGGGCGGCGAAGATGGCGATAGGATCAAGAACATGCCACGTACGTCCACAGCCCCCCTTGGAAACCTCGTCCCCGGAACCCCGACGCCGCAGCGTCATGTTCCGGCCTCGATCACCCGTCCCGAATATGTCGGCAAGCCGGCCCCGGCGAAATTCGAGGGTTCCGAGGTGAAGTCCCCCGAGACCGTTGAACGGATCCGCCACGCCTCGAAGATCGCGGCGGAGGCCCTGCAACTGGTCGGGCAGGCCGTCGTCCCCGGCGTCACCACCGACGAGCTGGACCGGGTCGGCCACGACTACCTGATCAGCCACGGGGCCTACCCCTCCACGTTGGGCTACCGCGGCTTCAGCAAGTCCCTGTGCTCCTCGATCAACGAAGTCATCTGCCACGGCATCCCCGACACCACCGTGGTGCAGGACGGGGACATCGTGAACATCGACATCACCGCCTACATCAACGGCGTCCATGGCGACACGAACGCCACCTTCCTGGCCGGGGACGTCGACGAGGATTCCCGTCTGCTGGTCGAACGGACCGAGGAGTCCCTGCGTCGGGCGATCAAGGCCGTCATGCCAGGACGCGAGATCAATGTCATCGGCCGGACGATTTCCGCCTACGCGAAGCGCTTCGGCTACGGCGTCGTCCGCGATTTCACCGGCCACGGCGTCGGCGAGGCCTTCCACACCGGTCTGATCATCCCGCACTACGACGCAGCGCCTGCCTACTCACGACTCATCGAATCCGGGATGGTCTTCACCATCGAACCGATGCTCACGCTCGGGAAGGTCGACTGGGACATGTGGGACGACGGCTGGACGGCCGTGACGCGCGACCGCAAACGCACCGCCCAGTTCGAGCACACCCTCCTGGTCACCGACCAGGGCGCCGAAATCCTGACCGTGGCCTGACCCGGCCCTCCCATCCCCCGCTGAGGAGCACCATGTCGAAGGACGAGAAAAGCAAGAAGAACACGGTTTCCACTGCCATCGGCGTGGATATCGGCGGCACAGGGATCAAAGGCGGCATCGTCGACCTGAAGAAGGGCAAGCTGCTCGGCTCGCGGTACCGCATCGATACCCCGACCCCCTCCACCCCGCAGGCCGTGGCCGAGGTCGTCCGGCAGATCCTCGAGGAACTCGGCACCCGGGACAAGGCCCCGGCCACAGACGCCCCGGTGGGCATCACCTTCCCGGCGATCATCCACGAAGGCGTGGCGCTCTCGGCAGCCAACGTCGACAAATCCTGGATCGACACGGATGTCGACACGCTCTTCACCGACGTGCTCCAACGCCCCGTCCAGGTCATGAACGACGCCGACGCCGCGGGACTGGCCGAAGCCAGGTACGGGGCCGGGGCCGGGGTCAAGGGCTCCGTCATGCTCATCACGCTCGGCACCGGCATCGGATCGGGGCTGGTCCACAACGGCGTCCTGGTCCCGAACCTGGAACTCGGGCACCTGGAAATCGACGGGTACGACGCCGAAACCCAGGCCTCCGCCTCGGCCCGCGAACGCGATGGCTTGTCCTGGGAGGACTACGCGGTGCGGCTTCAGCGCTACTTCTCCCACGTGGAGTTCCTCTTTTCCCCGCGGCTCTTCGTGGTGGGCGGCGGGATCTCCAAGCGTTCGGAGGACTTCCTGCCCCAGCTCAAGCTCCGCACCCCGATCGAACCGGCACATCTGAAGAACAATGCCGGCATTGTCGGTGGTGCACTGCAGTCGGCCATCCACCACGGCCTCCACGACTAGCCTGCCGGCCGGCAGGGCCGGATGCGGCGGCGGGAAGCCGTCGGGTCCGGGACCCTGCGGTTCCTTATTCGGCGGTCAGGGGACGCTGATGGGCGGCGTCGGGGCGCGGCTGGCCTTCACTGCGCAGCTTGGCGATCGCGCTTTCGAAATCCTCGAGCGACTCGAAGCCCTGGTAGACGCTGGCGAACCGCAGGTAGGCGACCTGGTCCAGCTTCTGTAGCGGGCCCAGGATCGCCAATCCGACCTCGTTGGCGTTGATCTCCGCGGCGCCCGAGGCCCTGACGCTTTCTTCGACTTCCTGGGCAAGCAGCGCCAGGTCGTCATCGGTGACCGGCCGGCCCTGGCACGCCTTGCCCACCCCGGAGATGACTTTGGCGCGATCGAAGGGTTCGGCGACGCCGGATCGCTTGACGACATTCAGGCTCGTCGTTTCCAAGGTCGTGAACCGTCGTTCGCAAGAGCTGCAGAGACGACGCCGGCGGATGGACGAACCGTCTTCGGTCAGCCGGCTGTCAACGACCCGGGAGTCGGAGTTCCTGCAAAATGGGCAACGCATCCACTCCACCTTTCCTGGGGTCATGGGCCGGACTTCGGACCCGGCTACGTGATCAAGGACATGGTCACGGCAGCACCATCATGTCATGTTCGGAGCCCCTCGACGTGTCGAAGGCCACCAGGACGCCCTGTGTAGGCCCCGCCCCGGGACCCGGGGCCGGTGCTGCCGTCGTCCCTAGTCACCCCCGATGCGCTGGCTGACCGCGTCGCCGTGCGCCGGGAGGTCCTCGGCCCGGGCCAACGCCACGACATGATTACCGACCTCACGCAGCGCCGCAGAGGGGTAGTCGATGACCTGGATGGCCTTCAGGAACGTCAGCACGTTCAGCCCCGAGGCAAAGGCAGCGGTTCCGCTGGTGGGCAGGACATGGTTGGAGCCGGCGCTGTAGTCCCCCAGGCTCACCGGGCTGTGTTCCCCGACGAAGACGGCTCCGGCCGCTGTCACCCGTGCGGCCACCGCGGCGGCATCGGCGGTGAGGATCTCCAGGTGTTCGGCGGCATAGGTGTTGCAGACGCGCAGCCCCGCGGCGAGGTCGTCGACCAGGATGACGGCCGATTGGCGACCCGCCAGTGCGGTCCGCACCCGTTCGACGTGCTTCGTTGCGGCGATCTGCCCGTCCAGCTCCTGCCGGACGGCCACGACGAGCTCGGTGGAATCGGTGACCAGCACCGCCGCCGCGTTGGGATCATGTTCGGCCTGGCTGATCAGGTCGGCGGCCACGTACCGGGCGGTGGCGCCGGCGTCGGCCAGGATCGCGATTTCGGTGGGACCGGCCTCCGCGTCGATTCCCACGACCCCCTTGACCAGACGTTTTGCGGTGGCCACGAAGACGTTTCCCGGCCCGGTGATGACATCGACGGGCTCGATGCCCTCCGTCGGCGTGGACGCGGTATCGGCGTCGACCCCGTAGGCGAAGGCGGCAATGGCCTGCGCGCCTCCGATGGCATGGATCTCGGTGATGCCCAGCAGTTCCGCGGCCGCGAGGATCGTGGGGTGGGGCAGCCCGCCGAATTCCTGTTGCGGAGGCGAGGCCAGGGCGATGGACCCCACCCCGGCGGCCTGTGCCGGGACGACATTCATGACCACCGAACTCGGGTAGACGGCCAGCCCGCCGGGGACGTACAGCCCCACCCGGCGTACCGGTTCCCAGCGCTGGGTCACGGTGGCTCCCTGGCCGAAGTCCACCGTGGCGGGGGCCGGGCGCTGGGCGGCGGCAAACAGGCGGGCCCGGCGGATGGACTCCTCCAGCGCGTCCCTGACGGCAGGATCGAGTTCGTCCAAGGCACGGCGACGGGCCTCGGCGGGGACCACGGTGCTGCTTTGCTCCACGTGGTCGAAGCGTCGGGCCAGTTCCGCCAACGTCGCGTAGCCTCCGGTCCGGACCTCGGCGATGATCTGCGCGACGGCGTCGGAGGCCGAGTCGAAGTCGTTCTCCGGCCGGGGCAGGGCGGCCTTCAGGCCCGCATGGTCCAGCGCGGTCCCCCGCAGGTCGATGGTCCGCAGGACGGGGAGGGATCCGGGGGTCTGGGTTGAATTCGTCACCGCACCAGTTTACGGCCTCGGGCCCCGGCCCGCCGAGTGCTACGGCGGACCGGCGACGCTAGATGTCCAGGCAGGTGGGGCCCAACAACACCTTGAGGTCCCCGAACAGTGCGGGGTTGGGGTTGACCCGGAAGTCGATGCCCAGGCGCATCAGTTCCACGCTGCGGGTGCCGGCTAGCTTCACCCGCACCTCGGTGTTGCCCTGGTGGGTGCGCAGGACCTCACCGAGCTGTGTGACCACCGCCTCGTTGGCCTTGTGGCTGGGCATCGAAATGACCACCGGCCCGGCCAGCCCGTCCTCGCTGATCTCGGGGATGGTCAGTTCTTGGGCGTTCAAGGACACCGCCCCGTCGTCGCGCCGTTGCAGTCGACCGCGGACCACGACGATCAGGTCCTCGGCCAGCACGCTGGCGATCGGCCCGTAGGCCTGACCGAAGAACATGACCTCCATGGAGCCGCCGAGGTCCTCGATTTCCGACCGGGCGTACGGGTTCCCGCTGTTCTTGGCAATGCGCCGTTGCAGCGAGGTGATCATCCCGGAAATCGTGACGATCTGCCCGTCGCGCGGCCCGTCCTCGGAGAGCACCTGGGTGATGGAGAGGTCGGCATGCTGTTCCAACAGGTTGCCCAGGCCCTGCAGGGGGTGGTCCGACACGTAGAGCCCGAGCATGTCGCGTTCGAAGGAAAGCTTGTCCTTCTTCTCCCATTCGGGCAGATCCGGGACGTCGATGGCCAGCCCGGAGCCGGCGGACGGATCGTCCAGGGCGCTGAAGAGGTCGAACTGGTTGGCGGCCTCGTTGCGTTTGAGCACGATGACCGAGTCGACGGCCTCCTCATGGATCATGGCCAGGGCCCGCCGTGGGTGGCCCATCGAATCATAGGCGCCCGCCTTCACCAGCGATTCGATGGTGCGCTTATTGCACACCACCGCGGGAACCTTCTGCAGGAAGTCGGTGAACGTCTCGAAGGCGCCCTTCTCCTGGCGTGCCTCCACCAGCGCGTTGACCACGTTGGAGCCGACGTTGCGGATGGCTCCCATGCCGAAACGGATGTCGGTATCCACCGGGGTGAAGTTCAGCTGTGATTCATTCACGTCGGGGGGCAACACGGTGATGCCCATATGGCGGCATTCGTTGAGGTAGAGCGCCGATTTGTCCTTGTCGTCGCCGACGCTGGTCAACAGGGCCGCCATGTATTCGGCCGGATAATGGGCCTTGAGGTAGGCGGTCCAGTAGGAGACCAGGCCGTAGGCCGCCGAATGGGCCTTGTTGAACGCGTAGTCGGAGAAGGGCAGCAGGATCTCCCACAGGGCCTTGATGGCGGCCTCGGAGAACCCGCTGTCCAGCATGCCCTGGTGGAAGCCGGCGTACTGCTTATCCAGTTCGGCCTTCTTCTTCTTGCCCATGGCCCGGCGCAGGATGTCCGCCTGGCCCAGCGAGAACCCGGCGACCTTCTGCGCGATGGCCATGACCTGCTCCTGGTACACGATCAGGCCGTAGGTCTTGTCGAGGATCTCCTGCAACGGTTCCTCGAGTTCGGGGTGGATCGGGGTGATCTCCTGCAGGCCGTTCTTGCGCAGCGCATAGTTGTTGTGCGAGTTCGCGCCCATCGGGCCCGGACGATAGAGCGCGATGACGGCGGAAATGTCTTCGAAGTTGTCGGGGCGCATCAGACGCAGCAGCGACCTCATGGGTCCGCCGTCGAGCTGGAAGACCCCCAGGGTGTCCCCGCGGGCCAGCAGTTCGTAGGCGGCCCGGTCGTCCACCTCGAGTTGTTCGAGGTCCAGGTCAATCCCGCGGTTGATCTTGATGTTCTCGATCGCGTCGGAAATGATCGTCAGGTTCCGCAACCCCAAAAAGTCCATCTTGATCAGCCCGAGAGTTTCACAGGTGGGGTAGTCGAACTGCGTGATGACCTGCCCGTCCTGGAAACGGCGCATGATCGGCACGACGTCGATGATCGGGTCCGAGGACATGATCACCCCCGCCGCGTGGACGCCCCACTGGCGCTTCAGCCCTTCGATGCCCTTCGCCGTTTCGAAGACCTTGGCGGCCTCCGGATCGGCGGCCAGCATCTGGCGGAAATCCGCTGCTTCGGAGTAGCGCTGGGCGGATTTGTCCTCGATGTCGGCCAGCGGGATGTCCTTGGCCATGACGGCCGGCGGCAGGGCCTTGGTCAGCGTCTCGCCCATGCTGAAGGGGTGGCCCATGACCCGGGCCGAGTCCTTCAGGGCCTGCTTGGTCTTGATCGAGCCGTAGGTCACGATCATCGACACGCGCTCGTCGCCGTACTTCTCGGTCACGTAGTTGATGACCTCGCCGCGGCGACGATCATCGAAGTCGACGTCGAAGTCGGGCATGGACACACGCTCCGGGTTGAGGAAGCGTTCGAAGATCAACCCGTGCTGCAGCGGGTCCAGGTCGGTGATGCGCATGGCGTACGCCACCATGGAGCCGGCGCCGGAACCACGTCCGGGGCCGACCCGGATGCCGTTGTCCTTGGACCAGTTGATGAAATCCGCCACGACGAGGAAGTAGCCGGGGAAGCCCATCTTGGTGATGATGTCCAGCTCGTAGTCGGCCTGCCGGCGCGAGGCCTCGGGGACGCCTTGGGGGTAGCGGTACCGCATGCCGGATTCGACTTCCTTGACCAGCCAGCTGGTTTCGTCCTCCCCCGGCGGGCAGGGGAACTTGGGCATGTAGTTCGCGTCGGTGTTGAAGGAGACCTCACACCGTTCGGCGATCTCCAGGGTGTTGTCGCAGGCCTCGGGGAACTCGGCGAAGAGCGCGCGCATCTCCTGCGGCGACTTCAGGTAGAAACTGGTTCCCGAGAACGCGAAGCGTGATCCCCCCTGGTCATAGGTCGGTTCCAGCAGCGTGGAGCCCGACTGCAGGGCCAACAGGGCCTCATGGGCCTTGGCATCGCGTTCGTGCGTGTAATGCAGGTCGTTGGTCGCCACCAGCGGCAGCTTCAGTTCCTTGGCCAGCCGCAGCAGATCCTTGGTGACCCGGCGCTCGATGTCCAGCCCGTGGTCCATCAGCTCGCAGTAGTAGTTCTCCTTGCCGAAGAGGTCCTGGTATTCACCGGCGGCCTGCTTGGCCTCCTCGTACTGGCCCAACCGCAGGCGGGTCTGGATCTCGCTCGAGGGGCAGCCGGTGGTGGCGATGAGCCCTGAGCTGTACTGCTCGAGCAGTTCGCGGTCCAGCCGCGGCCACTTGCCGAACACCGAGTCCAACGATCCGATCGACGAGGCCCTGAAGAGGTTGCGCATGCCTTCGTTGTTGCGGCTGAGCAACGTCATATGGGTGTAGGCGCCACCGCCGGAGACGTCGTCCCGCTTCTGATGGGCCTCGCCCCAGCGCACCCGGGTCTTGTCCTTGCGGGAGGTTCCGGGGGTGACGTAGGCCTCGACCCCGATGATGGGTTTGACCCCCGCACTGGTCGCCTTGTTCCAGAAGTCGAAGGCCCCGAACAGATAGCCGTGGTCGGTCGTGGCCAGGGCCGGCATGCCCAGGCGCTTGGTCTCCTCGAAGAGGTCGGTCAGGCGCGCGGCGCCGTCGAGCATCGAGTATTCGGTATGCGTATGAAGGTGGACGAATCCGTCCCGGTTTGAGCTGGCCACCGATCCATTCTAGGCCCGGAGGCGACCCTTCCGAACTTCCCCGCGCGGCGGCAGGCGTGTCCCGGTCGGGGGCCGGGCGGCCCCGGGTCCGTGGAGGTCGACGCGGCGGGGGCTCAGTAGCCCAGGTCCCCGTCGCGGAGGATCTCCAGGGCGTGGGAGAGGTCCTGCGGGTAGCTGCTCTCGACCTCGACCCACTCCCCCGTGACCGGATGCGGGAACCCCAGCTGGTAGGCGTGCAGCCACTGCCGGGTCAGTCCGAGGTCGGCCGCCAACCGCGGGTCGGCCCCGTAGGTCTGGTCTCCCGCGCAGGGATGGCGCAGGGCCGAGAAGTGCACCCGGATCTGGTGCGTGCGTCCGGTCTCCAGCTGCACCTTCACCAGGCTGGCCCGACCGAAGGCCTCCAGGACCTCGTAGTGGGTGACCGAATCGCGTCCGCCTTCGAGGACCGCGAACCTCCAGTCATGTCCCGGATGCCGGCCGATGGGTGCATCGATGGTCCCGGACAACGGGTCGGGCAGCCCCTGGACGAGGGCGTGGTACGTCTTGGAGGGGGTGCGTTCCTTGAAGGCACGTTTGAGTGCCGTGTAGGCCCGCTCGGTCTTGGCCACGACCATCGCCCCGGAAGTCCCCACGTCCAGCCGGTGCACGATGCCCTGGCGTTCGGGGGCCCCGGAGGTGGAGATGCGGTAGCCGGCGGCGAGTAACGCGCCGACGACCGTGGGCCCCACCCACCCGGGGGAAGGATGGGCGGCCACCCCGACGGGTTTGTCGATGACCACGTAGTCGTCGTCCTCGGCCAGGATCTTCATGGCTTCCACGTATTCGGCCCTCACTTCCAACGGGTCTGTTTCCGGGGGCGGATCGACGCTGACGACGTCGCCGTCGGCCACCTTGCGGGATTTGGCGACCTGGCTGCCGTTGAGCAGCACATGGCCCCCGGCGCACCAGCGCGCAGCCACGCTGCGGGTGGTCTCCAGTCGGGCGGCCAGCAGGGCGTCGACGCGCTGGCCTGCTTCCTCGGGCCCGACGGCGAAGATGGTCGGGCTCACGATTCGTCGGCTTTCCCGCTCTTCCGGGTGGTCTTCTCGGGCACCGGCAGGCCGTCCAGTCCGATGCCCCGGAAGAGCAGCAGGCAGATGCCGATCATGGAACACACCACGAAGGAGTCGGCCACGTTGAAGATCGCAAAGTGCGGGACGGCGATGAAGTCCACGACGTGGCCCATGCCGAACGAGGGCTCACGGAACAGCCGGTCGATGAGGTTGCCGCTGGCACCGGCCAGCAAGCCTCCCAGGGCCACGGCCCACCATCCCGAGCTCACCTTGCGCAGCAGCGTCAGGACGTAGACCACGACGACGGCCATGATGATGGTGAAGATCCAGGTCACCGAGGTACCGATGGAGAAGGCGGCCCCGGAGTTCAGGATGTAATGCCATTGCAGGGCCGATCCGATCACGTCGATCGTTTCGCCCAGTTCCATCCTGGCCTGCACCAGGGCCTTCGTCAGCTGGTCCAGGCCGGCCCCGAGGACGGCGATGCCCAGCGAGAGCGCGATCAACCGGCCGCTGGCACCCTTCGGCGGGGGCGCCGGGGCCTCATGCTCGGTGCGTGCTGCGGGGTCCTGATCCATCGGGGTCCTTAACGTGATGTCGGCGGCCGGGTGATCCGGCCGCCGACAGACATGGTCGTGGGTGGGACGCCGAAGCGTCCTCCCCGCAACGATTGGCTAGGCGTTGTCCTGGGAATCCGGGGTCGCGATGGGGCCCTGCGACTCGAGATCCTGCAGCTGACCTTCGATGTAGGACTTCAGGCGGGCCCGGTAGTCGCGCTCGAAGCCACGCAGCTGGTCGAGCTTGCGCTCCAGCACGGATTTCTGGTCCTCCAGCGAGTTGAGCGTCTTGGTGCTCTTGTCCTCGGCGTCGGATACCAGTTTCGTGGCCTGCAGCTGGGCTTCGGCGATGATCTTATCGCGCTGCTCGACCCCGGCGCCGACGTATTCGTCGTGCAGGCGCTGGGCCATGGCCAGCACACCGGCGGCGGACTCGGCGGAACCGGATCCTGCGGCAGCGGTATCGGCGGTGGGGGCCGCGGCGGCAGCAGGAGCTTCCGGCGTGGTCGGCGTCTGCTCGGTGGCAGGGGCGTCCTCGACCTCGGGGGAGGCTTCTTCGGCTGCTTCGTCGACGTTGCCGGTCACCGGAGCGGATTCCGCGGCCGGAGCGGCGGCGGTCTCGCTGGCGGGGGCCGCGGCGACGGGGGCCGGAACGCTGCCGGTTTCGACGTCCGTGGAGCCACCGAGCTCGCTGACGCGCTGGCGCAGCTGCTCGTTCTCCTGGGTCAGTCGACGCAGTTCCACGACGATCTCGTCCAGGAAGTCGTCAACTTCGTCCTGATCGTAGCCCTCCCGGAACTTCGTTGGCTGGAAACGCTTGTTGACTACATCTTCTGGCGTGAGCGCCATCTGGTCACCTCGATACTTAGTTCTCTCCCCGGCCGCCTGATTGCGGCCCGAGGGCGATTACACCGGTTATGTAAGCAAGCTGCAGCGGCTGCCGCGGCATACTTCCTGTTTCAAGACTATAACGTTTCCCGCACCGAAGACTAACCTTTGACCTCGGTCGGGAGACAAGAGCCTATCGCCCGATCTGCAGAACGACGACCTTGGCAATGATGATGGCGAAATAAAGGATCAGGAAAGCCAGATCCAGGCGCATCCCGCCCACATCCAAGGGCTTGATCTTGGACCGGAGCCACCGCATGGGCGGATCGGTGATGCGGTAGACGAAACTGGCCAGGATCAGCGCCATGCCGCGGGGACGCCAGCCCCGGGCGAACATCTGGACGATGTCGTAGACGATCCTCAGCATGAGCATGACCTGGACGACCGTCAAGGCGGCATAGACCAGTCCGAAAAGAATTCCCACGGTACGAAGCGGCCGCTAGCTCTGGTTGAAGAAGGTTGCCGTGTCCTCGGAGGATTTCTTGTCCTCACCCAGGATCTCGACGCTGGCCGGTGAGAGAAGAAACACCTTGTTGGTGACGCGTTCGATGCTGCCATGCAGCCCGAAGACCAGGCCGGCGGAGAAGTCGACCAGACGCTTGGCGTCGCCTTCACCCATGTCCGTGACGTTCATGATGACCGGGATGCCGTCCCGGAAGCTCTCGCCGATGACCTTGGCGTCGTTATATGAACGGGGGTGAACCGTCGTGATTTGCCGCAATGAAGAATCCTCGTCCCTGGATGAAGGCGCGCGCTTGATGGGGGTGACCGGAGCCCGGTATTCCGTTTCCGGTTCAGCGGCGACTGCCATGGGGGCCCGCTCGGGCTCGACACGGGACGGTTCCGGACGCTGCTGCAGCTGCTGCTGTTCGGGCATCTCGGACTGCTCGTCCTCGTAGTGCTCGTCACCGTCGGCGAGTCCCAGGTAGATCATCGTCTTGCGCAAGGCGCCAGCCATGGTCTTCTCCTTATGATCGTACGCGGCGAGGGGTCTTCTCCCGCTTGAGTCTCCGCTGCAAACGACGCTACAGCACCGGCGGGCGCTGGCCGAGCACATCGGAGCCGACACGGAGGTGTGTCGCCCCGGCGGCCACGGCCTGTTCCAGGTCGTGGCTCATCCCCGCCGAGATCCAGTCCGCGGTGGGGTGGTCGGCCCGCAAGGAGGCGGAGATTCCGGCCAGCCGTTCGAAGGCCGGAGTCGGGTCCTGACCCAACGGGGCCACGGCCATCACCCCGGCCAGGGCCAGACCTTCGGTTTCGGCGACGAGCTCGGCCAGCTGCTGGACCTCTTCGGGTTCCGCGCCGCCGCGTCCGATCCCGCCGTCGTCCCCCGTGCGCTGGTCCGCGGCACGCAGGTCGACTTGGATCACAGTGGCCAGGTCCGCTCGGGGAGCCAGCCCCTCCTCGGCCCGGCGCTCGGTTTCGCGGTGCATGGCCTTGCCCAACGCCCGGGCCAGGGAGGCCCGGTCCAACGAATGCAGGGCCGCTGCGTAACGGACCACCGATTTGGCCTTGTTGCTTTGGAGTTGGCCGATGAAATGCCAGTTCAGGTCCAGCGTCTGGACCTGAACTGCCTTGGCGGAGGCTTCTTGGTCGCGGTTCTCACCGACCTCGCGCACCCCGAGCTCGTGGAGCAGCCGGACGTCGGAGGCGGGAAAGAACTTGGTCACGACCACCAGTTCGGGCTCCTGGTCCCGTCCGGCGGCACGGGTCGCGGTGGTGATGCGTTCGCGGACGGCCGTGAGTCGTTGCTCCAGGCCCTCGCGACGCCGGGCCTCATCCGGGGCCGGGGCGGGGGTGGTGTTCATGTGTTCCTCTCCGACAGCTGGGCCGGCCAGACGATTCCGGCCAGACGGCCGGTGCGTGCATCACGCCGGTAGGAGTAGTAGTCCTGGTCCTCGACCGTACACACCCCGGTGGAGGTGACGTCCACGTCCAGACCTGCCAACAGGGTGGCCGCCGCACCCGGCAGGTCCAGTGAAGGAGTACCCCAGGAGGTCCTGGCTTCGATTCCGGGCATCACGGCCGCGGCGTCCGACGCCATGTCGGCAGGAACCTCGTAGCAGGCCCCGCATACCGCAGGACCGATCCACGCATGGATCCGGGCGCCCCCGGCCTCGCGGATAGCCTCGACCGTGTTGGTCAGGATGCCCCCGAGCAGGCCGTTGCGCCCGGCGTGGGCCACCGCGGTGACCAGTCCGCCATCGTCCCGGGCGGCCACGAAGACGACCGGTACGCAATCGGCGACCATGACCGCCAGGGGGATCGAGCCGTCCGGGGACAGCAGGGCGTCGGCCTCGGCGGACCTCTCCCCCACCCCGGCGTCCCGGGCCGGGTCGACCTGCTGGTTCGGGGCCGCCGGACGGGGTTCCACGGTATGGACCGTGACCGAATGCGTCTGGTTCATGAACCGCAGGCTCCCGGGTTCCAGGCCCAGCCGGTCCTCCAGCCTCCGACGTCGTTGAAGAACCTCCGGGGCGTGGTCGCCCACGTGCAAGGCCAGGTTGCCCTCGGCGGTCGAGGTGAAGGCCACCTGCGCCGGCGAAGGGCCGGGGAACTCAAAGCGAAGCAAGACCACCACTCCAAATCAGACAACGGCGCGCCACCCGGAATGGTACCGGGCCACGCGCCGTCGACCCCATCAGGGCCACTGTCGGGGATTACTTCAGGAAGTCGGGGACATCCAGATCGTCATGCGAGGAGGACGAGAGGTCCTGCTCCACGACGTGGGGCAGCTCGTCGTACCCCTGGGAGGCAGCGGGGGCCGCTTCGGGGGCGGAGGCCACGGACTGGCCGGAGGAGCCGGGCGTCGATTGCGCCGAGGCGGCTCCCTCGGACGGGGCCAGCGGGATGGTGCCCGGGACCGTCGTGGGCGGCGCCTGCTGCGGCACTGCCGGTCCGCTCTGCTGCTGTCGCGGCTGCGCCGGTGCGCTGGTGACATCAACCTGGTCGAACCCCGCCGCAATGACGGTCACGCGGGCCTCGTCACCCAGGGCGTCGTCGATGACGGCACCGAAGATGATGTTGGCTTCCGGGTGGGCGACCTCCTGGACCAGGCGGGCCGCTTCGTTGATCTCGAACAGGCCCAGATCCGAACCGCCCTGGATGGAGAGCAGCACGCCGTGGGCCCCGTCGATGGACGCCTCGAGCAGCGGTGAGGCGATGGCCAGCTCGGCGGCCTGGACCGCACGGTCCTCGCCCCGGGCCGAGCCGATGCCCATGAGGGCGGAACCCGCCCCCTGCATGACCGACTTCACGTCGGCGAAGTCGAGGTTGATCAACCCGGGGGTCGTGATCAGGTCGGTGATGCCCTGGACGCCGGACAGCAGCACCTGGTCGGCGGAACGGAAGGCATCGAGTACCGAGACGTTCCGATCGCTGATGGAGAGCAGCCGGTCGTTCGGGATCACGATCAAGGTATCGACCTCGTCGCGAAGGGCGTCGATGCCGGCCTCGGCGGACGTTGCACGGCGACGGCCCTCGAAGGTGAACGGACGGGTGACGACGCCGATGGTCAGCGCCCCCAACGAACGGGCGATGCGGGCGACGACGGGGGCCCCGCCGGTGCCGGTACCACCGCCTTCGCCGGCGGTCACGAAGACCATGTCGGCGCCGCGCATGACCTCTTCGATTTCCTCGGCATGGTCTTCCGCTGCCTGGCGGCCGACCTCCGGGTTGGCGCCCGCGCCGAGGCCACGGGTCAGTTCGCGCCCCACGTCGAGCTTCACGTCGGCGTCACTCATGAGGAGCGCCTGCGCGTCGGTGTTGATCGCAATGAATTCGACGCCGCGAAGGCCGACCTCGATCATGCGGTTCACGGCGTTGACGCCGCCACCGCCGATTCCGACGACCTTGATGACGGCGAGGTAGTTCTGTGGAGCTGCCACGTCCTGTTTCCCTTGTTCGATGTGCTGCTGAGTCTTAGGAAGCTTCAACCGGACCAACGTTAACCCTCAAGTTGAGGGTTATAGTTATGTCAAGTACCTGCTACTAAGACGCTATGTTTTGCATCCCCGGCATGCAACGACCGCCTAGGCGTGTCGCACCATTACCGTGGGGTGGTTCCTGCCGCATGCCCCGACCCCTACCGGGTGACAGGGTGGTCGGGGGTGCTGACGTCGAAGGTCTTGACGCCCGCCTGCTTCTTGTCCTTCAGGAAGGCCGTGAGGACCCGTGCCTTGTCACCGCTGCGTTCGTCGCTCCCCCACAGGACCTTCTGCCCGGTCGTGAGGGAGAGTTCAACCGAATCGACGGTCTGCGCGCTGGCATGGTCAA
Organism: Arthrobacter sp. AOP36-C1-22; assembly: GCF_052377515.1. Taxonomy (NCBI): domain Bacteria; kingdom Bacillati; phylum Actinomycetota; class Actinomycetes; order Micrococcales; family Micrococcaceae; genus Arthrobacter; species Arthrobacter sp. AOP36-C1-22. The sequence goes on along the minus strand of NZ_JBQSWW010000009.1, from coordinate 92,847 downwards.
GCTTTTTCAACGTCGAGGAAGGCAAGGCCGCCAAAACGCCGGTCAAGGAGGAAAAGACCTCCGGATCCTGCTCCGAGGCCTTCCCGTCGATCAGCGGAAGCTTGACGCCCTTGCGTTTCTTGACGCTGGACAACGTCCTGCCGTCCTCTCCGACCAGGTCGTAGGACTTCGAATCGTTCTCCACGATGGCCACCGGGGCGAACTCGACGATCCGCACCTCGAGGGTCCCGGGGGCATGGGCCTGGACAACGACGTCATGGATGGCTTCCTGATCCGCGAGCAGGTCCTTGACCCGCCCCGGACCGATCCGTGGCAATGGAGTTCCTTCCAATGGTTCCAGCGCCGTGGTGATCGTCTTCGTCGGGACCAGCTTATTGCCCTCCACCGTGATCGTCTGCACGGCCAGCAGGGGCGAATAGAGCAGCACCAGCATCAGGACCACGATCACCGCGACGACGGCCCCGCCGATCCACAGGATGCGTCGACGCAGACGCCGGCCGGGCGATTCGGGCAGGGTGACGACGTTGGGGCCGCCGGAGGATCCCCCGCTCATGCGCCCGATTCCAACCTCGAAACGATCACCGGTCCGAGTTCGGTGACATCCCCGGCGCCGATGGTCATCACGATATCGCCGCTGCGGGCCACCTCGGAGATCCGGGCCGCCACGTCCCCGCGATCGACCAACCCGCCGGCGGTGTTCAACGCATCGGCCACGAGGGATGAATGGACCCCGGGCAACGGTTGTTCACGGGCTGCGTAGATCTCCAGCACCAGGGCCGTATCAGCCAGGGAGAGGGCATCGGCGAACTCCGCCCAGAATTCGCGGGTCCGGCTGAACAGATGCGGTTGGAAGACGACATGGACCTTGCCATGCTCCCCCGCCACGGCACGGCCGGCCCGCAGCGCCGCCAGGACCTCCGTCGGGTGGTGGGCGTAGTCGTCGTAGACGGTGACCCCGTGGGCCCGGCCCCGGAGCTCGAAACGCCGGGCCGCCCCGGTGAAGGCCGCCAGGCCGTCGAGAGCCGTCCCCGGATCCAGCCCGCAGTCCAGTCCGACGGCGAAGGCCGCCGCCGCATTGAGCAGGTTGTGGTCCCCGGGGGCGGAGAGCGAGAGCCGCCCGGATCCGCCACTGCCCCAGTCCAGATCGCAGGCGAAGCGTCCCTCCTCGGGCCGGGAGTTGCTCAGCCGACGGTCCGCGGAGTCGGAGAAACCGTAGGTCTGCACCCGCACCAGAGGACGTTCCGCGCGGAGGCGCCGTGCCAGGGCCAGGGCCCCGGGGTCGTCGGCGCAGGCGATCACCAATCCGCCGTCGGGCAACAAAGAGGCGAACTGGTGGAAGCTCTCATGCACCGCGGCTTCGGTGCCGTAGTGGTCCAGGTGGTCGGCCTCGATATTGGTCACCACGATGGTATCGGGACGGTAGTTCAGGAACGAGGCGTCGGATTCGTCGGCTTCGGCCACGAAGATCCGCCCCGAGCCATGTTCGGCGTTGACCCCCAACCCCGCGATGTTGGCGCCGATGGCGAAGGACGGTGAGGCTCCTGCCTGGCGCAGCATCACGGCGATGAGCGAGGTGGCCGTCGTCTTGCCGTGGGTGCCGCAGACGGCGACGACATGGTGGGAATCCATCGTGGCCGCCAGCCCCTCGGAGCGGTGCAGGATGCGCATCCCGCGGTCGATGGCGGCATCATATTCGGGATTCCCCGCCTTGATGACCGAGGAGGCGACGACGGTATCGGCCTCCGGCAGCTCCGCGGCGGAGTATCCGACGTGGATCACCGCCCCCAGGGCGCGGAGTTCGTCCAGGACCGGAAGGTCCTTGGCGTCGCTGCCGGTGACGGCGACCCCCTGGGCCAGCATCAGCCGGGCGACGGCGGAGACCCCGACCCCGCCGATCCCCATGAGATGGACCCGGCCGAGCTCGGCCAGCGTATGACGTTGTTGCATGCCTCTAGTGTCCTCTCTTCGGGGCGCGGACGCCCCGCTGCCCGGCGGCCGCGTCGAGCACCCGGCGGGCCATCTGTTCGGCGGCGTCGCGGCGCCCCAGCGCCCGGGCCGCCGCGGACATGGTGTCCAGGCGTCCGGGGTCGGCCAGCAACCCGGGGACGACCCGGGCGACGTAGTCGGCGGTGAACTCGTCATCGGGTTTCACGATGGCGCCCCCCGTGGCCTTCAGGTCGCTGGCATTTTGTGCCTGTTCGCCGTTGCCGATCGGCAGCGGGACCAGGATCGAGGGCAGTCCGACGGCGGCCAGCTCGCAGACCGTGCCGGCTCCGGCCCGGGCAATGATCAGGTCCGCGGCGGCGTAGGCCTGTTCCATCCCGTCCACGTATTCGACCTGGTGGTAGCCGGGCAGCGACAGCGGCTCCCCGTCCTCGTCCACCATGGCCTTGCCGCTGCCGGTGACGTGCAGGACCTGGAATCCCGGGTGTTCGGCGCCGGCGTCCCCGGCCAGGCGGCGGAGACCACCGATGAGGGCCTGGTTCACCGACAGGGCGCCGGAGGATCCGCCGGTGACCACCAGGGTCGGCAGCTGTGGGTCCAGGCCCAGGGCGCTGCGGGCTTCGACCCGGGCCGCGGCGCGGTCCAATCCGGCGATCCGGCGGCTCATGGGCATGCCGACCAGTTCGGCTCCGGGCAGGCCGGTGCCCTCGAACGCGGTGCCCACGGCGGCGGCGAAGCGCGCGCCGACCCGGTTGGCCAGGCCTGCCTTGGCGTTGGCCTCATGCACGACCACCGGGATGTGCAGCCGACGGGCCGCCAGATAAACCGGAGTGCAGACGTAGCCGCCGACCCCGACGACCACGTCGGCCTCGGCCCGGCGCAGGATGTTCTGGGCCCCCCGCACTGCCGCCACGAAACGGAACGGCAGCTTCAGCAGGTCCAGCGAGGGACGGCGTGGCATCGGCACCCGGGCGATGGTCTCCAACTCGTAGCCGGCCGCCGGCACCAGCCGGGTTTCCATCCCCGAGGGGGTTCCGACCAGGCGGATCGCGGGCCGGGGTTCGGCCTCCCGCAGGGCATCGGCAATGGCGAGCAGGGGTGAGACATGGCCGGCGGTTCCTCCGCCGGCCATCACCACCGAGGGGACATGGTTCATGGGTTGGCCTTCCTGACTTTGCGTGGGGTCCCGCCCGGGGTCGTGGCTTCGGTGGGCAGTTCAGAGCTGGCGTCGGGGCGGGAACGGGCGAAGCACAACACGACGCCGACGGCCATGAGCGAGAGCAGCAGGGCCGAACCACCCGAGGAGATGAAGGGCAGCGGGACGCCGATCACCGGGAGCAACCCGGTGACCATGCCGATGTTCAGGAATGCCTGGCCGATCAGCCAGGCCATGATGCCGCCGGTGGCGATGCGCACGAACCCGTCCTGGTGGCGGGCCGCGACCCGGTACATCGCAATGGCGAGGATCGCGAAGAGCACGACGACGACCAGGGTGCCCAACAGTCCGAGCTCCTCACCGAGGATGGTGAAGATGAAGTCGTTGGAGGCCTCGGGGATGTAGTTCCACTTCTGCCGTGATTGGCCCAGGCCCACACCCCACCAGCCGCCTGAGGCCAGCGCATAGATGCCCTGGGTGGATTGGTAGCAGGCGCCGGGCTGGGTATCGCAGTTCAGCCCCAGCCAGGCATAGATGCGGGTCATGCGGTTGCCGGAGACCATCACCATGACCACGGCCGCGATGGCCCCGAGCACCCCGGCCGCGGCGAACAGCTTCAGCCGGACCCCGCCCAGGAACAACGTGGCCACCAGGACCAGACCGATGACCAGTGCGGTGCCCAGGTCCCGGCCGACCATCACCAGTCCCAGGAGCAGGACGCCCCCGGGGAAGAGGACCGGGATCAAGGCGTGGGACGTCTGGTCGATGAGCTTGGACTTCTTGCTCAGTACGGAGGCCGCCCAGACCGCCAGGGCCAGCTTCGCCGCTTCGGAGGGTTGGAAGGTGAGCGAACCGATCTTGATCCAGTTCTTGTTCCCGTAGATCTCCAGCCCCAGCGGTGTCAGGACCAGCAGGAGCAGGAAGGCGCTGATGAACAGGGCCGGCCACGCCAGCTTCTTGAACGTCGGCAGCGAGAACCGCGAGATGATGAGCATCATCGCGACCCCCACGACGGCCCAGACGCCCTGTTTGATGACCTGGTCGTAGGAGGAGGCATCGGGGTTGCTGCTGATCGCTTCCACGGAGGAGGAGGACAGGACCATCATCAGGCCGATCACGGTCAGGGCCAACGTGCTGCCCAGGATCAGGTAGTACCCGGTCCGTCCGTCCTTATGCGGGTCGCCTTCAACCCAGTTCCAGAAGCGGGCGACCGGCGTTTGGGTGGATTTCTCCCGGGTCCTGCCCCGCGTGGCCGCCGTGTTCTCGCGTCCGGGGGTCCGGGTGATGAGGGCCCGCGACCGGTCGGGGGCCTGGAGGCCCTTCTTCCGCGGGGAGGAGGCCTTCTTCGGGCTGCCGGGGTGGGCGTTGGTGGCCGGGGCCGACTCCTGCGCCCCGGTATCGGCGGTGCCGGATGGACCGGACGCCGGCGGATGTCCCGCTGAGCCTGCGTTGCCCCCGTGGAGGCCCGTCCTGCGGATCCGGGGCTTGCGGCCCGATCCACCGGTGGGGCGTGATGTGGGGGGTTCCACGCATACTCCTTAGTTTTCTTCGTCCTCCATGAGCCGGCCGACCGCTTCGATGAAGGCGTTGCCGCGGTGGGCGTAGGACGTGAACTGGTCCATGGATGCCGCCGCCGGCGCCATGAGCACCGTGTCCCCGGCCTCGGCGATCCGCGCCGCGGCTTGAACAGCCGCTTCCATGACCGACGTTTCGCGTTCCTGCCGATCCGAACCATCTGCTGTCTGTGTACCAGTTTCGCCTACCGGCGCCTCGATCACCTGCACCGTGGGCGCGTGTCGCCGCAATGCCTCCTGCAGCGCGGAGGTGTCGGTTCCGATGAGCACCACGGCTCGGAGTTTGTCGGCGAAGCGCGTCACCAGTTCGGAGTAGTCCACTCCCTTGGACAGCCCTCCGGCGATCCAGACGACCGAGCCGAAGGAGCCCAGCGATGCGGCGGCGGCATGCGGGTTGGTGGCCTTGGAATCGTTGATCCACAGGATGTCGTCCCGACGGGCGACGGCCTGGATGCGGTGGTCCCCGCCTTCATAGGCGTGCAGTCCCCGGCGGACGGCTTCCGGTTCGACCCCGTAGGCGCGGACCAGCGCCGCGGCAGCCAGCGCATTGGCGACCATATGCCGCGGTGCCACTCCCCCGAAGTCCTCCAACGAGGCCAGTTCGGCGGCCGAATCACCGCGCTCGGCGATGTAGGCGCGGTCCACCAACAGATCGTCGACGACCCCCAGCATGCTGCGCGCGGGGACCGAGGTGGTGAAGCCGATGGCCCGGCATCCCTCGACGACATCGGCGTCTTCGACCATTTTCTCGGTGATCGGTGCCTCCACGTTGTACACCGCGGCCACCCGGGTGCGTTCGTAGATCCTGGCTTTATCCGCCTGGTACTGCTCGAAGGAGCCATGCCAGTCCACATGGTCCTGGGCGATGTTCAACACCACCGAGGCCAGCGGCGAGAGGGTGTGGGTGTAGTGCAGTTGGAAACTGGAGAGCTCGACGGCGATCACGTCATACCCCTCGGGGTCGCGGACCGCATCGAGGATGGGCGTGCCGACGTTGCCGGCGGCGACGGCCCGCAGCCCGCCCGCCCGCAGCATGGCCTCGGTCATCCCCACGGTGGTGGTTTTCCCGTTCGTCCCGGTGATGACCAGCCATTCGGCGGTCTTGCGCCCTTCACGGTGGTTCACCCGCCAGGCGAGTTCGACGTCGCCCCAGATCGGCACCGAGGCTTCGGCGGCAGCCCTCAGCAGCGGGTGATGCGGTGGCCAGCCCGGTGAGGCGATGACCAGATCGGCGACCCGGCCGTCGATGGTGGGCAGTCCCTGGGTGTGTTCCGGGCCCAGCAGGACGTCCCGGGCACCGACGATCTTCAAGGTGTCGGCCCGCTGGGCGCTTTCCTCCCCGGCGCCGGTATCGACGACGACGACGGCGGCCCCGAGCTCGATCAGGGTATCGGCGGCGGAGAAGCCGGTGACGCCCAGCCCGGCCACCACGACCCGCAGGCCGCTCCAGTCGGCGTCCCAGCTGGTCAGATCGTCCAAACGCACGTTCACAGTCCCAAAACCCATTCGCCGTAGAAGAGACCCAAGGCAACGGCGACGCACAGTCCGCAGATGATCCAGAAGCGCACGACGACGGTGACTTCGGCCCACCCCTTGAGTTCGAAGTGATGCTGCAGCGGAGCCATCAGGAAGATTCGTCTGCCGCCGGAGAGTTTGAAGAAGCCGACCTGGATGATCACCGACAAGGAGATGATCACGAACAGTCCGGCGAGGATGATCAGCAGGACCTCGGTGCGTGAGAGCAGCGCGAAGGCCGCCACGGCACCACCGATGGCCAGTGAGCCGGTGTCCCCCATGAAGATCTGTGCCGGGGAGGTGTTCCACCACAGGAACCCGATCAGGGCCCCGGAGAGGATCGCCGCGAGCAGGGCCAGATCCATCGGGTCGCGGACTTCGTAACACACCGACCCGATCGAGCGGGAGGATCCACAGGCCTGGTTGAACTGCCAGATGCCCATCAGGGTGTACGCACTGAAGACCATGATCGACGCCCCGGTCGCCAGCCCGTCCAGGCCGTCGGTGAGGTTCACGCCGTTGGTGGCCGCGGTGACGATCACATTCGCCCAGATGATGAAGAGGATGGCCCCGATCAGCGGGCCGAAGAACGCCAGATCCAGGGCGGTGTCGCGCGTGAAGGACAAATGGGTGGAGGCCGGGGTCAGACCCTTGCCGTTGGGGAACTTCAGTGCGAGGATCGCGAAGGCGATCCCCACGATCGCCTGCAACAGCAGTTTCTGCCAGGCCCGGAGCCCGAGGCTGCGCTGCTTGGAGATCTTGATGTAGTCGTCGAGGAACCCGACGAAGCCCATGCCGGCCATCAGGAACAGCAACACCAACCCACTGGCCGAGGGGCCGGGGGCATGGTCGGCGAGCAGGCCCAGGATCCCGTGCGTACCGAAATAGGCGACGAAGACGGCCGCGACGATGACGGCACCGCCCATGGTCGGCGTCCCGCGCTTGGTGTGGTGCGAGGTCGGACCGTCGTCCCGGACGAACTGGCCATAGCTGCGCTTGGTCAGGACCTTGATGAAGACCGGGGTTCCGGCAAAGGACAGGACCAGGGCGATGGCTGCGCCCATGATGAGGGAGATCACCGGGGATCCTCCGTTTCGAGCGCGCTGGTGGCACCGTTCGAGCAGGTAGTGGAAGCCACCCTGTCGCCCAGGTGGCGTAGACCTGCGGAGTTGGAGGACTTGAACAAGACGATGTCTCCGGGTTCCAGCTGGTCAGCCAACAATGCCTCGGCGTCGTCCGGGGTCTCGACGTAGTACGCCTCGTCTCCCCAACTGCCTTCGAGCACTGCCGAGTTGAAGGCGGCCTTGGCTCCTTGGCCGACCACCACCAGCTTCTTGATGTTGAGCCGGACCGCGAGGCGGCCGACCAGGTCGTGTTCGTGGATTGATTCGGGGCCGAGTTCGAGCATCTCGCCCAGGACTGCCCAGGTGCGGCGGGCGACTCCCGCCTCCGAGGGCAGACCGAGTTCGGCCAGCGTCCGCAGTGCGGCACGCATCGATTCGGGATTCGCGTTGTAGGCGTCGTTGACGATGCTCACGCCGTCGGCACGGTCGGTGCGTTCCATGCGCCACCGGCTCGCCGGCCCCCGGTCCTGCAGGGTCGCGGCGATCGTGGAGCCGTCGATGCCCACGCTGTACGCGGCGGCCGCGGCGGCCAGCAGGTTTGAGACGTGGTGCCGTCCGATGAGTCCGCTACGGATCCGGTGGCTTCCACCGTCGGGCAGGTCGAGCGTGAATTCGGGGTAGCCGCCCTCGGCGACCACGATGTCGGTGGCCATGACCGGGGCCCGGTTCCCGCCGTCGTCCATGGCGAATCCGAGGATCTCGGCGTCGGTGCGTGTCGCCATGGCGGCGACCCGCGGGTCGTCGAGGTTCAGGATGGCGGTGCCGTTGCCAGGCAGTGCCTCGACCAATTCGCCCTTGGCCCGGGCGATGTTCTCCACTCCGCCGAATTCGCCGGCGTGGGCGGTGCCCACACACAGCACGACGCCGGTGTCCGGGTGGACCATGTCGGTCAGGTAGGTGATGTGGCCGATGCCGGTGGCACCCATTTCGATGACCAGGTACCGGGTCTCGGCCGTGGCATTGAAGACGGTCAGAGGGACGCCGACTTCGCCGTTGTAGGAACCGATGGGAGCCACCGTGGGCCCCGAGGTCTGCAGGATCGATGCGAGCAGGTCCTTGGTGGTGGTCTTCCCGGCGGAACCGGTGATGCCGATGACCCGGGTCCCGCCGGCCCGCAGCCGCTCCACGAGATGGGCCGCCAGCGCGCCCATGGCGATGACCGCATCGTCGACGATGACCGCCGGGTGCACGGCCCCTGCCGTATCCAGTGTCTCGTGCTCGGCCAGGGCCAGGATGGCGCCTGCGGCGAAGGCCCGGTCGATGAAGTGGTGGCCGTCCGATACCTCGCCGGGTTTGGCGACGAAAAGGGTCCCGGTGGCGCACTCCCGTGAGTCGGTGGCGACACCGCTGACGGTGGTTCCGGGATCGGCGGTGGCCGTGATGCGCCCACCGGTAATGGACGCAATGTCGGCTGTGTTCAGTTCAATCATGGCTCTTTGACTTTACCCGTTGGCCGCCGAGTCGGTGGAACCGTCCTCGGCGGGGCGCGGGCTATGCCCTGCGGCGAGCAATGCCTGACGCAGTTCCACCCGGTCGTCCAGGGCCACGTTCACGCCGTTGACTTCCTGCCAGACCTCATGCCCGCGCCCTGCCACCAGGATGGTGTCCCCGGCCCGCGCCATCGCCACTGCGGCCACGATCGCGTCCGCCCGCGGGAAGATCTCGGCGGCCTGGCTCCCCAGTCCCTCGGCTTCGATGGCCTCCAACGCCCCGGTCAGGACATCCCGGCGGATCCCTCCGGCTTCCTCGTTGTGGGGATCATCATCCGTGATGATCACGACATCGGCGTGTCGGGCTGCGACGGCCCCCATGGTGGGGCGTTTGGTGGCGTCCCGGTCCCCCGTGGCCCCGAAGACGACGATGACCCGTGAGTCCGGATGTTGTCCCCGCACGCCTTCGATGGCCCGTTCGAGCGCGTCTGAATTATGGGCGAAATCGACGACGGCTGCCGGGGAATCACAGATGACCTGCATCCGGCCCGGCACCGCGACGGTCAGGGGGTCGGAGGCGTCCAGGACCCGTTGGAGGTCTTCCAGGGCGATGCCTGCGACATGGACCATCAGCAGGGCCAGGGCGGCGTTGGAGACATTGAAGAGCCCGGGCAGGCCCGTGTGGGCGCGCAACCGTTCCCCGTCGGGACCGTGAATTTCGAATTCATGACCGAGACCGTGCTGGGCGATGCCCTGGACGCTCCACGCCCGACCGGGCAGCTGCTCGTCGGCTCCTGCCCCATCACGGGGAACGGTCCGCAGGGTGGACACCTCGGCGGTGCTGGAGCGCGCCATGCGACGACCCCAGGCATCGTCCACCGTGATGACCGCACGGGCACTCCGCTCGGCGGCGAAGAGCCGGGACTTGGCCTCGAAATAGGCCTCCATGCTGCCATGCAGGTCCAGGTGGTCCTGGGTGAGGTTGGTGAAGCCCGCGACCCCGAAGGCCATGCCTCCGACTCGTTCATAGTCGATGGAATGGGAGGAGACCTCCATCGCGACCGTGTCCACCCCGGCCGCCCGCATCCGGGCCAACAACGCATGCAGTTGCGGGGCTTCCGGTGTGGTCAGCACGCTGGGGATCCGTGTTCCGTCGGCGAGGATCTCAATGGTCCCGATCAGCCCGGTCCGCTGGCCCAGCGCCCGCAACAGCGAGGTGATGAAGTACGTCGTCGTGGTCTTGCCGTTGGTTCCGGTGACACCGATCAGGCCGAGCCCGGGCACCACCGATCCGTACAGGATGGCGGCCACGGGTCCCACGGAGGCCCGCACGGAGTCCACCACCAGCACCGGTAGGCCGGTGGCCGCCGCCCGTTCTTCACCGCTTTCGTCGGCGAGGATCGCCCCGGCTCCGGAATTGGCGGCTGCGGTGCAGTAGTCGGCACCATGGCTTCGTGCCCCGGGAACCGCTGCGTAGAGGTCCCCGGCCAGCACGGCTCGTGAATCGAGGCATACCCCCTGGACCACCGTGCCGCCGTCACCCCGGAGCCGAGGCGTGATGCCGTGCTCGGCCAGGCGACCGGCCAGCTCGTTCAGGGTCAGACGAGGAGCCTGGTCGGGACGGAACGCACGTTCGGCGTCCTGGGGGGTGGGGGGCACTGTGTTCACCATGCGTATTTCTGCTTCTTTCCGACGAAGACCTTATAGGGATCGGGCTTATCGGTGGTGGGTGGGACGTTGTAGCTGTTGAGGGTCTGGGACATGATCGAGGTGAACGTGTCGCCCACACTGAAGCTCTCCCAATTGCCCTTGGGCCGCTGCATCGTCACGACGACCAGGTACTTCGGGTCGTCGATCGGCGCCATCCCGGCGAAGGAGCTGGTGTAGCCGTCGAGTTTGCCCGTCGGACCGGCGGCCTGACCGGTTCCGGTCTTGCCCCCGACGCGGTATCCATCGATGTCCATGTCATACCCCGTGCCGTCGGTCACCACGGTCTCCATCATCCGCCGCATTTCCTTGGAGGTCTTCTTGGAGATGACCCGCTTGCTCTTGACCTCCTTGCGCTCGTGTTCGGTCCCGTCCGGATCCGTGTAGGACTCGATGAGCGAGGGCTCGATCTGGACCCCCTGGTTGGCGATCGCCTGGAAGATGCGGGCCGTGTGCAGGGAGGTCAGGCTGTAGCCCTGGCCGAACATGGTCGTGTACTGCTGGCGGCGGTCCCAGCGCTCCGGGGGAACGAAGATGCCCTTGTTGACCGGAACCCCGATGTCGAAGCCCTGGCCGATGCCGAACTTCTTCATCCATTCGTAGCGTTGTTCGTTGCTGAGCTTGCTGCCGACCATCGTGGTGCCGGTGTTGTAGGAGCGCGCGAAGATCCCCGCCGTGGTCATGTCCAGGGTCTCGTGCTTCATCGAGTCGTGGATGGTTTCCTTGCCGATGGTGTATTCGTTCGGGACGGTGAAGTGGTCCTTGGGCTTCACCACGCCTTCCTCCAAGGCGGCCGCGAAAGTGGCGGCCTTGCCGGTCGAGCCGGGTTCGTAGGCCTGCGACACCGTGGTTGAACGACGGAACTTGGCGTCCGTGGCTCCCGGGTCCGCCGGATCCACCGTCGTCGAATCCGCCAGGGCCCGGATCTTGCCGGTGTCCACCTCGACGACCACCGCGTTGACCCATTCGGCGTTGAACTGCTTCTGCTTGGCCATCACCGCTTCCTGGGCGGCCCACTGGATATCGCTGTTGATCGTGAGTTTGAGGTCCTGGCCATCGACCGCCGGCTTTTCCTTGAGCGTCGCCATCGGAATCCTGACCCCATCGGCGGCGATCTCGAAGGTCTTGGTCCCCGCTTCACCGGCCAATGCTTTGTTCTGGCTCAATTCCAAGCCCTCGGCCCCGGTCTGGGAGGTCCCGTCCTCGCTGGACCGCAGAAAACCCAATACCGAGCCGGCGACGGTGCCGTTGGGGTATTCACGTTCGAAGCGTTCCTGGCTGGTGATCCATGGCAGCCCGATCTTCAGGACCTTGTTGCGGGTTTCGGGGGTCACCCCTTTGGCCACGACGGAGTAGCCCTTCTTCTTGGCCCCCTCATCGCCGATGATGGAGGTCTTCAGCGTGTCCTGATCGATGTCCAGGGTGGCCGCGAGTTCCTTGACGGCGTCTTCGGTCTGCACGACGTCCCGGCCGCCGTCACCGTCCTTGCGCTTGAACGAGTCCTTAACCTGGCGCTGGTCGACCACCAGGTCGTAGCGTTCAAAGCTGGCAGCCAGGATCTTCCCGGATGAGTCCAGGATCTTGCCACGCACCGGCTGCTGGTCCGTTTCGCGGATCCGCTGGCCGGTGGCCGCCTCCGCAGCAGCCGACGGATCGAGCCCCTGCACCAGGAAGAGCCGTCCGCCGAGCAGGACCAGCATGACCATGGCAAGGGCCAGGCCCGTCCGCAGACGGCGCGGCTCGGTGTGCTTTGATTTCCTGGCGGGCGGCCTGGCCATAGTTCATTCCTTGGGTTGCTGATCGGTTCTTCTCGAGGTCCGTACCGAACAGGACTCGCTGCCCTACTGTCCGGAACCCTGCTGCGCCGGAGCCGGGATGGTTCCGCCGTTCAGGTCCTCGCTCGAAGCTTCGTCGGTCTTCTTTTGTGTCTTGCTCTCGGCCTCCGAGGCGCCGTCGGTGACTGCCTTGCCCTCGGGGGCGATGTTGCTTTGCTGCTCCGCGGCTTCGGACTTCGTGTCCGCCACCGTCTGTTTCTTGGCCTGGTCTTCAGGGACCGCCGGTGTCGGTACATGGGCGGAAGGAAGCTTTCCCTTTTCCGCGGCCGTGGCCTTTCCGGCGATCTTCTGGGTGTCCAGATTGATCGAAGCCACCGTTCCCGGGGTGACCATACCCAATTCTGCCGCCTTGACTGCCACATTCTGGGGAGCTTGAAGGTTTTGGAGCTCCTGTGTCAGCGCTTCGTTCTGCTGGCTGAGGGCCTGTTCCTGGCCGCGGAGGCTCACGATGTCGTACTGGGAGTTGGCCACATTGACGTTGATGACCAGGACCCCGACCAGCGCCGCCAGCAACAAAGCGAAGCAGAACACGGCGAATCCGGCGCGTCGGCTGCGTTTCGTGGCCGGGACCAGGGACAGCGGTGTGCGCGGCTTGGGTTCGGAACGAGGAAGGGGCGTCGGAGCCAGTGCGCGGGCGTTGGCACCGACGGTGCTGCCTGCGGTGCTCTGCCGTGCGTGAACTGCACGCGTCTGGGTTGCGGTGCTCATGTTCAGCTCCTCTTCAGGATTCGTTCCACCGCGCGGAGCTTGGCTGATGCCGCGCGGGGGTTTTCGTCGATTTCGATGTCATTCGGCTTCTCGGTTCCCTTGGTCAGACTCCGGAAGCGGGCCTTGTGCTCCTCCAGCTCGACCGGGAACCCGAGGGGGGCCGAGGACTTGGAGGCCGCGGCGAAGTGCTTCTTGGCCAGCTTGTCCTCGAGCGAGTGGTAGCTCATCACCACCACCCGGCCCCCGATGTTCAGCACGTCCATCGAGGCCGGTAGCGCCCGGTCCAGCACATCGAGTTCTTCGTTGACCTCGATACGCAGGGCCTGGAAGGTCCTTTTGGCGGGGTGTCCCCCGGTGCGGGCGGCCCCGGCCGGCACGACGCTGCGGATGCTCTCCACCAACTGGCCGGTGGTTTCGAAGGGGCGCATCCCCCGGTCCCGGACGATGGCCGACGCGATCCGACCGGCGAACTTCTCCTCACCCCAGGTGCGGATCAGGCGGACGAGATCCGATTCGGAATAGTCGTTGACCACATCGGCGGCCGTCGGTCCGGTCGAGGTGTCCATGCGCATGTCCAGTGGGGCATCGAAGGAATAGGCGAAGCCGCGTTCGCGCTCATCGAGCTGCAGCGAGGAAACCCCCAGGTCGAACAACACGCCATCGACGCCGTCGAAGCCCAGGTCCTCGACCACATCATCGATTTCGTCGTAGACCGCGTGGACCAGATCGGTCCGGTGGGAGAACGGCGCCAACCGCTCCCCCGCCAAGGCCAGTGCCTGCTCGTCGCGATCCAGCCCGATCAGGTGAAGCTGGTCGAAACGACGCAACAGCGCCTCGGAGTGCCCGCCCATGCCGAGCGTGCAATCAACGACGACGGCCCGTTCGCGCTGGTCGATCCCTGCCTGGATCGACGGCGCCAACAGCCCTACACAACGTTCGAGCAGCACCGGTACGTGCCGCTCGGATGTGGGACGGGGTGTGATGTCGTCGGTCATGCCCTGTCCCCTTTCAGCGTGTCACAGCTTGCAATCGTGGTGTAGGGATTGGGCCAGATCCCCCTCCGCTCCGATCCTCATCGGCCTGGCTCCGGGGAAGTGGAGCCAGGATGATGCTGACGGGCGGCTGGAGATCTGGTCCAACCCCACCGAGCGCTTCCAGCGGTTGCTAGAAAATGCCCGGCAGTACTTCTTCATCTGTCTCGGAGAACGTGCTCTCCTGTTCTTCGAGGTATTCGTTCCAAGCCTGGGTATCCCAGATCTCGGCCCGGGACCCCGCACCGATGACGGTGACCTCACGGTCCAGTCCGGCGTAGGCGCGCAGTGCCCCCGGGATGGTGACCCTGCCCTGCTTATCCGGCATCTCGTCAGAGGCGCCGGAGAGGAAAACGCGGATGTAATCCCGCGCCTGCCGCGAGGACAACGGTGCCTGACGCATCTGCTCATGCACGTTCTCGAATTCCCGCTGGCTGAAGACGTAGACGCAGCGTTCCTGCCCCCGGGTCAGAACCAGCCCGTTCGCCAGTTCATCGCGGTATTTGGCAGGAAGGATGATGCGCCCCTTTTCGTCAAGACGCGGCGTGTACGTCCCGAGGAACATACGCACCGCCTTCCCGTCATCAAGGAGCTACGTTCACCCCGTCATCCCCCATCACCTCTACAGTCCCCCACTTTACTCCACAAAGCCCCACTGTCAACGACAGACGGTAGTTTTACCACCAATAGGGCAAATTCTTTTCCTTGCAATCAGAGGGAAGCAGGCCCGTGGTGAGGAGTGGAGGGAATTTGGTATACAAGAGCGCGCCGGACGGGAAAAAGTCCGAAAAGATGCGCAATCACGGGCTGTGCGCCCTCGCCGGGATCCTGGTGGGGCAAAGTGGAGGAACCCGGTGGCGGGAAGTGGAGGACGGCGCGGAGGGCCACCGGAGGGGATGGGCCCGCGGGGGTGTGGCGTTCACCACGAGGTCGTGGCGCCCTGAGGGCACAAAAAAAGAGCGCCGGCCGTGATGGCCTGCGCCCTGCGGTGGCTAGGGTCCTTCTTCGGGCCTGGTGGCCAGGCCCGACGACTAGTTAGTGATCGTTAGTGCTCGTCCCGATGACGGGCTTCCCATTTGGATTCAAGATCCGCCATGAATGAGCTCTTCTGCGGTCCTGACCTGGTTCTGCCCTTGCCGACCTTGCCGAAGGCATTCTTCGAAAAAGCGACATAGACCCCGATGCACATCAGCGCGAAGCCCAGGACACCGACCGGGATCCATTGGCTGGAGACACCCAGCAACAGAGCGATGATGCCCACGACTCCGATGATGGCGCCGATGGCGATGTTCCGCGTGGAATAGCCGCCGGGTGCGGCGTTTGACTTCATCGAGGAGGCAAACTTGTGATCCTCGTGCAGTTGCTTTTCCAGCTGCTCGAGCAAGTGCTGCTCGTGTTCGGAAAGTGGCATGATCCCTTCCCCAATCCCTCGTGTCCGTCGGTCTCCGTCCGGAGAACCCCTATATATAAGTCAACGGTTCCCGCAACTGCATTGTTCCCGCTGCCGCAAGTACGTCCAATTACTTTTTCGCTACCTGTGGTCCGTCAAGGATAGTCTGCATTTCCACCACCGGGAAGTCGAGTTATGTTTCCTCCTCGGGTGGGTTCTCCGGTGGGCGCATCAGGGTCGCCGGCTGCAGCGATCCGGCGGGGAACCTCTGCCGGATGCGATCCATGGTTTCCTCGGCCTGACGCCAGTTTCCGTCGCTCCGTTCGAAGCTCAATTGGATGCCGCCGTCGGCATCGGAAAGTTGTTCCACCCGGATGCCGATGAGACGAACCCCTTGCGGTCGTTCTCCGATCCCGGCCAGCAGTCCTTCCGCAGCCGCCAGCAGTACCTGCGCGGAATTCGTGGGCTGCACCAGTCGACGGCTCCGAGACATGGTGGTGAAGTCCGAGTACCTGAGTTTCAGGGCCACTGTCTGGCCCTGGCGCTCCGCCTCGCGGAGTCTTTGGGCCACGCGGTACGCCAGGCGCAGCAGTTCCCGCTTCAGCGGCGCCTCTTCATGGACGTCGACGGCGAAGGTTTCCTCGGCACCGATGCTCTTCTCCACCCTGACCGGTTCCACCGCACGGTCGTCCCTGCCCCAGGCGAGGGCATGGAGGTGGAGGCCATTGGAACCAAGCAGCCGTTCCAGCGTGGCCAGCGGGGTCTGGGCCAGTTCGCTCACCATCGAGATCCCGGCCCGGGCCAACACCTCCTTTGTCTTGGCCCCCACGCCCCACAGGGCTTCGACGGGAAGGGTGTGCAGGTAGGCGACCGTGTCCTCGGGAGCGATGCGGAGCAATCCGTCGGGCTTGGAACGGGTCGAGGCCACCTTCGCCACGTATTTGTTCCTGGCGATCCCCACGCTGGCCGGAAGGCCCAGTTCAGCGCGGAACCTGGCCCGGATCATGCGCCCGATCTCCAGTGGTTCACCCAGTCGACGCAAGCTGCCCGTGACGTCGAGGAAGGCCTCGTCCACGCTCACTTGTTCCACCAGGGGGGTGATCTCGGCGAAGACCGACATGATGCGTTCAGAAATGAGGCGATAGGAAGCCATGTTCGGCTCGATGACCGTGGCCTTCGGTGCCATCCGCATCGCCGTGCCCATCGGCATCGCGGACCGGACGCCCAGGCGACGGCACTCATAGGATGCGGAAAGCACCACCGAACGCCCCCCGGGGTTTCCCACGATGACCTGGCGCCCCTTCAATTCCGGCCGCGTCAGGAGCTCGACGGAGACATAGAAGGCATCCATGTCCACATGGAAGACCGTGCGCGGCGTGGGGGCTTCGACCATGTCACCAATTCTACGTAACTGCTCCGACAGATAGAATGGGACCGTTCCCAGCCCACCCCACACAACGGACGTCATGAATCCCACTGAAGCCCCCGGGCCCTTCCCCCGGCCCCCCCGCGCCGAGGACACCGAATTCATCAAGCGCCTCGACTCCATGCTGGCGACGTTCCTGTCGGAACAGCGGGATATCGTGACCGGAATCTCGCCCACCGCCGTCGATCTCGTCGATTCGGTCGAAACCCTCATCCAGGGCGGCAAGAGGCTTCGGCCGCGATTCGCCTGGTGGGGTTATGCCGGGGCCGGTGGGGATCCCGCCGACGAGGCGATCATCAGGGCGGCCGCGGCCCTGGAACTGTTCCAGGCGGCGGCCTTGATCCACGATGATGTCATCGACCGGTCCGCGACCCGACGCGGCCGACCCAGCGTGCACAAATCCTTTGAATCCACCCATTCCCGGCTCGGCTGGGCCCGGGACGGAGCACGTTTCGGGGAAGCAGCAGCCCTCCTGGCCGGCGATCTCTGCCTGTCGTTCAGTGAACAGCTCTTCGCGACCGCCACGGACGCCGGTTCGCCGGCGCGGAGGATTTTTGACGGCATGCGCACCCAGGTCATGGCCGGGCAGTATCTCGACGTCCTGGAGGAGTCGGCGGGGCCTTCGTCATCCGATAGCGACGTCCTTGAACGGGCCCGGACGATCCTGAGATATAAATCAGCCAAGTACTCCACCGAGAACCCCCTGCTCCTCGGGGGCGCCCTGGCCGGGGCCGACGACCACCTGCTGGCCGGCTACTCCGCCTTCGCCTTGCCGATCGGCGAGGCCTTCCAACTCCGCGACGACGTGTTGGGCGTGTTCGGAAACGCCGAGATCACCGGGAAACCTGCCGGCGATGATCTCCGCGAGGGCAAACGCACCGAAATGATCGCCCACGGGCTGCTGCTGGCCTCTGAGGAAGACCGCGACTTCATCCAGAACCGTCTGGGGGCCGATGACCTCACAGCGGCGGAAATCAATCGCATGATGACGGTCCTCACCGATTGCGGGGCGCTGGCAGCGACCGAGGGGAGCATCGCCGCACTCTCGGCGCAGGCCTTCGATGCGCTCGACGTCTTATCCGTCACCGATCAGATCCGCGAACAGTTGCGCGCGCTGGGAAAGGCCGTCACCGAGCGCACGGCCTGAGCACCACCGCCGCCCGCCCGGGCGCCGCTGCTACCAGCCGAGGGCCTGGGCCCGGCGCCTGATCTCCGTCTTCCGCCCCTCACGCAGGGCCTGGATCGGCGTACCGGGCAGCGATTCATCGGGGGTGAAGAGCCAGCTGATCAGCTCCTCGTCCGT
Organism: Arthrobacter sp. AOP36-C1-22; assembly: GCF_052377515.1. Lineage (NCBI taxonomy): Bacteria > Bacillati > Actinomycetota > Actinomycetes > Micrococcales > Micrococcaceae > Arthrobacter > Arthrobacter sp. AOP36-C1-22. The sequence continues at coordinate 74,704 of NZ_JBQSWW010000009.1, read as the reverse complement.
GAATCCGGCGTCGCCCAGCACCGTGATGGTGCCCTTGAGGCTATCGATGATCCGCCCCTCCAGAACGAATTCCGCCGGAACGGAGCGCACCTTGCGTGCGCCCACCCGCAATTCAACGATCGAGCGTTCGTCCAACAGACGGTGCACGTCCTTGATCGAGACGTCCAACGCCTCGGCTAGGTCAGGCAAAGACAACCATTCGGTCACGAGATTATTAAGAGAACTCACCACACAAGAATGCCACAATCCGTGCTCTCCCCGTCGCAATGCTCAGGTGACGAGCCACTTAAGACTTTTAGGAACGCATCACATGGTGTAAATTCACATGAGTCACAGTTGCAACATAGGTCACACGAGTATCGCGAAGCCCTGCCTGGCTTCAACTCGATGGTGATCTCTTCGGCCAAGGCCGTCGCGATCAGAGGATGTCTACATGCCCGAGCACCGCACCAGCGGCGCGCGTTCCTCGAACGTCTTCGTTCAGGGAGCCCGCAACCGTTCCATTTCCGGAGCCGTCGCAGCCGCGACGATTCCCGCCGTCGTCCTGTCAGGTGTGGCAGCAGCCGCCCCCGCAGCCGCCGTCGAGGCTCCCACGTCCACAGCACTTCTCACCCCGAAGACCGCGACTCCCGCGAACATCGCGGCCGCCCAGCAGCGCATCGCCGCCCATCTGGTGGCTTCACAGCTGCCGACCCGCCTCACCGTGGCCGCAGCGCCCGCCAAGAAGGTGACCGTCAAGTCAGGCGATACCCTCTCGGGCATCGCCCATCGACACGATATGCCGCTGTCGAAACTCCTCAAGGCCAATAAGCTCAAGGCCAGCGATCTGATCTTCCCCGGCCAGAAGCTCAAGCTCTCCGGTGGATCGTCCTCCTCCAAGTCCAGCTCGAGCTCCTCCAAGAAGAGCTCCAGCGGATCGGCGTCGACCTACACGATCAAATCCGGGGACACCCTCTCGGCGATCGCCGAAAAGGCGGACATGGGCCTGTCCAAGCTGTTGGCGGCCAACAACATGAGCATGTCCACGATCATCTACCCGGGCAAGAAGCTCAAGCTCTCCGGTGGGTCCTCCTCCAAGTCCAGCTCGAGCTCCTCCAAGAAGAGCTACAGCGGATCGGCATCGACCTACACGATCAAATCCGGAGACACCCTCTCGGGCATCGCCCACAGCAAGGGCCTCTCCCTTTCGGCCCTGCTGAAGACCAGCGGACTGAAGTCCAGCTCCATGATCTACCCGGGCCAGAAGATCAAGCTCTCGGGGGGCTCCTCGAACTCGTCCAAGTCCAGCTCGAGCTCCTCCAAGAAGAGCTCCAGCGGATCGGCGTCGACCTACACGGTCAAATCCGGGGACACCCTCTCGGCGATCGCCGAGAAGGCGGGCATGGGTCTGTCCAAGCTGTTGGCGGCCAACAACATGAGCATGTCCACGGTCATCTACCCGGGCAAGAAGCTCAAGCTCTCCGGCTCCGCCTCTTCCTCCTCGAAATCCAGCTCGGGTTCCTCCAGCTCGTCGAGCTCGACGAAGAAGAAGACCAGCAGCACCTACACGGTCAAGTCCGGGGACACCCTTTCCGGTATCGCCGGCCAGGCGGGGATGGGCTTGTCCAAGCTCCTGTCGGCCAACAACCTGAACAACTCCTCGGTCATCTACCCCGGACAGAAGCTCAAGCTCTCCGGCGGGTCCCCGGCCTCCTCGACCTCCTCGACCTCGTCGACCCGTAAGCAGCTGGTGCCGGATACCTTCCTGCACTATAAGTACCCGGCCGGCACGGTGAAGTCCGCGAACGACAATAAGTACACGCTGCTCTCGCGCAACCTCCCCTCACGGTCGGAAATGCAGTCGATCATCAGCAGCACGGCACGCAAGATGGGCGTCGACCCGTCCCTGGCCCTGGCCCACGCGTACCAGGAGTCAGGCTTCAACATGGCAGCGGTCTCCCCCGCCAACGCCATCGGTGCCATGCAGGTCATCCCGACCTCGGGTGACTGGGCGTCACAGCTGGTCGGCCGGAAGCTGGACTTGCTGAACCCCTACGACAACGCCACGGCGGGGGTTGCCATCATCCGTTCATTGCAGCGCACCAGCAGCAACGTCGAAGACGGCATCGCCTCCTACTACCAGGGGCAGGGCTCGGTGAAGCGCAATGGCATGTACAGCGATACCAAGACCTACGTGAAGTCGGTCAAGGCCCACCAGAAGAAGTTCAACTGATCAATCCCGGGTCCCCATGACGCCGGCCGGTCCCTTCGGGGACCGGCCGGCGTTTTTCCTGTTCACGGGTGCGCCCCTCAGCTGCGCAGCGGCAGGTCCAGGATGACATCCGTGCCGCTATGGGTTCCCGGCTCCCATTCGATGGTCCCCGCCAGTTCGCTGGTCACCAGGGTGCGAACGATCTGCAGTCCGAGTCCGTCCTTGCGGGGCTCCGAGCCCAGACCACGACCGTCGTCGGAGACGACCACGCGCAGCCGTTCGGTGCCATCGGCGATGGTGCGTCGCACCGCGTGGAGGCTGACCGTTCCGTCCTGCTCGCCCAGGCCGTGTTCGACGGCGTTGGAAACCAACTCGTTGATGACCAGCGACAGCGGGGTCGCCAGTTCGCTGGGCAGCCCGCCGAAGGATCCCGACCGTTCGGTGTGGACCACTTGACCGGGTGAGGCCACTTCGGCGGCCAACCTGAACTGGCGGTCGATCAATTCATCGAAGTCGACACTCTGGCTCAGGCCCTGGGACAGCGTCTCGTGCACCAGGGCAATCGTGGCCACCCGGCGCATAGCCTGCTCCAGACCCTGCTTTCCGTCTTCGCTGACCATGCGGCGGGACTGCATGCGCAACAGTGCGGCGACGGTCTGCAGGTTGTTCTTCACCCGGTGGTGGATCTCCCGGATGGTGGCATCCTTGGAGACCAGCTCCATCTCGCGGCGGCGCAACTCCGTCACATCGCGACAGAGCACCAGGGCCCCGTATCGCTTCTTGCCATCACGTAGCGGGATGGCCCGCAGGGACAAGCTGACCCCGTTGGACTCGACCTCGGTGCGCCAGGGCATCTTGCCGGTGACGACCAATGCGAGGGCCTCGTCCACGAGGCGGCGGTCCCTCAGGAGACCGGTGGTGACCTCCGCCAGTGAGCGGCTCTCCAGGGAGTCGACCCCCCCGAGACGGCGATAGGCCGAGACCCCGTTGGGGCTGGCATATTGCACGATTCCCTCGGCATCCAACCGAATCAGCCCGTCACCGACGCGGGGAGCCCCGCGTCGGGAGCCGGTGGGTGTCGCGAAGTCCGGCCACAGGCCCTGCATGCCCATGCGTAGCAGATCGGTGGCGCATTGCTTATAGGTCTGTTCCAGCCGCGAGGCCACCCGGGAGTTGGACAGATCCTGGTGGCTGGTGACGATCGCCAGCGTCCTGCCGTTGCGCACCATCGGGAACGCCTCGATGCGCATCGCCGACTCCTGCGTCCAATGCTCCTCCCCTGCGCGTTGGGATTCCCCGCTGGTCCAGGCCTGCTCGACCAGGGGGCGCAGGTCCTTGCGGATCCGCTCCCCCACGAAGTCGCTATGGAAGACGGTATGGCTGGTGGAGGGACGTACATGGGCCAGAGCCACATACGTCCCTCCGGCCGAGGGATGCCAGAGGACCAGATCGGCAAACGCCAGGTCCGCGACCATCTGCCAATCCCCCACCAGCAGGTGGAGCCATTCCTCGTCCCCGGGCCTGAAATCGGCGTCGTCCCGGACCGGATCGGTGAAGGTCGCCAAGAGCTACCGCCGCACGATCGAACGCAGTAGGCGCAGTGCCACCGATAGTGAAGCCATGTCATCGCGTTCGAGGCTGTTGACCTCATCGAACATGTTCTTCGCCCGGGCCAGGTTGTCGGCGTTCTGCTCTTCCCACTCCACGACCCGTCCCTCGGGATCGACCACCTCCGGTGCGGCCTGCAACGCCGCTCCGGTGATGTCCACCGCCGTGGAATACAGATCGTCCCGCAGGGCGGCACGGGCCAGCGCCTGCCACCGGTCCCCCCGCGGGAGCCGGGTGATGCGTTCGAGCAAATTGTCGATGCCGAAACGCGCGAAGACCACGTAGTAGACGGCTGCGACCTCGCGGGCCGGCAGTCCCCGGTCATGGGCGGCCTGGGCTATATCCAGCAAGGCAAAGCCCTCGAACTGCAAGGCCCAGCGCGAGGCAAGATCCTCGGGCAGGCCCCACTGGATCCCGTTGTCCTTCCACCGGGCCACCCGCTCGGCGTCAACGCCGCGCAGCAGGTCCCCCAGTTCGGCCTGCAGGGCGGTGACCGTCGGCTCGAAGGCCTCGATGTCCTGCTGGATGCTCGTCCCGGAACCGACATGGGAGATGAACCAACGCGTGGCCCGGTCCAGCAGCCGGCGCATATCCAGTTGGATGCGGCACCAGTGCTCGACGGGGACGCTGGCCGGCAAACCGGTCACGGCGTCCACGAAGTCATCCAGGGCGTAGATCTCCCGCAGGGCCACGAATGAACGGGCCACGGCTTCCTCGGAAGCGCTGGTCTCCTCCAGCACCCGGAACGCATAGGTGATGCCACCCATGTTGACCATGTCGTTGGCCACCACGGTGCTGACGATCTCCCGGCGCAGCGGGTGGGCCAGGACATCCTCGGGAAACTTCTCCGAAAGCTGCACCGGGAAGTACTCGCGCATCGTCCGGTCGAAGTACGGATCATCCGCCAGCGTGGTCTGCGCCAACGCCGTGGCCAGCTGGATCTTCGAATAGGCCACCAACACGGCCAGCTCGGGAGCGGTCAGTGACTTGCCCCCGGCCAGGCGTTCCTCCAGTTCCTCCGTACTGGGCAGGAACTCGAGCTCGCGGTCCAGATCGGCATGCTCCTCCAACCAGTCCATGAGCCGTTCGAAGCTCGGGCTCCATTCGGAGAGATGCTGCTTGTCGTTGACCAGCAGGATGTTCTGGTCGACGTTGGTCCGCAGCACCAGCCGCGCGACCTCGTCGGTCATCGAATGCAGGAAGTCCGCCCGCTCGTCCTCGGGCAGCTTTCCGGCAGTGACCATCCGATCGATCAGGATCTTGATGTTGACCTCGTGGTCGGAGCAGTCCACCCCGGCGGAGTTGTCGATCGCGTCGGTGTTGAGGATGACCCCCTTCAGCGCTGCTTCAATGCGTCCGCGCTGGGTCATGCCCAGGTTTCCGCCTTCGCCGACCACCCGGGCCCGCAGATCCTTGCCGTCGACCCGGATCGCGTCGTTGGCACGATCCCCGACATCGGTGTGGGATTCCGTGGAAGCCTTCACATACGTGCCGATGCCACCGTTGTAGACCAGATCCACTGGCGCCGACAGGATGGCGCGCAGCAGGTCCGGGGGCGACATCGACGTCGTCCCTTCCGGCAGCCCCAACACGTCCCTGACCTGGTCGGAGATCGGGATGGACTTGGACTGGCGTGGATAAACACCCCCGCCTTCGCTGATCAGCGAGGTGTCGTAGTCGCCCCAGCTCGAACGCGGTAGCTCGTATAGCCGCTGGCGCTCGGCGAAGGACGGCTTCGGATCCGGATTCGGATCCAGGAAGATGTGCCGGTGGTCGAAGGCGGCAACCAGTTTGGCGTGCTCGGAACGCTGCAGCCCGTTGCCGAAGACGTCCCCGCTCATGTCGCCGATGCCGGCCACGGTGAATTCCTCCGTCTGGGTGTCGATTCCCAGTTCGAAGAAGTGCCGTTTGACCGACTCCCAGGCGCCACGGGCCGTGATGCCCATGGCCTTGTGGTCGTAGCCCACCGATCCGCCCGAGGCGAAGGCGTCGCCGAGCCAGTGGCCCCGGGCCAGTGAGATCTCGTTGGCGGTATCGGAGAAGCTGGCCGTGCCCTTGTCGGCGGCGACGACCAGGTAGGTGTCGTCGTCATCCAGGCGCACCACGCGGTCCGGGACGACCACCCTCTCGGTGTCACCGTCCCTGACCAGGTTGTCGGTGATATCGAGCAGGGCCGAGATGAAGATCCGATAGGCGGCCTTGCCTTCCTCGATCCAGGCATTGCGATCCACCGAAGGGTCAGGCAGGTTCTTCGCGAAGAAACCGCCCTTGGCGCCGGTCGGGACGATCACGGCGTTCTTGACCATTTGTGCCTTGACCAGCCCCAGGACCTCCGTCCGGAAGTCCTCCCGGCGATCCGACCAGCGCAGGCCACCGCGGGAAACCTTGCCGTAGCGCAGGTGCACGCCTTCGACGCGGGGCGAATAGACCCAGATTTCGTATTGCGGCCGCGGGAACGGGGCCCCGTCGATCCGCCCTGGTTCGAGCTTGAAGGACAGGTGGATGGTGTCCTGGTAGTAGTTGGTCCGCGTGGTGGCGTCGATGACGTTGACGAAGCGGCGCAGCAGCCTGTCGGCGTCAAGGGTCGCCACGTGTTCCAGCCCGGTCTCCAGCGCGGCCCGTGCCGCTGCGGTGCGACGCGTGCGTTCGGCGTCATCGAGATCCGGGTCGAAGGTGCCCTCGAACAGGTCCACGAGGGCCTCGGTCACCTCCGGGTTGGCCAGCATGGTATCGGCAATGAACCCATAGGAGTTCGAGGCACCGAGTTGGCCCAGGTACTTGGCGTACGCCCGCAGGACCGCCGTCTCCCGCCAAGACAGGCCCTGAGCGAGGATGAGCCGGTCGAAGGCGTCGGATTCGGCCCGTCCCACGAAGACCGCACCGTAGGCCTCGGTGAGCAGGTCACTGGTTTCGAGCGGGTCGATGCCCTCCGGATACTTCAGTCCCAGGTCGTAGAGGTAGAACTTCTTGCCGTCGCGTCGTTCGATGGCGAACGGCTTCTCGTCGACGACTTCCAATCCCTGGTGGGACAGCACCGGAAGGATCCGGCTCAAGGACAGCGGTTCGGTCAGGTACAGGTTCAACCGGGCATCCACGCCATGCTGGTCGGCCACGTTGGAGGGGACGTAGACGTGGAGCACGGGGCCTTCGTGCCCGGGCTCGTCATAGGTGGAGAAGCGTTCGATGTCATCGAGTGCGTCCTCCACTTCGAAGTCCACGCGGTAGGCCTGCGGGAAGGCATCGGCCCAAAGCCGGGACATCTCGGCGGCTTCGCCTCGCTCGAAGCGACTGCGCACCTCCTCGTCCACTCCCTCGCCCCAGGACCTGACGGCCCGGACGAGCCGCTGTTCCAGCTCCTCGCGGGAAACCTCAGGCGTCTGCTCACCCAGGGGCAGTCGGACCCGATAGAACAGCCGCACCAGGGCGGATTCGTTCATCTGTACTTCGTACTCGGTGGAATCCGAGGCGTAGGCCTTCTTCAGTTCCTCCTCGATGCGCAACCGGACCGCCGTGGTGTACCGATCGCGGGGCAGGAAGACCAAGGCGGACATGAACCGTCCGTAGATGTCGGGCCTGAGGAACAAACTGGTGCGACGACGTTCCTGCAGCCTGAGGATCCCGGTGACGATACGCAGCAGGTCCTCCGTTTGGATCTGGAAGAGTTCGTCCCGGGGGTAGCTCTCCAGGATCGTCAACAAGTCCTTGCCCGAATGGGAATCAGGGGCGAATCCCGAGGCCTTGAGCACGCGCTCGACGTTATCGCGGGCCACCGGGACGGTCCGGACCGGGCGGGTATAGGCACTGGTGGCAAAGAGGCCGATGAAGCGTCGTTCGCCGGTGACGTTGCCCTGGGCGTCGAAGCTCTTGACCCCGATGTAGTCCAGGTAGACCGCGCGGTGGACCGTGGAGCGTGAATTGGCCTTGGTGATGACCAGTGGACGCTTTTCCCGGGCCTTGTCCCTCCCCAGTTTCGTCAGTTCCTGACGGAGCATGGTGGTGCCCGACCGGCGCATCAGGCCCAATCCGCTCTCGGAACGCACGTGCAGGACATCCTTTCCGTCCTCCACGGCCAGATCGTATTCGCGGTATCCCAGGAAGGTGAAGTTGCCTTCGTCCAACCAACGCAACAGCTCGGCAGCGCTATCCAGATCGGGGATCTCGTCGTTGACATCTGCCAGCGAATCAGCGATTTCGTGGGCCTTGGCACGCATCGGCGCCCAGTCCTCCACGGCGTCGCGGACATCGGACAGGACTTGTTCCAGGCCCTCGACCAATGCGGTGACCCGCTCCGGTTCCGGCGTCCCGGCGATTTCGATGGCGATCCATGATTCGACGGTCGATTTACCGGTCTGGTCCATGAAGGCGGAAAGGTCCGGCAAGGCAGCAGTATCGCCCGATGATGTGGCCTCGGCGGTGTTGACCGGTTCGATCGTGGTCGCAATTCCCTCCTCGTCCCGATGGACCAGGAACGTCGGGTGGACGACCAAGGTGATGCCTTGTTCCTGCTGGACGATCTCCGCGGTGACAGAGTCGACCAGGAAGGGCATGTCGTCGGTGACCGCATAGACGACCGCACGGTCCTCCTCCAGATCCACCGCGACCTTCGCCCGTCCCCGGTCCCGCTGGTGCCCGAGGCCCAGATGCACCCCGACGCGGTTCCGCAGCTCCTCCGGTGGATACGTTGCCGCATCCTCCGGTGAAAGGTGCCCGTAATAGGCCTCGGCGAACTGGGGGGTGTTGGTCTCGGCAATGAATCCTGTAGGACTGCCCGACTCCGACGACATCAATTAACGCCTCCGTAAAAGGATGAGGACCGCGCCTTTGCGGTCTCGAACACCTCAAGACTAACCCGCGGACCGGTTAGCTCCCAATGGGCTGTATCAGCGATTGAAGAACCCTGCACGACGCCTGACTTCCACCGAAACCAGGGCCGCGATCCCGGCCCGCAGAACACTCTCGGGAGCCAGCTCTGCCAGCACGCTGCCCTGCAGCAAGGCCCGGTCCGCGGTGTCCGGTTCCCAGGGCAGCAGCCCGTCGATCCCGCCACCGGGACCAAAGCGCTCCCAGCTTTCCACCAGGGCCCGTTCCGGGGCGGGTCCGACCGCCGAACGACGCACCCGGTTGAAGACCACCCGGGGAGTCGTTCCGGGCAGGATCTCGCGCAGATCCTCGAGGCCCTTGATCATCCGGGGAACCCCGACGCTGTCGGCCGAGCCGACGGCGATGACCTCGGCCGCCGACTCCAACACGGCCAGGGCCGCACCATTGCGTTGCGGGGCGGACGTGTCATACGTCAGGTCCTCGTCGCGTTCGAGGAAGGAGGCGACATCGACGACCACCAGGTCGGCCCGACGACGCACGAAGTCCAGCACCCGGGCCAAGGCCCCGGCCCGCAGTTCGGGCCATCGTTGGGGCCGGGACAAGCCCGTGGCCACCCGGAGCGTTGTCCCTCCGACCGCGACCACGGCACAGGAGCGTTCGAACCCCGCCTCGTCGAGCATGCCCTGGTCCGAGAGCCGGCATAGTTGTGCCAGCCCCGCAGCCTCGTCGAGCAGCCCCAGATGGACGGCGACGCTGGCGCCGTAGGTATCGGCGTCGAGCAGCACGACCCGTTGGCCGTCCATGGCCGCTTCGGCAGCCAGGTTCACCGCAACCAGGGTCTTCCCAGTCGATCCCGCCGGGCCCCAGACCGCCAGGATCCGTCCCGGGGCCGGCTCCGGGATGTGCTCCGTCCTTGCGGGGGACTGCGCCCGGCGTGCACCGCGTGGCGCTGGACGGTGGGCGCCGGAAACCAGGAGTTCGAGCAGATCCGAGACCGACTGCTCCTGCGCGGTTTCCGGTTCCACGCCCAGACCGAGCCCGGCGAGCCGCCCGGCCTGGGAGGGTTCATCCGTGATGGCCACCGCCGGGACGCCGTGGAAGGACAGCTCGTCGGCGAATTCCGCATCGATGTCCATGGGCGGTCCCAGCAACAACGCGGCATCGGCCAAGCCGGATTCGGCCAAGGCCACGACCTCGCCCAGTTCCTCGCAGTGCCTCACGATGGTGACCATGCCGCGCAATCGTTCAAGACGGTCCGCCAGGTCCCCGGCCCGGCCCCAGACCACGACGGCGATACTCATCCGGCAGACCCTCCGCCGGCGAACACCACGGTCAGTTGCGCTTCATTGGCCAAGGCGGAAATCATCCCGGGCAGGTCCTCATCGGTCACGAGGAGCTCAACCACCTGCCCCGAGACCCCGCCGAAACCGGAATCGAGTTCGCGGATGGCACTGACCTCCACGGTTTCCAACAGTTTCTTCGGTTCCTGATAGGTCGTGGAGTCCTTGGCCCGTTCGGCGGCCCACACATCAACACGGGTGCCCACCGCCACCGCCACCGGCAGGTCCCGGGACAACTCGACGGAGAGGGGTTTGCGGTTCTGCGGGTCGCGGCCGCCCAGCGAGGCAAGGGGGACCAGTTCACCGCTGCGGATCAGCGTATTGGCCCGAAGATCCTCGGACGGGGCCTGCCGGGCGGTGAGGTATTGGTCCTGGACGGAATCCAGCCGCACATCGACAACGTCCAATCCGGAGGCTTCGATCTTCTCCCCCATGCTGATGTCCTGGCTGGCCACGTATACCGGCACCGTCTTGTTCTGCCAGGACAGCAGGGTGAGGACTCCGGCCACGGCGCCGATAACCAACAGGATGCCAACGATCAGCCGGGGATCCCTCCACCCGGGTTTGCGCAGTCTGCGCGCCGGTTGGCTGTGCTGTACATCGGTTGCCACGCTGCCTCTGCTTCCCGCCGACTGTGATGACACAGACCGCGTTGGTGGGAGAAGTTACGGTGAATGATTCCTCCCTACGCGTCAACACTAATGACTAAACCCCCACTACCCAAGGGGTGGGCCCGATCTGTGGATCGTCGGCGGCCATCAGCCCTCATGACGCAGGACGGAGATCGAGGCGAATGGCAGCAGGGCAACCGATCTGACCTCGGCGCTGCGACGGTACCCGTCGGCCGGATGCCGGGCCAGGCGCAAATGGTCGGCACCGGCATGATCCAGGGTCCCGGTCCCCAAGGCGGCCCCGTCCACGGCCCACACCGTGACCCGCGCCCGGTTGCGCACCAGTGAACGCAGGGCAGCACCCTGGCTGAGCCGGCGTCGTACCGCGGTCTGGTCCACGACCGCGGCACGCTCTCCGGCCACTTCGATCGACCTGATGCCGGGAGCCAACACCAGGTATTCGGCATGGCCCTCGAGCAGCGACAACCAATTCGCCCCCACATGCACCAGCACCCCGCGCAGCCGCTGACCGGAGAGCAGGTCCAGCGTGATCTCCGCGCCCGTCTGGCCGGCGAGATAGTCCCAGAGGCGCAGCTGGGACCGCTCGATCCGGACCATCTCCTGGATCTCCACGGTGCGCTCCCGCGCCCGGACGGCATTGAGCTGGGACTCCAGATCGGCGAATAGTGATTCCCAGCGCATGGGCCCACCCTATTCCCACCGATTTCCATTCGGCTCTGGACAGCGGGGATCCCGAGTGCCATGCTCGATCTCAATCAACACCAAATAACATCAAACTGCATCAAATGAAAAGAGTGATGGAAATGGTTCCAGGACCGACCGGTGACCCCCGGCAGACAGCCTCGGGGGTGAGCGGGGTCCTGATCGGACTCTGCACGATCCTGCTGTCGCTCTGTGCGGTGATCCGACTGTCCGGCGGACCCGAGTGGGGCGATGCGGCGACGCGCTCCCCCGCCAGCTGGGACCGCAGCGCCGCCCTCTGCTGCGTCGTGCTGGGGCTGGCGGTCATCGGGTGGTGGATTTTCAGCTTCCTTGCCGCCTGCCTCAGTGAATTCCTACGCCGGAGAGGACGGACGGCGGGCGCCGATCGCACCGCACGGCTTTCGCCGGTCTTCATGCGCCGGGCGGCGGCAGCCCTGCTCGGCACCCAACTCCTGATCGCCCCGGCCGCCCACGCCCTCGCACCGGTTCCCCCCGTCGCTGCCTCGTCTGCCACCTTCCGCATCGCGGTACCGGAGCTGGCACTCCAGGACCCACGGTCCACGGTGCCCACGGCGTCCTGGACCGAACGGCAGCTACCCACCCCCCGGTGGAATGCCGAACGGCCGGCAGCACCGATGGAGCGGCTGATGGGCAGTCCGGCCGATGCCCCCGCACCGGGAAGGACCGTGGTGGTCGGCGCCGGGGATTCCCTCTGGCGGATCGCCGCACGGATGGCCGGGCCCGGAGCCAGTGACGCACAAATCGCCCATGCCTGGCCCCGCTGGTACCACGCCAACCGGGATGCCATCGGCCCGGACCCCAACCTGTTGTCCATCGGAACCGTCTTGACCCGGCCTCCGGCCGAGTTGGACCACAACGGAAAGTAGGAGCCATGAGCCAGTCAGCACAACCGGAACCCCCGCCGCCGGGCCCCGTGAACGGCCCCGGGATCGGACCGGGGTTTTCCGCCGGAACACCGGAGGCAATGATCCGCCCCCTGCCGGTGCGCAAATTCGCCGATCTGCTCCCGGCAACCACACCCCGCTACCCCGCCAGCACTTCGAACGGGTCCGCTGCGGACCCCAGGGTTCCACCGGCACGGCACGACGCCGCGGAGGCGTCCCGGCGGGAGGAAGTCGCCCATGTGCAGACGATCGTGCGCATGGTTGCCCTGGCGGCCTTCGAATCGATGACGGGGGTCAGACCGGTCCACCAGCTGGCCCGCTGGCTCGAGGCCGGCCAGTACGAGAAGCTCCGTTGCCGGGTCGCCCTGATCAACGCGACCCGACCCGATGACGGAACCCGCTCCCGGCGCAACACCTCGATCAGACGGACCCGGCTCTGCCCGGTGGCCACCGGCGCCTACGAGGCGAGTCTGGTGGTGGCCGAAAACGACCGTGTCCGTGCCGCCGCTCTCCGGGTGGAGCGGCGACACGGACACTGGACCGTAGTCGATCTGCAGTTGGGTTAGCTGCGCTTGGCCTTCTTCGAGCGCCGCTCGGCCCGGTTGGCCTTGCCCTTGGTCTTGGCCGCCGCCGAGGCCGACCGCTCGACCCGGGATTCCGCTTCCCCGTCCTCACTGGGTGAGGTGTACTGCAAGGTCGAGGGAGGGGCCGGCGCATCCAGGCCGGGGGTGTTGAGCACCGGCGTCGTGGTGTTGGAGCGTCCGTCGGTGACCCCGGGCAAGGACACCGGGGTCGGTGCGGCGACCTCGACCTCGAGGTTGAACAAGAAGCCGACGCTTTCCTCGCGGATGGCCTCCATCATGGTCTGGAACATCACGTAGCCCTCGCGCTGGTATTCGACCAGCGGGTCGCGCTGGGCCATGGCCCGCAAGCCGATGCCCTCCTTGAGGTAGTCCATCTCGTAGAGATGTTCCTGCCATTTGCGTCCGATCACGCTCAGGACCACCCGGCGTTCGAGTTCACGCAGGTTCTCGGCACCGATGGCCCGTTCGCGTTCCTCGTACTGGACGCGGGCGTCGGAAAGGATTTCCTCGTACAGGAACTCCGGGGTGATGCGGCCGGGGCCGCCACCTTCTTCCAGGACCTCCTCGATGGTCAAGGCGATCGGGTACAACTGCCCCAGGTTCGTCCACAACTGCTTGAAGTCCCAGTCGTCGCCGTGCCCCGAGCTCGTCGCCTCGGACACCATGGCCTTGATGGCGTCCTCCAGGAAGTGCTGGACCTGCTCCTGCAGGTCGCCACCTTCAAGGATGCGCCGGCGGTCGCCGTAGATGGCTTCGCGTTGGCGGTTCATGACGTCGTCGTACTTCAGGACGTTCTTGCGCTGTTCGGCGTTGGTCGACTCGACCTGGCCCTGGGCGGTTTCGATGGCCCGCGACACGATCTTGGACTCCAGGGCCATGTCCTCGGGCATCGAGGGGTTGTTCATGATCCGCTGGGCAGCGTTGGCGTTGAAGCGCCGCATCAGTTCGTCGGTCATGGACAGGTAGAAACGGGACTCCCCCGGATCGCCCTGACGTCCGGAACGGCCGCGCAACTGGTTGTCGATACGGCGGGATTCGTGGCGTTCGGTGCCCAGGACGTAGAGACCGCCCAACCCGCGGACCTCCTCGGCCTCGGCCTTCACGCTTTCGCGGGCGGCGGCGAACACGTCGTCCCAGATCCGCTCGTATTCCTCCGAGTCGCGCTCGGGGTCGAGGCCACGGCGCTCCATGTCGGCGACGGCGAGGAACTCGGCGTTGCCGCCGAGCATGATGTCGGTACCGCGGCCGGCCATGTTGGTGGCCACGGTGACCGCACCCTTCTTGCCGGCCTGGGCGATGACGGCGGCCTCACGGGCGTGTTGCTTGGCATTGAGCACCTCATGGCGCACGCCCTCCTGGGCGAGTTTGCGGGAGAGGTATTCGCTCTTTTCGACGCTGGTGGTACCGATCAGCACCGGCTGTCCGGCGGCGTGGCGTTCCACGATGTCCTGGGCGACGGCATCGAATTTGGCGATTTCGTTCTTGTAGATCAGATCCGACTGGTCCTTGCGCACCATCGGTTTATTCGTGGGGATCTCCACGACACCGATGCTGTAGGTCCCCATGAACTCGGCCGCCTCGGTCTGTGCGGTACCGGTCATGCCGGAAAGCTTGGCGTACAGACGGAAGTAGTTCTGCAATGTGACCGTGGCCATCGTCTGGTTCTCCGCCTTGATCTCGACGTTTTCCTTCGCCTCGATCGCCTGGTGCATGCCTTCGTTGTAGCGGCGTCCCGCCAGCGTACGGCCGGTATGTTCGTCGACGATCATGACTTCGCCCTTGATCACGACGTAGTCCTTGTCCTTCTTGAACAATTCCTTGGCCTTGATGGCGTTGTTCAGGAAGCCGATCAGCGGGGTGTTGGCCTCTTCGTAGAGGTTGTGGATGCCCAGGTGGTCCTCTACCTTTTCGATCCCCGCCTCCAGCACGCCCACGGTGCGCTTCTTCTCGTCGACCTCGTAGTCGGTGTCGACGTCCAGGCGGGTCACCAGCCGGGCGAACTCGCTGAACCAGCGGTTCACATCCCCCTGGGCCTGGCCCGAGATGATCAACGGGGTCCTGGCCTCGTCGATGAGGATGGAGTCGACCTCGTCAACGATGGCGAAGTTGTGGCCGCGCTGGACGAGTTCATCCTTGCTCCAAGCCATGTTGTCGCGCAGGTAGTCGAAGCCGAATTCGTTGTTCGTCCCGTAGGTGACGTCCGCTTCATACTGCTGACGGCGCACCGAAGGATCCTGGTTGGCCAGGATGCAGCCGGTGGTCAGGCCCAGGAAGCGGAAGACGCGCCCCATCAGGTCCGACTGGTACTCGGCGAGGTAGTCGTTGGTCGTGATGATGTGCACGCCCTTGCCGGAGATGGCGTTGAGATAGGCAGGCCCGGTCGCCACCAGCGTCTTGCCTTCACCGGTCTTCATTTCGGCGATGTCACCCAGATGCAGGGCCGCCCCGCCCATGAGCTGGACGTCGAAGTGACGCATGCCCAACGTGCGGTCGGATGCCTCGCGGACCGCGGCAAAGGCCTCGGGCAGCAAGGAGTCCAGCGAAGCGCCCTCTTGGAAGCGCTTCTTGAAGTCCTCGGTTTCGGCCCGCAGATCCGCATCCGACATGGCCCGGAATTCGTCCTCAAGCAGGTTGATGGCCTGCGCGTATCCGCGCAGTTGCTTCAGGGTCTTCTTGTCGCCGGTCCGCAGGACGCGTTCTAGCAGTGATGCCACGTGGTAGCTCCAAATCTCAGGCACAGGAATTCTGGCTTGACCAGTCTACGGGAGACACGATCGGCGGCCCTTTCAGGTTCCCGCGCTTCGTGTCCCCACCGTATTGGCCAGTTCTAGGGAAAGGTTACCCTCCAGTTCGACCTGCACCGATTCCAGACCGAGCCATTCAGCCATCAGGGAAAGCTCGGACGCCAGTTCCCGGGCGGTTTCAGCGGGTGCCTCCGGTTCGGCGTGGCTGGATCTGACCAGGAGCACTCCCCGCGCCCGATCGGCCTTGAGATCCACCCGGGCCACGAGGTCCTGGCCCAACAGGAAGGGCAGGACGTAGTAGCCGTAGCGTCGTCGGGCGGCCGGGGTGTAGATCTCGAGCCGGTAGTGGAAACCGAAGAGCTCCTCCAGGCGCCGTCGTTCGAAGACCAGCGAGTCAAAGGGGCTGAGCAGCGCCCGGGCCCGTGCCCGGCGCGGTTTGAGAGCCTGGTGGTGGAGGTATTGGCGGCCGGGCCACCCCTGGACATCGACCAGTTCGAGCACCCCGTCCTCGACGAGTCGTTCCACGGCTTCGGCCGCGGCGCGGACCGGGAGCCTGAAGTAATCGGCCAGGCAACGCACGGTGCCGATGCCGTGAGCCCTGGCCGCGGCCTCGATCAGCCTGCGGGCGGAGGTGGAGCGCTCGGCGTCGGTGGCCGCGACGACCATGCCACCTCCGACCCCCTCGATCGCCCGCGGCGGCCCCGCACTGCGGGCCTGTGGGGGAAGGACCGTGGAGATGGGGGCATAACGCCGTTCGAACTGGGTGCTGCGGTTCACGGAGCCGACCTGCCCGAGGGCGAACATGGCTTCCAACGCCTCCTTCACCGAGGAGCGGTTCCATCCCCAGCCGGAACGGTCGATCACTTCATGGTGTCCCAAACGAGTCGCCACCTCACGGGCCGTCAGCGGCCGTGAGGAGCCCAGCAGGTCAAGGATCCGGTCGGCCAGTTCACCGAGTTCGGGACGATCGGGGGTGAAGCTGCCCATCCAGGTCCGTCGTTGCCACAGCAACAGGTCGGCGTGGTGTTCGGGCCGGATGAAGCTTGCTTCGTGGGCCCAGTACTCCACCATCCGCCGTGGCGACCGGGAGGACAACCGGTCCAATGCCGCCCGATCGTAGGGCCCCAACCGGGCGAAGAGCGGCAGATAGTGGGCCCGGGTCAGGACGTTGACCGAATCAATTTGCAACAATTGCAGGCGCTCAAAGGTCCGGCCCACCTGCCGGGCGGTCGCCCGGCGGGTGGGCCGTTCCTGATGAAGTCCCTGGGCCGCCAGCGCAATGCGCCGGGCCTGGGCCAAGGTCATCGATCGGGTCATGGAGCCCTTTCGGGCCCCGGAGCCGTCATCACACGGCGGCGCCCTGCGAGCCACGGTACTTCCGGGTCTCCACCGTCTCCTCGTCGGAGTGGTTGTCGTCGAGGGTGATCACCCCGTAGTTCCATTGCCGCCGGCGGTACACCACCGAGCTGGCCCCGGTGTCGGCATCGACGAACAGGTAGAACGGGTGCCCGACCAGTTCCATGCGGTCCACCGCATCGTCCACGCTCATGGTCTCGGAGGGGAAGACCTTACGGCGGATCTCGACCGGGCTTTCCTCGGCGGCTTCGGCTGCTTCGCGTTCCTGGTCCTGTTCCTGACGGGTTTGTTCATGCAGGGGCATGGTACTGCTGACCGGTTCTAGGGTCGACGTCGCCTGGAACACCGCCTTGGGTGTCTGCCGGCCGTGGTGGACCTTTCGCCGATCGCGGGCCCGCCGCAGCCGCTCGAGCAATTTGGCGAAGGCCGTATCGAAGGCCGCGAACTTATCGGCCGCCTTGGCCTCGGCACGGATGGCCGGGCCGCTGCCCACCACGCTGATCTCCACTGTCAGCTGGGCTTCGGCCTGCCGGGCGTTGGGTTCCTTGGTGACCTTCACGTCGAGGCGCTGGACCTTGCTGGCCAACTGCTCGATCTTGCCCGTCTTCTCATCCGCGTATTCGCGGAATCGATCGGATACCGTCACATTGCGCCCGGTGATGTGCATCTCCATGGTGTCCTCCTACTGACCTCGGGTGACACGACAGCGGCTGAAAGTCTCTCCTTTCAACCGCTGAAGATGGGTTCTTCTCCTCTTGGTGAGGTGCCCATACTCAACCGTAATCCAGCGCGCAGGTTAATCAAGCCTTCCCACCGTTCATTTCGTGATCCACGTCACTCGACATGTGGTCTGGCATCGAATTCCTCAGCGTCCCGGCCGGGATCCGGTGGGCGTGTCGCTCCCGTCGGGATCCGGGGCGCCCACCGCTGACCCGTCCCCGTGCCGCGGTGCAGCGGTCGCGGCCAGCACCACGGCACCCTCGACCCGGACCCCGGCGGCCTGGAGTTGGTGATGCGCCCGGGCCAGGGTGGCCCCGGTGGTCAGCACATCATCCACCAGCAGCACCGGACGGTCGGGGATCCCCCGCGTGCGACGCAGGACCAGTTGTGCGGCACTACCCGAGCGGGCACGCCGGCCCTTGGTCTTCTGCGCGGCCCCCGCCCATGGCGGTCCGGGGCGGACCCGCAGCATGCGGGCGAGGCTGGTCGACGGCGGCAACAGGGCCCGGCGCTGGATCCAGGTCAACAGCACGTCCACCGGGGCATAGCCGCGGCGGGCCCGGGCGATGCGGGTCGAGGGGATCGGCACCAGCACCACCCCGTCGTCAAAGCCCTCCCCGGCGACCCGCAGGGCCCCTGCCAGGGCCGGGCCCAACACCCCGGCCAAGGAGACCCGTTGGCGGTTCTTGAACGCCAGGACGGCGGCCGAGACCTCCCGGGCATAGACTCCCCCGGCCACCACGGCCAACGGTTCCCCCTTCGGATCCAACGGGAGGGACTCGGCCCCGTCCTGGGCCTGGAAGGGACGGACGGTCGCGGCCCGGAAGGAGCCCCGGCAGGACCGGCACATCACCACATCGGGCCGGCGGCAGAACACACAGTCGCTGGGCGCCGCCACCGAACCGAGTTCGGCCAGGGCCGACAGCGGCCCCCGGACCGAGGAGGAGAAGGCCACCGAGTCCAGGCGACGACCCCACCGATCGGGTAATGCCGGGTACTCCATGCCTTCATGGTCCCCGGGGCGGGCCATGTCTGGAAGGTCCGGACCAGCGGCTGTGGACAGCGGGCCGCTACCCCGGGTAGGCGAGCTGGGTGGCCTTGCCCTCACGCTTCTTCCAGGTGGAGAAGACCTGCGAGTAGACCCCGTCGGGGGTTTCGGCGTAGACCGTACGCTGGTCTCCCGGGCCGGCGGAGATATTGGTCATCCCCAACAACGGTTCCAGTTCCTTGGTGCTTCCATCCAGGGAGAGTTCTTCGGCCTGGACGGCCTTGGTGTCGCTGGGTTTCATCACCACCACGGAATCCGAGGAGTTCCACACCCCCCGCTCCACCGGAACCGAGGAGTCCAGCTTCAACGGATCGGTGAACCCGCGCGGGACGCCTTCGCTGTCACGGATGATGCCGGTGATGTAGACTCCGGTCGTGCCCTTGACCTTGGCGATCACCAGGGCCCGGGCCCCATCGGGGGAAACCCGCAGGGAGGTGACATCCGCCTTGGACATCCATCCGGCATTGACCTGGCGTGAGGGGCCGTCCTTCTTCGTGTCCGAGGGGGTCGCCCTGACCCGGGTGCGTCCGTCGTTGCCGACCGTCCACGTCCAGCCGTGGACGTCGATGCTCGGACGCAACAACTTCTGCCCGGTGGTCGCCTCATGGACCACCCCGGATTCGTCCACGGTGAACAGTTGGGTGCGCTTGCCGTTCAGGAAGGCAAAACGATTGTCCGCGGGAGACATGGCCGGGTCGCGGGGCTTATGCGAGGAGATGTCCTGGACCCCTCCCACGGGGACGACGCCGTTGCCCTGGTAGAACACCAGGGAATTGTTGGCGATCGCGATCTGGGTGTTCGGCACCGAGGCCTCGACGATGGCATCGGTGAACCCCTCGGCCACGCTGCCCAGGCTCACGGCCCGTTGGGCGACCGTCATCGTGACCGTGCTGACGTTCTGGATCTGGCTCAGCGTCAATTCGAGCTGCTGTTGCATCAGTTGTCGTTGCAGCTCGTTGGCATCGGTGAACGTCGCCTCGTTCAGGTCCACCGTGGCCCGCTTGGACTCCACCGGCACGGAGGCCCGCGCCAGTTCGCTGCCTTCGGGGAAGGCACTGCTGACGGCATTGCGCAGATAAGGGGCGGGGCCGGCCAACAGTGCGGCCGTGACGGTCGCGGACAGGCCCTGCCGCGTGGCGAACCACCGGTAGTCGGCCACGGCGTAGGTGTCGGTGGAATCGTAGAAGTACAACGGGTAGGACTTGAACACGATCGCGAAGCTTCCCTCGTCCATCATCGTGCCATCCGGGACCTTCGAGAGCCGCCATTGGCCGTCGACCTGGACCAGTTCGAAGTCCACCGACTTCGTGGTCCGTTCCTTCTTGCGTGTCAGGAGCCCGTATTCGTCGATGCTGGAGGTCTCCGAGACCTCCACCGTGTAGCTGCCTTTTTCGACATTCTCCACGATGTTGGGTTCGGAGGTATAGACGGTGGTCCGGTCCGCGGCCCGCCATTCCCGGGAGACATCCCGGGCCAGGTATTCGCGGGCCACGCTGTAATCGTCCTGCGGGTCGATGCCCGCGCGCAGGAACCCCTCGATGATCTGCTGCGGGGAAGCATCCTTGGTGGGCCCGGGAGGATCGAAGGCATAGGAGAAATCGGATTGGCCGGCGGCTTCGGGGGCACTGGTGCCCACGGGCCCCGACGTCGGGATCGAGGCACAACCGGTGATGGCCAACAGGACCGCGACGAGGGCCCCGAGTACCCTGGTGACCCGGGCCCCGCCGCCGTGCCATGCCCTGTGCTTAAGCATCCTGTCCTCCCTGTTTCCCGGTGCCGGGCTCGTCGTCGGCAATGCTTCCCGGGTCCTGTTCCTCCGGCCCTCCCGCGGCAGCCCGGTCATCACCGTGGGGGTCCATCCGGTCCGGGGCGGCGGGCTGCTGGTCGTCGGGGTCCGGGGAGGGGGACACCGCGGTGGCCCGCTCGGCCGGTGGAACCGCCCGCAGGATCGAGCCGGGCAAGGCGAGGTTCCCGGTGGGCAGGGTGGGCAGGGTGGGCAGCGAGGCCGTGTACGGGGCGGGCTCCCCCATGCCCAGCGACTGGCCCAGCGCCAGCTGGGTATGCGGCATCAGGGGCAACGGCGAGGAACCGAGCAATTCGCCCAGATGCCGTGGCAACGTCAGCCGGAAGCAGGCTCCTTCGCCCTTCTCACCCCAGGCCTGCAGCCACCCACCATGCAGGCGGGTGTCTTCGGTGGCGATGGATAGTCCCAACCCACTGCCTCCGGTGGTCCGGGCCCGGGCGGGATCCCCGCGCCAGAACCTGTCGAAGACGCGCGAGGCCTCTTCGGGGTCCATTCCGATCCCATGGTCGCGCACGCTGACCGCGACCGCGTATTCATCCTGGCCGACGGTGATGTCGATCGGATTCCCGTCCCCGTGTTCGACGGCGTTCATCACCAGGTTGCGGATGATCCGTTCGATGCGGCGCGGGTCCATCTCCACGGCGCACCCCTCCTCGGGGAGGTGGACGCGCAATTCGGATCCGAGGTTCTCCGCATGCAGGCTCGCGGTCTCCACGACCCGCCGAACCACCGGAACCAGATCGAGGACCTCGGCATCCAGCAGCGCGGCCCCTGCGTCGAAACGGGAGATCTCCAACAGGTCGTTGAGCAGGGTCTGGAAGCGTTCGACCTGGTTGTAGAGCAGTTCGGCGGAGCGCCGGTTGATCGGGTCGAAGTCCTCGCGGGCGTCGTGGAGGACCTCGGCGGCCATGCGGACCGTCGTGAGCGGGGTGCGCAGTTCGTGAGAGACGTCCGAGACGAAGCGCTGCTGCATCTGCGACAGGGTGGCCAGCTGGGTGATCTGGTCCTGGAGGTTGGTGGCCATCCGGTTGAACGAGATCCCCAGCCGGGCGATCTCGTCCTCGCCGTGGACCTCCAGGCGTTCCTGCAACTGTCCGGCGGCCAACTTCTCCGAGGCCGAGGCGGCGGTGGAGACCGGGCGGACCACCAGACGCGTGGTGTACCAGGCGATGCCGCCGGTGACCAGGAGCAACAGCACCCCACCGATGGCCAGCACCCGGTGGATGAAGTCCAGGGTCTGCTGTACCGAATCCAGGTCGTAGACCAGATACAGGGCATAGTCGCGCCCGGGCGGCAACTGGACCGTGGTGCCGAAGGCCAGACCAGGGGTGTCGTAGCTGGCATGCGGGAAGCTGATCGATTCCCAATAGACCCCGGGGCTGTCCTTCACGGTGGTGGACAGGGTGTCGGGGATGACGGCATTGGTCAGTCCGCCACTGGCGGTGTTGGGGACATAGATGTTCTCGGAGCTGGGCAGCGGGGTCAGGATGAAGTCGCGTTGGACGCTGGCACCATCACCCTCGACCAGCTTCAACGTGTCATTGACGAAGGCCACGGTGCTGGAGCGGTCGGTGGTGGCCGCGGACTCGAAGTTGGATTTGACCTGGTTCAGGCCACGGACCGATTCCTCCTGGACCTGGTTGAAGCGTTCCTGGAACAGGCCGTCGGCGATCTGGTTCGACAGGAAGATCCCGGCCCCGAGCATCGCCAACGCGGAGAGCAGCACGGTGGTGGCCACGGCCCGCAATTGCAGCGAGCGCCGCCACGCGGTGACCATGCGTTTCCACCGGGAGCCCTCCCGGTCCGCCTGCGGGCGCAGCAGGAAGGCCCGGGAGACCGGCGGCTCCCCGTCGTCGGGTTCCGCCGCCGGGTGGTCCGCGGCGGAGGTCTCCATGCTCAGCCCTGTCCGGCCTTGTATCCGACTCCGCGCACGGTCAGGACGACTTCGGGGTTCTCCGGGTCGGTTTCGACCTTGGACCGCAGCCGCTGCACATGGACGTTCACCAACCGGGTATCGGCGGCATGCCGGTAGCCCCAAACCTGTTCGAGCAGCAGTTCACGGGTGAAGACCTGCCACGGTTTCCTGGCCAATGCCACCAGCAGATCGAATTCCAGCGGGGTCAACGAGATCGGTTCCCCACCCCGGGTCACCGAGTGCCCGGCCACGTCGATCACCAGGTCCGCGATCTTCAGCGTCTCCGGGGCATGCTTCTCCCCCGGACGCATCCGGGCCCTGACCCGGGCGATGAGTTCGGCCGGCTTGAACGGCTTCGGGACGTAGTCGTCGGCCCCCGACTCCAGTCCACGGACCACATCTGCGGTATCGGATTTGGCCGTGAGCATGACGATCGGGACATCCGCTTCGGCCCGGATCAGCCGGCAGACCTCGATGCCGTCCATGCCCGGCAGCATCAGATCCAGCAGGACCAGATCCGGTTTGACCTCGCGGAAGGTGTCCAGGGCCTGGGCCCCGTCGTAGCAGAAGACCGGGTCGAAGTCGTCGTTACGCAGCACGATGCCGATCATCTCGGCCAGCGCCTCGTCATCGTCGACCACCAAAACTCGGGCCTTCATGGCACCCCTCTTCCGTCTGAACGTCTCACTGGTGTCTCTTTGAACCTGCCCTCCACTATAGGGGTCAGCGGTGCGCCCCCTGCAGCGGCGCACCGGGCCCCGTTAGGCTGGTTCGGACACTGACGCGATGCGAGGGGCACCAACGGCATGACTGAATACCCACCCAACCCCGACGACCTGCCCGGTTCCGAGCCCGGTCAGGATGCCGGAGTGCCGGAGGGCGCCGGAATCCCGCCGGCTCCCGGGGGCTTCGAACCACCGGCGGCGCCCGGCTGGCAGAACCCACCGCAGCAGGGGTGGGGGGCCGCACCGGGCCAGGGCTGGGGCCACCCGGCCCCCGGCTCCTGGGGAGGACCACCGGGCCCCGGCGGAGGGATGCCGCCTCCCGGCCAGGGCTTCCCCCCGGCGGGCCCCTACGGATATGCCCCGCCGCCGAAGCCCGGGGTCGTCCCGTTGCGTCCACTCGGTCTCGGGGACATGCTCGACGGCGCCTTCCAGGCGGTCCGCCGCAATGCCGGTTCCACGCTGGGCCTGTCGGTGATCGTCCAGCTCTTCATCGGAACCATCAGCGCCCTGCTGGCCATCCCGTTGCTCACCGTCATCGCCGACCCCGGCTTCGCCGACGGTGCCGAACCGGATTTCAGCGCCCTGGCCGGATCCTTGATCACCATGGTCGCGGGCAGCCTGGCGGCCGGGCTGGCCTCGGTGTTCCTGATGATCATCGTCCAGGGGGCCATCACCATCCCCGTGCTGCGGGCGACGCTGAACCGCAAGACCCGCTTCGGGCAGGCCCTGCGGATCCTGCGCCCCTCGATCGGCAGGCTCCTGCTGGTCGCGTTGCTGTACCTGATCGCCGGGATCGCGGCGCTGGCCATCTGCGCAGGCATCGTGACCCTCGTGGCCTTCAACGCCGATACGGCCGCCACCTTCACCACGGCGGCCATCGTCGTGGTGCTGGCCATCCCCACCACGCTCTGGATCTCGATCAAACTGACGTTCACCGTCCACGCCGTCGTGGCGGAGAACCTGCCACCGCTGGCGGCCATGGCCCGATCCTTCGCCCTGGTGAAGTCCTCCTGGTGGCGGTGCTTCGGGATCCTGCTGCTGACCGGCATCATCGTCGCGATCATCACCAGCCTGATCACTTCCCCGCTGAGCATGATCTCCGGGTTGCTGGGCGGGATGCTGGCCCCCGAGGATCCGGCGGCCCTGGCCGGCCTCCTGGTCAAGATCGGCTTCGTCAGCACGATCCTCGGCGGTATCGCCGCGGGACTGGGCTTCGCCTACGAATGCTCGGTCACCACGCTGCTCTACACCGATCTGCGGTTCCGTCGCGACGGTTTCGACATGACCCTGCTGCGTGAATTCGACAGCGGCATCGATGCCCCGATCCCGGGCCTGCCGACCGTCCCCCCGGCGGGCAACTCCCCCGGCTACCCGGCGGGCCGCTGACCCGATGCCCTCCGCGCTGCCCCTCCTCCTGCAGTCCCCGCACTATCTTCCCGACCGGGACGAAGCCACCGGTGAGCTGACGCGGGAACTGGCCCGGCAGGAGTATGCCCAGGCGATGCCCAACCCCATCGTGGTCTTCCTGAAACAGGTCTGGGCCGATTTCGTCCAGTGGGTGGATTCCTTGAATGCGCTGGCCCCGAACCTGGGCTGGCTCGTGGTCCTGCTGGCCCTGGCCATCCTCATCACCCTGGTCGTCCTCTTCGCGCGCCCCCGGTTGCAGCGCCGGGCCCGCACGGCGCAGGAGGCCGGGGCCGAGGTGGACCTGGATGCCACCCTCGGCGCCGAGGACTACCGTCGACGGGCCGACCGCGCCTTCCTGGCGGCCGACTATGCCACCGCCGTCCTGGAGCGGTTCAGGGCCTTGCTGGCCCGGGCCGAGGAACGCACCCTGCTGGAGCCCCGGCCCGGACGGACCGCCACCGAAGTCTCCACCGCGCTCGGGCAGGCCTTCGCCGGCGAATCCCCGGCACTGCGGGAGGCGGCCAGGCTCTTCAACGCGGTGCATTACGGTCATCACGAGCCCAGCGCCGAGGACGCCCGCAACCTGACCACGCTGGAGGACCGCCTCTCCACGGCCACCCCCTCAGCCGCCCGGGCGGACCCGGGAGTGGTGGTGCCCAGATGAGTCGGATCAAGGATGGCGATCGCCTGCTGGCGGCCCCGCGTCCGGCCTCGGCCCGTTCGGTCTGGGCCGGCCGCTGGCGGGCCTGGCGGTTGTGGATCATCATCGCCGTGGTGGCCGTGCTCGCCGCCGTCTACTACGCCCTGGCCAACGGCCCCCACGACACCCGGGTCCTGAGCCCGCAGAACCCCGGCCCCGAGGGTGGGAAGGCGGTGGCACGGGTCCTGGCGGACCACGACATCTCCGTGGAACAACCCGACGGACTCGACGCCGCCCTGGCTGCCCTGCGGGCCGACGGCGGGACCACGCTGCTGCTCCACGACCAGGGCGGCTACCTGAACCAGGACCAACTCACCGAACTGGACGAGGCCGCCGGCCGGACCGTACTGGTGGAGCCGGGCTTCGATGAGCTCCGGGTCTTCGCCCCCTCCACCCGCCCGGCCGGCGTCGTCCCCGAGGAGGCCGACTCCCCGGTGGCTGCCGACTGCCCGGTTCCCGCCGTCGCCGAAACGCGTGAGGCCGCCGCCGGCGGGAAGAAGTACCGCGCCGCGAGGGGATGCTTCAACTACGGGGCCCGGGACCACGAGGCCTACGGCTACGTCGTGGAGGGGACGACGACGGTGCTGGGCAACCCGGCCTACCTCGACAACGGCCATGTCCTAGACTTCGACCATGCCCCGTTGGCCTTGCGCACCCTGGGGGCCGAACCAACGCTCGTCTGGTACCAGCCCACCGTGGCGGACCACGAGTTCACCGGCCCCGCGGCGAACCCCTTCGAACTGCTCCCGGATTGGGTTTCCCCGGCCACCGGCTGGCTGCTGCTCCTGGGGGTCATCGCGATCCTCTGGCGGGCCCGCCGGGACGGCCCGTTGGTGAGCGAACCGCTTCCCGTCGTCGTCCCCGCCTCGGAGACCGCCGAGGGCCGGGCCCGCCTGTACCGTGACGCCCAGGCCATCGACGCGGCCGTCGCCGCCCTGCGGTCGGCGTCATTGGACCGCCTCGCCGTCCGCCTCCGGCTCGGGCACGGCAGCCGGGCCGATGACATCGTAGCCACTGCGGCCAAGGAGTCGGGCCTGCCCGGTTCCCGCCTGCGCCGCCTCTATTTCCCCGAAAAGATCACCGGCGAGGCCGGACTGGTCGAATGGGCCCAGGAATTGCATACCGTCGAAAAGGAGATCGGGATCCCGTGAGCGAACAAGTCAAAGAGGCCGATACGGTCCGCCAGGCGCTATTGGACGTGCGCCATGAGGTGTCCAAGGCCGTCGTCGGGCAGGATGCCACGGTCACCGGGCTCCTCATCGCCCTGCTGGCCCAGGGACACGTGCTGCTCGAGGGCGTGCCCGGGGTCGCGAAGACGCTGATGGTGCGCACCCTGTCGGCGGCTTTGGACCTGGATACCAAGCGGGTCCAGTTCACCCCCGACCTGATGCCCGGCGACGTGACCGGTTCGTTGGTCTACGACGCGAACACCGCCGATTTCAGTTTCCGTGAGGGCCCGGTGTTCACCAACATCATGCTGGCGGACGAAATCAACCGGACCCCGCCCAAGACGCAGGCCTCGCTCCTGGAGGCCATGGAGGAACGTCAGGTCAGCGTGGACGGGATCAGCCGGCTGCTGCCCGAACCCTTCATCGTGGCCGCGACGCAGAACCCCGTGGAATACGAAGGCACCTACCCGCTGCCCGAAGCCCAGCTGGACCGGTTCCTGCTCAAACTGACCATGGAGCTTCCCGAACGCGAGGACGAGATCGAGATCATCCGCCGCCACGGCGCAGGGTTCGATCCCCGCGACCTGGCAGCGGCGGGGGTCCGGGCGGTGGCCAGCGCCGATGACCTGGCGGCAGCCCGCCGGGCGGTGGCCGCGGTGACGGTGTCACCGGAGGTCATCGGCTACATCGTCGACATCGCGCGGGCGACCCGCAATGCCCCCAGCTTCCAGCTGGGCGTCTCCCCCCGCGGGGCGACCGCCTTGCTGAACACCTCCCGGGCCTGGGCGTGGCTCTCCGGCCGCGACTTCGTGGCCCCCGACGACGTCAAGGTCCTCACCCTGCCGTGCCTGCGCCACCGGGTATCCCTGCGGCCCGAGGCACAGATGGATGGGGTCGGGGCCGACGACGTCCTGCAGTCCATCCTGGCCACCGTGCCGGTCCCCCGCTAGGGCCCGGCATGGCCCTGTACCGCCGTTTCGTCTGGCTGGCCCTGCTCGGGCTCGTGCCGGTCGTCCTCTGGCCCGGCGTGCCCACGATCCTCATCGCCCTGGGCGTGCTGTCCGCCCTGGCGGGACTCGATGTCGCCCTGGCCGCCTCCCCCCGGGTGGTGGTCATCGAACGGGCCATCCCGCGCAGTGTGCGCCTGGGGGAACCGGCCACGGCCCAGCTGTATCTGCATAATCCAGGAACCCGCAGGTTGCGGGGTTCCGTCCGGGACGGCTGGCAGCCCTCGACGGGAGCCCGGAACACCCGTTTTCCCATTGACCTGCCCGCCGGCGAGCGCCGGGTCTTCGCGATCAACCTGCAACCGGTCCGGCGCGGGGACCTATCGGTGCACCACACCACCGTGAGGTCCTCGGGTCCAATGGGTCTGGCCGCCCGTCAACTCACCCATGCCAGCGCAGGCACCCTGCGGGTGCTTCCCCCCTTCCACGCCAAACGCCATCTGCCCTCCAAACTCCAGCGTCTGCGCGAATTGGACGGCCGGGCCGCGATCCAGGTCAGGGGCGCGGGCACCGAATTCGATTCACTTCGAGACTACGTCCGCGGTGACGACGTGCGCTCCATCGACTGGCGGGCCACCGCCCGCCGACAGAACGTCGTCGTGCGGACCTGGCGGCCCGAACGCGACCGTCGGGTGGTCATCGTCCTGGATACCTCCCGCACCTCGGCGGCCCGGGTGGCCGACGAACCCCGGCTCGATACCGGGATCGAAGCCTCCCTGCTGTTGGCGGTGCTGGCCGAACGCGGCGGGGACCGGGTCGATTTCCTGGCCTACGACCGCAGGCCACGGGCCCGGGTCGAATCGGCGTCCAAGGCCGTCATGCTCACCCAGCTGGTCGAAGCGATGGCCCCGTTGGAGCCCGAACTCATCGAGGCGGACTTCTCCGGCCTCCCGGCACAGGTGCGGGCCATCTCCACGCACCGTTCCCTGCTGGTGCTGCTCACCGCCCTGGACTCCGGCGCCGTGGAAGAGGGGCTGCTGCCCATCCTGCCGGCGCTCACCTCCCAGCATGTGGTGGTCATCGCCGCGGTGCGGGACCCGGAGCTGGACGAACGGGCCGCCGATGTCTCCGATGCCGCGGCCGTGTACCGGGCGGCTGCCGCGGCCAGAACGTTGCAGCAGCGGGAGGCGTTGAAGACCCAACTGCGGGCCGTCGGCGCCGAGATCGTCGACGCCGCCCCGTTGGAGCTGCCTCCGCTGCTGGCCGACACCTACATCCGGTTGAAGGCCACCGGGCGGCTCTAGGACACCCTGGAGTCCCCGTCCCCGTCCCCCGGGTCAGTGGGAGCCGAGGAAGGCCAGGACCCTGGCCAGCATCGTGTCCGTCGCCCCGGCGTCGTATTCGGCGGTGGAGGAGTCCGCGAACAGGTGGCCCGACCCCGGGTAGAGGAACAACTCGGCGGCCGGCGCCTCGGCGACCAGGGCGCGGGCGGCGTCGGCATCTCCTTCGTCCATGAAATAGGGATCCTCTTCCGCGGCGTGGATCTGCACGGGGACCCCGGCCGGCCAGGAGGGCGAGAATTCGGTGACCGGGACGCAGGAGGAGAAGAACAGGGCGCCGGCGGCCCCGGGACGGGTCTGCGCCAGCTTCTGGGCCGGCATCACGCCCAGGGAGAATCCTGCGTAGACCAGTTCCGGGCCCAGATCCTCCACGGCCCGGGTGCCGCGGCCCACCAGCTCCCCGAAACCGATCTTCGAGGCGTGGGCCACCCCCTCGTCCAGGGTCTCGAAGCAGTGCGCATCGAACAGGTCGGGAGTGTGCACCGTATGTCCTCCGGCCCTCAGGAGCTCGGCGAACCCCTCGATCCCGGGGGTCAGGCCCAGTGCGTGGTGGAATAGGACGACGTCGGCCATGGTGGTGCCTCTCCAGTGGTGCGTGCTCTGTCGGCGGGCCCGTGGACCCGATCCCAGAATGGTGGACTGGATGACCAATGACAAGGCCTCCGGCCCCCTGGCGGACCGGCGCCCGGACCTTGACTACACTTCCACGGCCCGGCGCCCCCGGTGGCAGGACCTCCCCGAGGAGGTCAGGGAGCTGTTGGCGCGTTGGGTCGGCGGACGCCTCGACGCCGTGGACCCCGCCGGGGGTGGCTTCACCCACGGGTTCGCCGCTGTCCTTCGCGGGCCCCGTCCGCTCTTCGTCAAGGCCATCCCGGCGGATGATCCATGGATCGCCCCCGCGTATGCCCGGGAGGTCGAAGTGCTGGGGGTCCTGCCCTCCGGCGCCCCGGTCCCGTCACTGCTGGAGCACGACATCCTCGCCGGGTGGCTGGTCTTCGCCACCACGGCACTGGACGGGTGGATGCCCGGCACCCCATGGACCCTGGCCGATGCCCGGGCCATCCACGACAGTTGCCTGCTCACCAACCAGGTCCTGGGCGACGCCTCCGCAAGCCTGCCCGCTACCGGACGCCTCGAACTCCAATGGGACACCCACCTCGCGGACCCCGACGGCGGACGGATGGTCCTGGAGTCCGGCCGGCGCCCCGACCATCTGCCCCCGTGGTTCATCGGTTCGGCGGGGGACGAATTGGCCGGGGACATCCTGCGGGCGGCCTCCCGCATCGACACCGCCCTGTCCGGGCCCGTGCCGCTGAACAACGACTTGCGGGCCGACAACGTGGTCATCTCCCGGGCCGCGTCCGGTGGATTCCCGGCCGGTACCGCCTGGATCTGCGATTGGAACTACCTGGCCACCGGTCCCGGCTGGGCCGATTGGGCGGTGCTCTGGCCTTCCCTGCTCGACGGCGGCCTCTCCCTCGAGGAGGTCTCCTCCTGGGAATTGACGGCCGGGGCCGCTGACGCGGATCTGGACACCTGGTTCTCCGCCCTGTTCATCTACTATGCGGAAGCCGGCAGCCGGGAACCACTGTCCACCAGCCCCGCCCTGCGCAGCCACCAGCAGCTCTGTGCCCTCCAACTGCTGGATCTGCTGGCCCTGCGCTTCGGAGCCCGCCGGGCGGTCTAGGGCAACTGGTACTTGAACCCGATATGCGAGCCCACGAACCCCAGCCGCGTGTAGAACCGGTGGGCCTCGACCCGGGAGGCATCCGAGGTCAACTGGACCAGGGAGGCTCCCAGGGCCGGGGCGGCGATCCCGGTGACCCAGCGCAGCATCGCAGATCCGAGACCGGCGGACCGGTGCCCGGTTCCGACGCGCACCGCTTCCACGAGCAGCCGGGTGCTGCCCCGGCGGCTCAACCCCGGGGTCCGGGTCAGCTGCAGCATCGCGATGGCGGTGCCGTCGGGGTCCTCGACGAGCAGCAGGTCGTTCCCCTGATCGTCCACCAGGTCCTGCAGCGCGAGCCGATAGGGTTCCGGATCGCTTCCGGGGCCATCACCGCGGGAGGCGCTGATCGAATCATCGGCCAGCAACCGCATCAGCCCCGGCAGATCCCCCTCCTGCGCCCGGCGCAGGGTCAACGGGCCGCCGCGCACCGTCAGGGTGGCGGGCAGGGGCAGGTTTTTCAGCATCGGGTCTCCAGGCCTTCCTCCACGGGGGGGGTGTCTCAGCCGCCCAGCCGGACCTGGTCCAGGGCGTCCGCCGTCCTGGTAAGCCGGCGCAGCACGCGGCGGGTGGTCTCTGGGGTCGTTGCTTCCAGTCCGGGGGCCGGCATGAGGGTCAGGGCCCCGAGCAGGGCATCGGGTAGTCCCATCCTGCGGAAGTGCCGGTGGACCGTCTCCACGGCGGCGGAGACCCCGGGGAGTTCCTGACCCGGGTCCAGGGTTTCGAGCCAGAGCCGTCCGCCCTGGTCCAGGAGTTCCGCGCAGCGTTCCC
Source organism: Arthrobacter sp. AOP36-C1-22 (assembly GCF_052377515.1). NCBI lineage: Bacteria > Bacillati > Actinomycetota > Actinomycetes > Micrococcales > Micrococcaceae > Arthrobacter > Arthrobacter sp. AOP36-C1-22. The sequence continues at coordinate 43,549 of NZ_JBQSWW010000009.1, read as the reverse complement.
AGGCGGCGATATCGGCCCGCCCGTGAAGGCAGATGGTGTCGAACCCCACGGCCAGGGCCTCGGTGATCAGTTCGGGCCAGGAGGGGCCTCCCCCGGGGAATCCGGTCCCCGGGGCCAGGATCACGGTTTCCGCCCCGGCCTGGTGGAGTGCCTCGACCAGGACCTTGCAGTGCCTGCCTGCTTCCTGCCGGTCCACGGCCCGCAGGCTGCGGTATCCGCTGGCGGTGGGGACCGCACCGCCCAGGACCGCGGCGGCGCCGGGTTCCTCCACGACCACGGTCAGCGCGGACGCCCCGGTGACCCGACGGACGTCCTGCAGATGCCTCGCGGCCCCCTCGGCCAGGGAATCGGCCAGATCCCGGCGGGCCCCGGCATCAGAGAGGATCTTCTCCCCCTGGTGCAACGAGATCCCTGCCGCCAGGGACAGCGGCCCCCTCAGCTGGAGCTTCAGGGCCCCGGGGTCAGTTCCGGCGGCCCCGACGACGTCGGCCATCACCCCCAGGTCGGTGCCCAAGGCGGAAACTGCGCGGCGGTGATCCAGCCCGGGGCGGTCGGTCAGACGCCAACCGTGGGGTCGGACCTCGACATAGAGTTCGGTGAGCAGGGCGGCCGTACGGCCCACGGCATCGGAGCCGACGCCCCGATCGGGCAGCTGGACCAAATGCGGCAGATGGGGCTCGCCCAGCTCACCGCGGATGATGCGGGTCGATTCGAGCGGGTCGGTGCCGGGCAACGGCCCCTGACCGGTGACGCGGACGCTGCTCAGCGGTCCTCGCCTCCCTCGGGGGCGCGGGAGGCCGAAATGGCCTGATGATGGCGGATGACCTCGTCGATCACGAAGTTCAGGAACTTCTCGGCGAAGGCCGGGTCCAGATGTGCCTCGCCGGCCAGCCGGCGCAGTCGGGCGATCTGGGCGACTTCGCGGTTCGGATCCGCCGGGGGCAGCTGGTGTTCGGCCTTGAGATGGCCGACCTTCTGCGTGGCCTTGAACCGCTCGGCCAGCAGATAGATCAGGGTGGCGTCGATATTGTCGATGCTGCCGCGCACCGACAACAGTTCCTGCATGATTTCGGGGTCCACGCTCCCGGACAGGGAGGAGGCGGTGGGGTCGTAGTCCTCGCCCGGGGCGGGCTGGGCGTGCGGCTCGTTGCTCATGGGTCCCATCCTAGTTGGGAGTGGCCCGGGGCCCGACGGTGTTACGTGGTGCGTGCCCGCTTGACCGGCAGTTTCCACAGCAGCAGGACCGCCAGGACCAGTGGAAGGATCCACCCGGTCCAACCCAGCGGCGCCACGACGAGCAGGTCCAGATCCGAGGTGGCCGCGAACACCACATACAACCCCGCCGCGGCGTTGAAGGACCCGTGGGCCAGGGCGGCCGGCCAGACGCTCCCGGAGGCCATCCGCAACCAGGCGAATACGGCGCCGAAGCTGATCGTCATCCCGGTCATCGCCAGCAGGCTCAATCCTCCGGGGACCCCCGGGTAGTTGTACCCCAACAGGATCAGCGGGGCGTGCCATAGTCCCCAGATGATCCCCGAGATGAGGACGGTGGCAGTTTTTCCCCAGGGTTCCAGCCGGGGCACCAGCCACCCCCGCCAGCCGATCTCCTCGGCCAGCGCCGGAACCATGTTGATGATCGACCCGACCAGGATGCTCACTAGTTGCGTGCCCAGCAGTACTGCGGTGGGCATGGACATGATCTCCCGGGCGGCCTGAGGGGCCTGCTGGGCCATGAGGCCACGGAGTACCGGAGGTGGGTGACATCGGCCGGATAGAGTCCCAGGAGGGCTCCCAGGAGCAGCCCACCGACCACCAGGAGCATCGGTAGCAGCCAGCCGGCGGCCAGGAAGGCGAGGAAGGGGCCCACGGGCTTCAGCGGCCAGAGGCCCAGGCTGCGGGCGATCCCCGGCCCTCCGGGACGCTGCGCCTTCGGTTCGGCGAAGCGGGTGACCAGCAGGGCCGCCGCCGTCGGGGTGAGCATCATGACCAGCGCATAGACCGTGAACAACGGATCGCCCAGGCCCTGGCCGCCGAGCCACAGCGGCAGTGCCACCAGCCAGGCCAGCACGTAGGCGATCACGATATAGAGGACGATCGGTTTCAGGCGGACGGATCGCATGCGCGAGCACCTCGGGGGTCGGGGAGGAAAGGTCCATTCCAGCGTAGTCCCGCGACGGGACGGCCGGGGCGGATGGCCTACAGTGGAGGGGCCATGATGAGTAGACGAGACGCCGCGATTGCCCTGGACATCCCCCTCGAGATGGCCACCCGACACGGGATCCCCAGCCGGCTGGAGGAATCCGAACTCGCCGAGCTGCAGGCCGATCCCCCACCATGGCTGATCCAGTCGATGCAGAACCGGCAGGGCAAACGACCGGTCTGGGTCCATCTGACCTGCACGGTCTGCGGCCGCTCCGAAGCCGCCCGGCCGAAGAAGTGGTGGCCGGACTTCGATTTCGTCTTCTGCGCTACCCATTCCCCCCGCGAACTACCCGCGGTTCCGGCCGGACGGGTGCGCTGTGAGTACGAGCAGGTCGCCGGACCGCTGACCGGTGTCGTCGACGAGGCCGCCCACTAGAATCCGGCCTCCACCTGCCGGTCTCCTAGGAGGAAACGCTGGCCGGATCCCAGGACAGGCTCCGGGCGGTGTCGATGGTGGCCTGCCCCAGCACCCGGGTGCCCTGGTAGATCACCATCGTCTGTCCCGGGGAGACCCCCTGGAGCGGATCGTCGACGTCGACCACGAGTTCGCGGTTGGTCCCACCGTCTTCCGCGGCGACCTCTTCCAGCCAGCCCACCGCCTCCACCGGATCGGCGTGGGCGCGGACCTGGACCATGCAGTCGAACCGTTCGCCGGCCATCGCTTCCTTCAGCGGCAAGCCGGCCCAGCTGACCTTGATGCCCCGCAACCGATCGACCGAGAGCAGTTCCTTGGGTCCGACCACGACCTGGTTGTCCTTGGGCCGGATCTCCAACACGAAGCGTGGTTTGCCGTCGGAGGCGGGACGGCCGATCTTCAGCCCCTTGCGCTGCCCGACGGTGAAGGCGTTGGCGCCGGGGTGGCTACCCACGGAGTTGCCTTCGTGGTCCAGGATCTCCCCTTCGCTCAGTTCGATGCGCTCCTCGAGCCAGCCTCGGGTGTCCCCATCGGGAATGAAGCAGATGTCGTGGCTGTCCGGCTTCTTCGCGACCGACAAACCACGGCGTTCGGCTTCGGCCCGCACCTCGGCCTTGGACGGGGTTTCGGCCAAGGGGAACAGCGAATGGCCCAGCTGCTCGTGGGTCAGCACCCCGAGCACATAGGACTGGTCCTTCGCCCAATCGGCGGCGCGATGCAGTTCCGGGTTCCCCTCGGCATCGGTGATGACCTTGGCGTAGTGGCCGGTGCATACGGCGTCGAAGCCGAGGGCGAGCGCCTTTTCAAGCAGGGCCGCGAACTTGATGCGCTCATTGCAGCGCATGCAGGGGTTCGGGGTGCGTCCTGCGGCGTATTCGGCGATGAAGTCATCGACGACGTCTTCCTTGAAACGCTCGGAAAAGTCCCAGACGTAGTACGGGATGCCCAGTTTGTCACAGGCCCGCCAGGCGTCGTTGGAATCCTCCACCGTGCAGCAGCCCCGGCTCCCGGTGCGCAGGGTCCCCGGCATCCGCGAAAGCGCCAAATGCACCCCGACGACGTCGTGCCCGGCATCCACGGCGCGCGCCGCCGCCACCGCGGAGTCGACCCCGCCGCTCATTGCTGCCAATACCTTCATACTCTTAATCCTGTTCCTGCTGTTTGGATGCTGCTTTTCCTGGCGGCCATACCTGCCTGTTTCGCCCGTTGGTGGGCTTCGGGCAAGGCCTCCACCAGGGCCTGGACGTCGGCTTCGGTGGTGGTGTACCCGATCGTGAACCGCTGGGCCCCGCGGGCCGCCTCCTCGGTGCGTCCCATGGCCAACAACACGTGGCTGGGTCGTGGCACCCCTGCCGTGCAGGCGGACCCGGTGGAGGATTGCACCCCGAGCATGTCCAGCACGAAGAGCAAGGAGTCCCCCTCGCAGCCTGGAAAGGTGAAGTGGGCGTTGCCCGGCAGCCGTTCCCCCGAGGCTCCATCGGCGGCCGGCCCGCAGAGTTCGGCATCGGGAACCGCATGGCGGACGCCGGCGATCAGCCGATCGCGCAGCCCGGCCAGGCGCTCGGATTCGGCGGCCAGGCCGGCCACTGCCTCACCGGCGGCCGCGGCGAAGGAGGCAGCGGCTGCGGTGTTCAGGGTTCCCGAGCGGAGGGCCCGTTCGTGGCCACCACCGTGCTGGACGGCGGTCAGGACGATGTCCCGGCGCACCAGCAGGGCCCCGATGCCGACGGGCCCGCCGATCTTATGGGCGCTGATGGCCATCGTGGCCAGGCCCGACGCACGGAAGTCGACCTCGAGGGCGGTGAACGCCTGGACCGCGTCGGAATGCAGGGGGATGGAGTGGGCCGCCGCCAGCGTGGCCGCCTCGGCGACCGGTTGGACGGTACCGACCTCGTTATTGGCCCACATCAGGGTCACCAACGCGATCGATACGGGATCCCTGGCGATTTCGGCGGCGAGCTGGTCCAGGAGGATGCGTCCGGTGGAGTCCACGTCGATCCAGCTGATTTCGGCCCCTTCATGGGCGGCCAGCCATTCGACGGCATCCAGCACGGCATGGTGTTCCACGGTGCTGCACAGGATCCGGCGGCGGGCCGGGTCGGCGCCATTGCGCGCCCAGTAGAGGCCCTTGATCGCCAGGTTGTCCGATTCGGTCCCGCCGGAGGTGAAGATGACCTCGGAGGAGTGCGCCCCGGCGGCCGCGGCCAACTTCTCGCGGGCTTCCTCCACGACGGTATGGGCACGACGACCTGCACCGTGCAGGGACGACGGGTTCCCTGTACGGCTCAATTCCTGGGTCAGCACGGCGAGCGCGGACGCCGACATGGGCGTGGTCGCCGCGTGATCGAAATACACGGGCTGGGTGGCGGACACGTCACGATTCTACCGCCGGAGCCGCCGATGTCAGTACCCGTCGAGCTCCGGAACGGGGTTGATCCGGTCACCATCGGCCCCCAGATCGGTGTCCAGGGTGATGGCGCGGGCTTCGAAACGCCGGTCCCGGCAGAGCTCATCGATCAGCTCGGCCCCTCCCCCGATGATGGTCGAGTCCTCGAACAGTTCGGTGGAGAACATCCAGGAACGGTCGGCGCCCCAGGCCAGGTCCGGTGCCTGGCGTTCGGAAAAACCGGTCCCCTCTTTCCAGAGCGGCGAGGCCAGATCCTCCAGGCTGCCGGAGAAGAGGTAGTAGGAACGGTAGCCTTCGGGGCCGATCTCGAGCTTCGGGCCCTCGAGTACCCGGGCGGAGAAGGCGGGTCGTTTGAGTTCTTCCCGCAGCAGGGCCTCGCGTTGGGCCGTGGCGGGGTCGGCGGCTGCTTCGTCGGCTGCCAGGACCTCGACGGCATCGCCTCCCCGGATGAAGGCATACCCGTCCCACAACCCCAGATACACCTCGGGCCCCGCATGCCGGGAGATGATCTCCGCCACGGCGGCCAGATCGGTGGCCGGCAGGCCGTCACCGGCGGGCGCTTCACCATCCCAGGCGTCCTCGGTCCATGCCATCCCGGTGTCGTCGATGCCCGAGACGGCGGAGAACTGGGCCCCGGCATGCAGCACGGTCCCGCGTTCGAGGGCGATATCCGCCCAGCGCACGGGGTTTCCGTCCTCGTCGGAGGCCGGATGGAAGATGCGGGCATAGGCGTCGAACCCCGCGGGGATCTGCGCGGCCGCCGTGGTGGCCGGCGGTCGGGTCTCCAGGACCCTTTCGAGTGTTTGGGCGATCCACTGTCCGGGCCCTGCCCCGGCGAACGTCATGGCCATGCCTCCACCCTACAAGCCGCCGGGCTGGTAGAACTGAAGGGACCCGTCCCGAGGAGCCAGACCCCCCGTGAGCATGTATCTCCCCCCACTCGTTCATCCGATCCACGACTTCGCGCATCGCCGCATCGATTTTTCGCAGCAGGTCGCGGTGATGGCGATCATCAACCGCACCCCCGACAGCTTCTACGACGGCGGGGCGACCTTTGCCCTGGACGCCGCGCTCGATGCCTCGCTGGCTGCCGTCCAGGCCGGCGCCGCGTGGCTGGACATCGGCGGGGTGCCGTTCGCACCGGGTCCTGAACTCCGGTGGCAGGAGGAAGCCGACCGGGTGGTCCCGGTGATCCGCTCCATCCGCGAGCAGACCGATGCCATCATCTCCGCCGACACCTTCCAGCCGCAGGTCGCCGAGGCGGCCATTGCCGCCGGCGCCGACGTCATCAACGACACCACCGGGATCTCCAACCCGGATCTGGCCCGGGTGGTGGCCGATGCCGGGGTGCATCTGGTGATCACGCATTCGCTGGCCAAACCCCGCACCGTCTACCCGCGCCCCGATTATGCGGATGTGGTCCAGGACGTCGCCGGCTTCCTGCAACGCAAGGTCGAACTGGCCCGGAGCCTGGGGATCGACGAGGGCAAGCTCATCATCGATCCCGGACACGACCTTAATAAGAACACCCGGCACACCCTGGAGGTGACCCGGAGGCTGGATGAGATCGCCGCACTGGGTCTTCCGGTGCTGGCCGCGGTGTCCAATAAGGACTTCATCGGCGAGACGTTGGACCAACCCAAATCCGAACGGCTCAGCGGGTCGTTGTCCGCCGCGGTGATCTGCCTGATGAACGGGGCCCGGATCCTGCGCATGCACAACATCCCCGAAGCCGTCTCGGCCGCACGGCTCTTCGAGTCCACGGCCGGATGGCGTGAACCCGCCTATTTGCGGCACAACATGTCCGACGTCAACGAGCCGGCCCGGCTGCCGGGACGATAGATTGGTCCCATGGTCCAGCAACTGATTCCACCGCGCCGCGATGACGGCTCCCCCCATCTGACCGATGAGCAGCTCCTGGAGCTCTATGCTCCGCAGGACCGCGCCCTGGTGCGCTTCAACTTCGTGGCTTCCGCCGACGGGGCGGCCACCACCGGCGGCACCTCCGGCGGGCTGGGAACCGACGCCGACCAGCGCCTCTTCGCCCTGCAGCGCCGCCATGCCGACGTGATCCTGGTCGGTGCCGGAACGATTCGTGCCGAGGGCTACGCCGGTGAGCTCCTCGACGCCGAGGCCCAGGCCTGGCGTCGCGACCGCGGCCTGCCCTCCCATCCGGCCATCGCCGTCGTCTCCGGATCCCTGGCCCTGGATCCGGAATCCGATTTCTTCACCTCCGCCCCGGTCCCCGTGCTCGTCTTCACGACCGGTCCCGCGGATCCGGCCCGCCGGGAGGCGATCTCCCGGGTGGCGGAGGTCATCACCGCGGGAGCGGACGACGTCGACCCGCGGCAGGTCCTGGCCGGGTTGGGCGGGCGCGGGCACCGGATGGTCCATGCCGAGGGCGGGCCGACCCTGTTCGCCTCGTTCCAGCGGGCCGACGCGGTGGATAGCCTCTGCCTGACCGTCTCCCCGGTGCTGGCCGGCGGGGAAGGCCAGCGCATCGCCACCGGGCCCACCTCCGGGAACCAGCCGGTCAGGCTGGCCCTGCTGCTCGAGGAAGCCGGCGCGTTGTTCACCGAATACCGCAGGGCCCCGGCCCACGACTCCGAGTAACACGCTGGTTCATCCGGAACCAGCTCCCGGTGCCGTTCGTTCGGCACAACAGATACACCCATCAGGCAGCCCTTCGGCGCCCACGGAAAGGTCAGGCGTGTCCCCGGCAAGAACCCATTACGAGGTCCTGGGCATCACCCGTGATGCCTCATTGGCCGAAGTGAAGACCGCCTACCGTCGGGCGGCCCGCACCACCCACCCCGACCAGGGCGGAGACGCGGCGGCGTTCCGGGTCGTCTCGCTGGCCTACCAGACCTTGCGGGACCCGGTCTCGCGGGCCGCCTATGACCGCAGCTACGGCACCTCCTCCGCCTACCAGGTCCCGGCCTCCGACGCCCGGGCGGCCGCACGGAGCACCCCCAGGACCGAGCCGGCCGGTGGGCGTCGACCGACCGCCACCGACTCCGTGCGCTATGTCCCGGCGTTCTCCAGCACCCCGACCCCGGTGCTCACCGAGACCGTCGCCTCCCGGCAGATCCACGGGGCTCCCCGGAAGCGCGGTCTGTTCACCCCGCAATCACGGTTGGCCCGCGAGGCCGGGACCGTCAGGTTGCTCTCGGGCCGGATCCTGCCCCACGTTCCTGCGGCCCGGCTGGTCAACGGCCTGCATTCACCGGCGGGCCGTGGATTCATCGACCATGTCGTGCTGTGCGGATACCGGTTGGCGCTGGTCAATTCCATGGTGTTGCCCCGCGGGGTCTACCGCTGGGACGGAACGACGTTGCACCAGGGGGGCAAGGCCATCGATCCCCCGCGGATGGCCTCCCTGGTCCGCGGGATGCAGGAGGCCTTCCCGGAGTTGAACGTCACCGGCTGGACGGTGGTCCATTCCCCCGATGACAACCTCCACGAACCGGTCATCGACTATGCCCGCGGCGCCGACCCGGCCTCCGCCTCGCTGACCCATGTGGTCAACGCCGCGAACCTGGTGCGTGAATTGAAGATGTTCCTGGGCACCGGCCCCAGCCCGAATGTCGTCGATGTCCCGCTCCTGTCCCGGTTGATCGGCGGAATGTACTGACCTGCACGCAGGGACCCCCGACCAGGCATAGGATCTAACGGTGTTCCGCATACTCTTCGTGACCCCAGAGATCCCCGGCAATACCGGCAATGCCATCCGATTGGCCGCCGTCACCGGCGCCGAGCTGCATCTGGTCGAGCCCTTGGGCTTCGATCTCTCCGATGCCAAGCTCCGTCGGGCGGGCCTGGACTACCACGATCTCGCCGACGTCCATATCCACCCCGATCTCGACTCCGCCTGGCAGGCGTTGGCTCCCGGCCGGATCTTCGCCTTCACGGCCGAAGGGGAAACGACGTACACCGATATCGGGTACCGGCCCTCCGACGTGTTGATGTTCGGCCGCGAATCGGTGGGGCTCTCCCCGGAGATCAAGACCGATCCCCGCCTCGAGGCCCGGGTCCGCCTGCCCATGCTGGCTTCGAGGCGTTCGCTGAACCTGGCCAACTCGGCATCGATCGTCGTCTACGAGGCGTGGCGCCAACAAGGCTTCGCCGGGGCCTGACGCGCCCTGCCGGCCTCGCCCTATCGGTCCCCGACCCCACCTGCCCTAAGCTGGGAGGGGAGAAAACGCCAGACCATCCAGGGATGAGGATCATGCACCACGAAGAGCCCGAGGATTTCCGTTACGGGACGCCCGAAGACGCCACGGATGATCTGGGTCTGGGCCTGGTCGACGATGCCTCGCAGGAAACGGTACGACGCCGGTCGGCCCCGGTGAAGAAATGGATGCTCGTGGTCGGCGCCGCGCTGGTGGTCGTCATCGGCATCACCGCCCTGGTGCTTGCCCTGATGCCACGCAACGTCGCCGGCGAGGTCGCCGATGCCCCGGATGTCACCGAGACGTCGGCCGGGGTCACCGGTGGAGGTCAGGCCGTGCTGCGCCTTTCGGAGTCCCTTGATGCCGGTTCGTTGGAACTGAGCGACCTGCCCGGAGCCCCCGACCAGCAGACCTACCAGGTGTGGGTCGAGTCCGTCGGCGGCGGAACGGTCAGTTCCGTGGAGGTCCTGGACCCCAAGGACACCAAGGACACGGTGGGTTTCAAATCCCTCGATGACATCGAATCCGTCCTGGTCACCACGGAACCGGTCGATGGTTCCAACGAGCCCAGCGATACCAAGGTCCTCGAGATCGACCTGCCGCACTGATCCGGCGGGCCCGCGGCCTCTTCAGGAGGCCGCGGGGCTCAGAATCCGGCGATGGTATCGGCCGCGTTGACCTCCACGACGTGGAACCCCTCGGCGATCCGTCCTTGCTCGAGCCCGTGGCGTTCGGCCAACGACTCCCCGTTGGCCCGTACGAACCGCTCCATCTTCGACACGTCGGGATGCTGGCTCAAATGGGCCCGCAAGGCCTGGAGCTTCGTTTCGAAGGTGTCGGTGATGTCCACTACATGGTTTTCCCGGGCTTCGGGTCCCCCGTAGAGCCACAGCCATCGCAGTTTGAAAGCCTGAAGCCCGGCGTCCTGCAGTTCCGGGAAGGCATAGGGGTTCTCCACCGCCGGGTACACGGCACGGGTCACCGCTTCCCCGCAGGCCAGGTGGTCGGGGTGGGAACGCTGCAGGCGCGTGAAATCCCGTTCGGGATGTTGGGCCAGCACGATATCGGGGCGTACCTTCCGCGTGATCTCCACGATCTTGCGCTGTACTGCGAACGAGGGTTCGAGGAACCCATCGGATTCGCCCAGGAAGTGCACGTCATGGACGCCGACGCTGCGCGCCGCTGCGCGTTGCTCGGCATGGCGCATGGAGACGATTTCCGCGCGGTGGGCAGGATCGAAGCCTCCGGCGTCGCCGTCGGTCATGATGCAGTAGTGGACCTCGACGCCGGAGGTGGTCCAGGCCGCGACGGATCCGGACGCCCCGAAATCGAGGTCGTCCGGATGCGCGCCGAAGCATAGGACCCGGCGGACGGTCTCACGTCGCGGGTCGAACACGGTTCCTTCAGCCCTTCCGACGCTGGATCTCGGCGGCGGCCTGCGGCAGGACGCTACGGGCATCGCCCACGATGCCGAAGTCCGCGATCTCGAAGATCGGGGCGTCCTCGTCGCTGTTGATCGCCACGATGACCTGCGAGGTCTGCATCCCTGCCTTGTGCTGGATGGCACCGGAGATCCCGGCACAGATGTAGAGCTGCGGGGAGATCGTCTTACCGGTCTGACCGACCTGGTAGGAGTGCTCGATCCATCCGGCATCCGTGGCCGCGCGGGAGGCACCGACTGCGGCGCCGAGGGCATCGGCCAACTGTTCGACCGGGGTGAAGTCCCCGTCCAGGCCTCGTCCACCGGAAACCACGATGCGGGCATCCTGGAGTTCCGGCCGGGCCGAGACCGCCTTCTCAACGGTTTCGGTGACCCGTGCGGCGGGGCCGGCATCGGCGACCTCCAGGGTCGTGACCTCCGGGCTCGTCGCTGCTGCGTCGGTCGGCTCGACGCTATTGGGTTTGACCGTGATGACCGGGGTGCCCTGGACGGCCCGGGCGTTGACGGTGTACCCGCCGGCCAGCACCGATTTGGTCACCGTCAGGTCGGCGGTGACATCCACCGCATCGGTGATGACACCGGCGGAGAGCTTGAGGCCCACCCGGGCGGCGATTTCCTTGCCATCCGCCGAGTTGGGCAGGAGCACGGCTCCGGCCGAGCAGGCGCGGGCCGCCTCGGCCACGAAAGCTGCTTCCCCGGCGATCAGGGTGCCGTCCAGCGCCCCCGCCGGGGCGTAGAGGGCCGTGGCCCCCAGGTTTGCGTAGGCGGCGACGGTTTCGTCTGCAGCCGGTGAGCCGAGGGCGACCACGGGCTCGCCGAGCCGGTGGCCCAGGGTGAGCAGTTCGCGCTGGGCCTTGCCCGGCTGTGCCGTGGGGGTGTCGATGAAAACCAGAATATTAGCCATCTGTTCGCCTCAGCTCCTAAAGAAGTTTCTTGTCTGCCAGGAAGTCGACCAGTTCCACACCGGCGTTGCCGGAGTCGGTGACAACCGTTCCGGCTTCCCGCGGCGGACGCGGGCTCGCGTCCTCGATCCTGGTCCACGATCCGACGGCGCCGACCTGCGAGGCCTCCAGCCCGAGATCCGACAGGGACAGTGCGACGGTCTTCTTCTTCTTGGCGCCCATGATGCCCTTGAAGTTCGGGTAACGCGCTTCCTCCCCCTGGTCGGTGACCGACACCAGGGCCGGGGTCGCGGCCTGCAGGGTCTTGGAGGTCGTGTCCGAATCGCGCCGGGCCGTGAGCACGCCGTCCTCCCCCAGTTCCAGCGAGGAGACCATCGTCAGCTGCGGCAGCGAAAGGCGTTCGGCCAGCTGCGCCGGGACCAGGGAGGTCTCGCCGTCGGTGGAGGCCATGCCGGTGATGATGACATCGAATCCGCCCAGATGGTTCACGGCCGAGGCCAGGACCAGCGAGGTGGCTGCGGCATCAGAGCCGGCCAGGGCCGGATCGTTGATGTGCACCCCGTCCGTGGCACCCATCTGCAGGGACTTCTTCACCGCGGCCGAGGCACGCTCCGGCCCCATCGTCAGCGCGGTGACGGTATGGCCGGCCTTGGCTCCTCCGCGCGCCTCCACCAACTGCAATGCCGCTTCGACCGCATATTCGTCCAATTCGGACAGGATGCTCTCGGACCGGTCGATGACATGGTCGGAACCGGTCAGGTGGCGGTCGAACTGCGCGTCCGGGACGTGCTTGACCAGGACGAGCACCTTCAGGGGTGCCCCGCTTGTCACGCTCATGATTGCCTTTCACTTGACTCGTCCGGCCGTAGGCGACCGGTACCGTCGATTTCACGGGAACAACCCGCGAATTCCAGTTAATGGGTATTAACAAAGACTAACGTCACAGGGACCGTGCCGCCAGCAGGTGACACCGCGGTCCGGAGACCAGCGTAACCGGCCCCCATCGACAACTGCCGCCTGCGGCCCTTGTCGGGGCCCCAAGCGGCAGTTGGTTCGGCGTGGTTTCCGGCTAGTCGGCGGGCAGGGCGCCCACGGTGGCCTCGACCGTCTTCTCGCCGTCGCCACGGGTGAAGGTGATCTTCGCCTGGCTGCCCTTGGCGTATTCACGGATGGCTGCCGTCAACGACTGGCTATCGGAAATCTGGCGTTCTCCGACCTTGGTGATGACGTCCCCGGATTTCATCCCTGCCTTGTCGGCGGGCGAGCCCGAGGTGACCTCCTGGACTTCGGCCCCGACACTGAACTGGGTTCCCGAGTCGGCCTGCTTGGCCTTGACCGTGACCCCGAGCAGACCATGGGTGGCGCTGCCGTCCTCGATGATGTCGTTGGCGATCCGGTGGGCGTAGTCCATCGGGATGGCGAATCCGACACCGATCGAACCGCTGTCATCGCCCCCGGTGCTCCCGGAACCGCCGGCTGAGGCGATCGCGACGTTCACGCCGACGATTTCACCTTTGGTGTTCACCAGGGCCCCGCCTGAATTGCCGTGGTTGATGGCGGCATCGGTCTGGATGACATTGACGTAGATCGACCCGCTGCCCGCGCTTTGCTGCTGTTGCTTCTCCCCGGGGAATTCAAAGTTGAACTGGTTGCCTTCATCGGAGGAGTCCTTCTGTGCCGAACTATCGGGCACCGCCGAGGAGGCGACGCTGATCGTGCGGTTCAGTGTGGAGATGATCCCGTCGGTGACGGTACCGCTCAAGCCCAGAGGGGCACCGATGGCGATCGCCGAATCACCGACGTTCAGCTTCGAGGAGTCCCCGAGCTTGGCCGGCTGCAGGCCATCGGCCTCGATCTTGATCACCGCGAGATCCGACATGGGATCGGTACCGACGACGGTGGCCTGGTGGACCTGTCCGTCACTGGTGCGCACGGTGATCTTCGGATCCGAGACGGTCCCCCCGAGGGTGACCACATGCGTATTGGTCAGGATGTGGCCGTCGGTATCGAGGATGATGCCCGAACCGGAGCCTCCCTGCTTCTGACCATCGACTTCGATGGTCACGACGCTGGGCGAGGCCTTGGCGGCCGCGGCGCTGACTGCCGTGACGTTCTCCGGGTTGTTGATGACCACGGCATCGCTCTTCTGCGAGGAACTGGCCGTGGGCTGCTCGGAGCCGTCCATCAGATAGTTGGCGCCCACCGCACTGCCCCCGCCGATGAGGGCGGCGATGACCATGCCGGAAATCAGCGTGGCGGTCCCGAAACGCTTGGGTTGGCGGCGCGGGGCCGGGGAGAAGGCCGCTCCCGGAGGGAAGTGGCCGCCACCGGTCGGAGGGGGCGTCGCCCCGGGGCTGCCGCCGGCCGGGAAGGTCCCGGTCCGGGGTTCACCGGTGACGGAGCGGTACTGTTCCGTGGTCGGTTCCGCCGGGGCCTGGGGCGGGGTCTGCGGGCGAGGCGGGACCATGGGGCCGCCAGTGGACGTCCCGGATCCATCCTCCGGTTCGCCTGTCGATCCTTGGGAGAAGGTGTTCCGTTCCTCGCTCATGACGTGGTGTCCTTTCTGGGAGTTCCTTGACTCCAACTATGACAACGTGCGCTGTGTCCTGGAGAAGCTTTACCTGAGCGAAACCTGTGAGAACACGGACGGGTTCCCGTGAGCCGGCCATCGCCGCCGCGTCGCTGTGGACGGCCCCAAATCATACCAATAGACTCAAAGACGACGGTCGAAGGCCATCGTGCGCCGGGAGCAGCCTTCCGGCGTGTGCCCCCAGCGGTGCTGGCCAGCCGTCACCGACGTCGAAGGGTGATCCATGCGATCCATTTCCAGACGCGTTCCGGCGGCCGCCGGATTCGCGTTGCTGTCCATGCTGCTCTTGGCGGGACCAGCGTCCGCCGAACCGCCGGTGACGATCCCCCCGGGCCAATACGTGGTGGACGACGCCGGGGTCCTGGGTTCGGAAGCATCCCGGGTCGACCAGGCGGTCACCCAGTTGCAGGACAGCGAGGGGCTGAACCTCTACGTCATTTACGTCGACGAGTTCTCCGACCCTTCGGATATGGATGCCTGGGTCCAGGACGTGGCCCGGAAGAAGGGCCTGGGCACCACGGACAGCGTGCTGGCCGTTGCCACCGACGCGCGGCAGCTTCGCTTGAAGTCCAGCGACAACGGAGAAATCGCCGCCCATGATGCGGACATCGTGACCGAGTACATCACCCCGGACCTGCGCTCGAACACGCTCACGGCCGACGACTGGGCCTCCGCGGCCGAGAATGCCGTCACCGGCATCGAAGCCGCCGCCTCCGGCGAACTCCAGGGTGCGTCCGGGAACGGCGCCTCCGCGTCCTCCGGCGGCTCGGCCGCGCCGTGGATCATCGGCGGGGTCATCGTGGTCGGCGGCGGAACCCTCTGGGTCCTGGGACGCCGGAAGAAATCCCTTCGGGAATCCCGTCGCCCCCGCTCGGCAGACACGGCACCACAGGACCCGCTGGCGTCGTTGAGCATCGAGGAGCTCCGGCACCAGGCCGGCCCACTCCTGATCGCCGCGGACGACGCCATCCGTTCCAGCGAGCAGGAATTGAATTTCGCCCTGGCCGAGTTCGGCGAGGAAGCCATCAAGCCATTCGCGGCGGATCTGGCCAAAGCCAAGGAACATCTGGGCGAATCCTTCAAACTCCAGCAGCAGCTCGACGATTCCATCCCCGATTCCGAAGCCGATCAGCGTCAGTGGCTGGGCACCATCATCCACCGGTGCGAAGCGGTCAACGACTCGCTCGAGGAGCACCGTGAGGACTTTGCCTCCCTGCGTGAGCTCGAACGCAAGCTACCCCAGGCCACCGCGTCCCTGAGGAGCCACCTGGAGGTGCTGCGCACGGATCTGCAGACGGCGAAGTCCTCGTTGACGGGGTTGGCCCAGCGGTATGCGGATTCGGCGCTGCTCCAGGTCAGGGACAACGTCGAACAGGCCGACGAACTCATTGATTTCATCGAGGACTCCCTGAAGACCGCTGCCGAGTCCTCCTCAGACTCCTCCGAGGCCGAGGCAGCCGTCGCGATCCGCGCCGGGGAGGAAGCCGTGGACCAGACCCGGGTGCTCATCGCAGCCATCGGCAAGACCGGGACCAGCCTGGGCCAGGCGAGCGAGGACGTGGAATCCCAACTGGCCGAGGCGCACCAGGACCTCACGCAGGCCCAATCGCTGGTCGATGCGGGCCAGCACCAGGAGCTGGCGGCGCCTGCTGCCGTCCTGAAGGAAACCATCGGCCGGATCGAGGAAGCCCGTCACCAGGGATGCGTGGATCCCGGCGACCTGCTGTCCCGACTGGCCCGCGCCCGGGAAGGCCTCGACGGCCCGCTGGGTGCGATCCGGGACCGCCGGGAACAAACCCGACGGGCTGCGGCTTCATTGCAGTCCGCCCTGCAGACCGCCCGGGGAAAGATCGACGGCACCGACGACTTCATCCGGGCCCGTCGCGGTGGCGTCGGCGCCACGGCCAGGACCCGGCTGGCCGAAGCCCAACGGTATTTCAACGAAGCACTCCAACTCACCGAACAAGACCCCGTCAAGGCGCTGCAAAGCGCCCAGCAGGCCGCCTCGCTCGCGGATCAGGCGGCTCGGCAGGCCGAGTCCGACGTCGATGGCTTCGGCGGCGGTTTCGGCGGCGGCCGGGGCGGCTACGGCCGCGGGAACGGCATGGGCGGAGCCATCCTCGGCGGCATCCTCATCGATTCGATCCTCCGCGGGGGCGGCGGGCGCGGCAGAGGCGGCGACGGCATGTTCGGAGGCGGCGGATTCGGTGGCTTCGGCGGCGGCGGAGGTGGAGGCGGCTTCGGCGGAGGCGGCTTCGGCGGTGGAGGCGGGGGCGGCAATTTCTGAGCCGCCGCCCGGGCTCCCAGAGGATTCCGGCGGTTCGGCCGCCGGTTGCAGGACCAGACCAGTTAAACCCCAGTGGAAGGTGACATCGTGATCAAGCAGTCAATCTTTGGGCGCATCGCCCAACTGGCCAAGGCCAACATCAACTCCATGATCGATTCGGCCGAGGACCCGCAGAAGATGTTGGACCAGATGGTGCGCGACTACACCAACAACATCGCCGAGGCGGAAACGGCGGTCGCGCAGACCATCGGCAACCTGCGCATGCTCCAACAGGACCATCAGGAAGACCAGGAGAATGCCCGCGACTGGGGCAACAAGGCCCTCGCCGCATCGCGGAAGGCCGATGAGTTCCGGGCCGCCGGCAAGGACGAGAACGCCAAGAAGTTCGACAATCTGGCCAAGGTCGCCATCCAGCGTCAGATGCAGTCCGAGGACGAAGCCAAATCCGTCGAGCCGACTATCGCCTCGCAGGAGGAGATCGTCGAGAAGCTCAAAAGCGGCTTGAACGCCATGAACACCAAACGTCAGGAATTGGTGGCCAAACGGGATTCGCTCGTCGCACGGGCCAAGTCCACGCAGGCGCAGTCCCAGGTCCAGGATGCCCTGAAGAGCATCGACATCATGGACCCCAACAGCGAGGTCTCGCGTTTCGAGGAGAAGGTCAGGCGCGAGGAAGCCCGCGTCCAGGGCGCCGCAGAGCTTTCGGCCTCCAGCCTCGACGCCCAGTTCGAGTCCCTCGAGGACCTCGGCGAGCAGACCGAGGTGGAGGCCCGCCTGGCGGCCCTGAAGGCCGGAGGCAGCCCGACGCCCGAGCTGGGCTAGGGACCACGAAGCCCGGCACCTCCCGCTCCACCCGGTGGTCCGTGACCGGTCGGTCACGGACGACCGGGGACACGAAAAGAACCCCGATCCGGCGTCATGCCGAATCGGGGTTCTTCATCTCGTTGCGGGGGCAAGATTTGAACTTGCGACCTCCGGGTTATGAGCCCGGCGAGCTACCGAACTGCTCCACCCCGCGCTGCGAGATATGACTCTACACGAAAGTGGATACCGCCCAAAATCGAGGTGTCCGATCCCCTATTCCTGGGCGATCATCCGGCCGATGATCAGGCGCATGATCTCGTTACTCCCCTCGAGGATCTGGTGAACCCGCAAGTCACGGGCGATTTTCTCCAAACCATATTCACTCAGGTATCCGTATCCGCCATGGAGCTGGATGGCGGCGTTAGCGGTTTCGAAACCGGCATCGGTGGCCACGCGCTTGGCCATAGCACAGAGTTTCAGCGCGTCGTCGGCACCTTCATCCAGGGCCGCCGCGGCCCGCCACAACAGGGTCCTGGCCGTGAAGATCTTCGTTTCCATGTCGGCCAGTTCGAATAGCAGCGCCTGCTGTTTGATCAGCGGTCCGCCGAAGGCCTGCCGTTCCTTGAGGTAGGCGACGGACTTCTCCAACGCGGCCTGTCCCCCGCCCAAGGAGCAGGCGCCGATGTTCAGCCGGCCCCCGTTCAGGCCCTTCATCGCAATGCCGAATCCGTCGCCCTCCTCGCCGAGGCGATTGGCCACCGGGACCCGGACGTTGTTGAAGATGACCTGGCGGGTGGGTTGGGCATTCCAGCCCATCTTCTTCTCCAGGCCGCCGAACCCCAGCCCTTCGGTCCCTGCGGGGACCACGATCGCCGAGATCCCCCGGCTACCGGTATCCGCAGTGCGGGCCATCACCAGGTAGTAGGTCGAGGCCCCGGCACCGGAAATGAACTGCTTGACTCCGTTCAGGACGTACTCGTCCCCCTCACGCACGGCCCGGGTGGTCAGGGCCGCGGCGTCGGAGCCCGCTCCGGGCTCGGTGAGGCAGTAGCTGCCCAGCTCCTCCATGGTCGCCATCCCGGGGATCCACGCGGCCCGTTGCTCGGCGGTGCCGAACCGGTCGATCATCCACGCCACCATGTTGTGGATGGAGATGTAGGCGGAGATCGTCGGGCAGGCCCGGGCCAGTTCCTCGAAGATCAGTACCGCATCACTGCGGGTCAGTCCCGAGCCGCCGTACTCTTCGTCGGCATAGATGGCCCCCATGCCCAGGTCTCCGGCCTGACGCAGCACGTCGACCGGGAAATGGTGTTCCTGGTCCCAGGTGTCGGCGAACGGGGCGATCTGCTCCGTCGCGAAATCGCGCACCATGTCGACCATGGCCTGTTGCTCGTCGTTGAGCTCGAACATGTGTGTCCTTTCGGCCCGGGGGCCAGATGGGGACGTCCGGCACTTTCGACCGGACGGGTGGTCAGCGGCTCACTTTGCCCATCAGTGAGGCAATCGGGCCGACGAAGATGGGTCGTGCCAGCAATGCCGCACCGACGATGACGACCAATGAGATGGCGAAGAAGATGAATCCGAGCCAGCCTCCGTCGTCCCGCGCGGCGAACATGTGGTTCAGGTTGCGCAAGGCCCCGGTGCTGAGCACCAGGGTCACGTGCACGACCACGAAGAGCACGAAGTAGAGCATGACTGGGAAGTGCAACGCGCGGGCCGCTTCGATCGGGTAGAGGCGGTTGAGCCTCTTCGCCTTCGTCGGCCATATCGAGGACATCCGCAGACCGGTGATGATGGCCAACGGGGCCGCCACGAAGACGGTCAGGAAGTAGGTCAGCAGTTGCAGGCTGTTGTAGTTCACCCAGCCGTCATCCAGCGGCCAGTTCAGCGACACGTATTGCAGGCCGGCCGAAACGGCATTGGGGATGATGTCCCAACTGGTCGGGACGATGCGCCGCCATTGGCCGGTGGAGAAGAGCAGGACGATGAAGATGGTCCCGTTCAGGACCCACAACACGTCGAGGCTCAGGTGCATCCAGAGGTCAAGGCTGATGCGCTTGGGCGCCTTCTTGGTCTTGATCAGCCCCTTGTTGTTGCGCACCCAGTGGGCTGCGGGCCGTTGCGTGGTCCGCACCCTCCACCCGGTGAGCACCAGCAGGACGATGAAGAAGGCGTTGAGGAAGTGCTGCCACCCCAACCATGCCGGCAGCCCTACCGGGGCCACGGCGGGCAGCGGAACCTGCCCGGGGTAGGTGGTCATGAATTCCGAGACCGGTGCGGTGCCGGTCAACCACCTGGCACCCAGGACGACCAGCGCCAGGATGACGACGGCACCTCCTGCATAGATGCCGAAGCGTCCCCAACGGCTTCCGGTCACAGCAGATGGTGTGCGGGTTTGCTGATTCACCAATTGTTCCTCTCGGCGCGGTTTGCTGGACTCGATGATACTAGGTCTTGCAACCATTTAGTAGGAGGTCAAAGCTTTTTTCGAGTTTCCGGGCACACAAAAGGTCCCGGCCGATGTTTCCATCGACCGGGACCTTTTCTCCGTTGCGGGGGCAAGATTTGAACTTGCGACCTCCGGGTTATGAGCCCGGCGAGCTACCGAACTGCTCCACCCCGCGGCGTGCTTAAAGCATCCCATCTTCGGGCCCCAACCTCAAATCGAAAGGCGGTGGTGTCACGCAGATCACTACGTGGCACCACCGCCTTCGACGGGGACGGGTCATCGATGGCCGGACTACCGGCCCACCGCGGCCCGCCCTGTGCGGCTAGCCCTTCGAATCCTTGGCCGGAGCCGACCCGTCCTGACCCGGGATCGGGTTGTCCGAGGACTTCTCCTTATCGGTTTCGACCGGCTCACCGGAGATCTTCCCTTCGAGCTCCAGTGCCTTGTCCAGTGCGTCGCCGAGCTTCTTCTGCTCGTTGCCGTACGTGGCGAAGTCACCATCGGACAGGGCCTTCTGGCCAGCCTTGATGGCCGAGTTGGCGTCCGCCAGCGCTTCCTTGAGCTGCTGCTGCTCGTTCGCCGGAGCCTCTTCAGCACCTGCTCCGCCCTCGTCGTCGTCGTGCTTCTTGCTCCCGTCGCCCTCACTCGTCTCGGCACCCGAGGAACCTTCGAAAAGCTGGTCCAGGGATTCGGACAAGGTATCGGCGAAGCCGACCTTGTCGCCGAAGGAGGTCAGCACCTTGCGCAACGTCGGGTAGGACGTCTCGCCGGTGGACTGGACGTATACCGGCTGCACGTACAGCACGCCACCGCCGACCGGCAGCGAGAGCAGGTTGCCGTTGATGACCTTCGAGGCACCGGAACGCAGCAGGTTCAACTGGGTCGACACCGTGGTGTTGGAGTCGAAGTTCTGCTGTGCCTGGCCCGGCCCGGGGACCACGGTGGAACGCGGCAGTTCGAGCAACCGCAGCGTGCCGTAGCCATCGGACTTCTTCCCCTTCTTGTCCCCGGCGTCGGCCTCGGCCGAGAGGAAGCCATAGAGCACGTTGCGCTGCTGGCTTCCGGCGCTGGTCTTGGGGATGAACGTGCTGGTGAGGGAGAACGTCTCCTTCTTCTGGTCCGGCATGCGCAGCGAGAGGTAGTACGGCGGCTGCGGTACCGGGTTGTCCGGTGTGGTCGGGTCGTTGGGGACCGACCAGGCGTCGTTGGACTCGTAGAAGTCGTCGGGATCGGTCACGTGGTAGTCGCCGAGCAGGGTCCGCTGGACCTTGAACAGGTCCTCCGGGTACCTCACGTGGCTCATCAGGTCCCCGGAGATCTCCGAAATCGGCTTCACCGTGGTGGGGAAGACCTTCTGCCAGGCCTTCAGCAGCGGCTCGTCGGGCTCCCAGGCATACAGGTCGACCGAACCGTCATAGGCATCGACGGTGGCCTTGACGGAGTTGCGGATGTAGTTCACCTTGCCCGAGAGCGTCGCGGTCCGGTTCTCACCGGTCAGCGAATCGCGCACGGCGGTGTCGAGCTGCTGCTCGGTGGAGTACGGGAAGGAACTGTTGGTCGTATAGGCGTCCACGATCCACTTCACGCGGCCGTCGACGATGGCCGGGTAGGTATTCGAGTCGGTCGTCAGATACGGGGCGACCTTCTGCACCCGGTCCTTCGGGGACCGGTCGTAGAGGATCTGCGATTCGTTGTTGATGGCGTCCGAAAGCAGCAGGTCCGTGGAGCTGAACTTCAGCGAGTAGACCAGTCGGTTGAACAAATTGCCCACGATGGGCCCGCCGTCTCCTTCGAACGTGGTCTTGGCGTCGCCCTCTCCGGACTGGTCCGAGGGGTGGTCCAGTTCGCGGGCGGTCCAGTCGTCGGGGCCACCGACCACCGAGTATTCCGGAGAGAATTCACCGAAGTAGATCCGGGGCTCGTAGGTGGAATCGTCGGCCAGCACGCCGGTGGTCGGGATCCCGGAGAGCATGAAGTCGGGGCGCCCACCGGCCGCGACCTTGGCGCCGTAGGCGGCCACGGCACCGTAGCCGTGGGTGTAGGTCACGTGCTGGTTGACCCAGCTGTCGGTCGGATCGACGTTGACCTCGCGGACGGCGATGACCGTATCCTCCGTCTTGCCGTCCACCTCATAGCGGTCGACGTTCAGGGTCGGGGCGAATTTGTAGTACGTACGGAACTGCTGGAGCTGGGCAAAGGCATCGGAGACCAGATCGGGGTCCAGCAGGCGGATGTTCGTCGTGGTGGCCTTGTCCTTGGACAGGGCGTTCTTGGCCGTGTCGATGGTGGCATCGTAGTTGCTCGACTCCACGTCGGAGAGGCCGTAGGCCTGACGGGTCATCTCGATGTTCTTCTTGATGTAGGGCTGTTCGAGCGTCTTCTCGGAGGGGACGACCTGGAATTGCTGCACCAGCATCGGGTAGACCCCGCCGGCGACCAGGGCGGTCACCACGAGCATGGCCGTGCCGATCAGCGGCAGCTTCCACCGGCCCATGATGGCGCCGACCACGAACAACACGGCCACCAGGACCGCGGCGACGACCAGGATCGTCTTGGTGGGGATGACGGCATGCACATCGGTGTACAGCGCGCCGGCGACGCGTCCGCCCTGGTCCTCCAGCGTGGAGTAGCGGTCAAGCCAGAAGTTGGCGCCCTGGAGCAGCAGGAACAAGGCGGCGGCGATGGAGACATGCAGCCGGGCCGAGCGGGAGATGGTGACTCCACCGCGTTCCTGGATGCGGATGCCCCCATAGAGGTAGTGGGTCAGCAGCCCGGCAATGCCGGCGATCAACACGACGCTGATCAGGAAGCCGACGAGCAGCCCGTAGAAGGGCAGCGAGTTCATGTAGAAGGAGAGGTCCAGGTTGAACTGGGGGTCCACTTCCCCGTAGGGAACCCGGTTGATGTACAACAACACGGTCTGCCACTGGGAGGCCAGGGCGGTGGCGGCGAAGGCGCCGATCACCAGCGGGATCCCCCACATCAGCAGGCGGCGGATCGGCTCCAGTTGGGCCTGGTAGCGGGAGATGTTGTCCTGCATCTGCATGTCAGGGGCGTACACCGGACGGGTTTTGAAAGCGATCTGCAGACTGGCCCGGATGGCTGCGGCCATGATCAGGAAGGCCACCACGAAAATGGCCACCTTGGTGAGCAGTTCGGTCCAGAACACCTGCCCGTAGCCGACCTGGTTGTACCAGAGGACGTCGGCGTAGATATTCGCGAAGAAGATGAACGCGGCCACCAGGATGCCGATGGCCACGATGGTGGGCACCAGCGGCGATGGCTTCTTATTGGTGGGCGCGGGGCGTTGCTGGCCGCCGCCTTCGTCATCGCCGGAACCCTGGGGTCGTCGGCCGAACGGGTTGTCAGGACCAAAACTCACTTATTGAACCTCATCGTTGGTACGAGCTACCGCGCACCCACAGTAGGCAGGAGCACACTCGCCCATTCTGCCTTGAGTCAGGTCAACTCGCTAACCCCCCGGGGGGTGTTGCGTGGGTTTCACAGCAGAAACATTCACGAACCACAGGTCGACAGGGTCTCCGGGTCGGCTCCAGAGGCGATGGATTCCACCGACTGGCGCGCCTGTTCGAGGGTGGAGACCTTGACGACGGTCAGCCCGTCCGGCACGCGTCCGTCGATATCGCCACAGTTGCCGGCGGGGGCCAGGAAGTAATCCGCGCCTCCGCCCCTGGCACCTACCAGCTTCTGGGCGATGCCTCCGATGCGGCCCACCTTCCCGTCTGCGTCGATGGTCCCCGTTCCGGCGATGTTGTTGCCTCCGGTGAGATCCTCGGGGGTGAGCGTATCGATGATTCCCAGGGCGAACATCATCCCGGCGCTGGGCCCGCCGATATCGGACAGGGTGAACTTCACATCGAAGGGGAAGGTGTACCGGGTGCCCAGATAGACGCCGAGTTGGTGTTTCCCGTCGTCGGAGACCGTGGTCTTCGCGGTGAGCTTTTTTTCCTGGCCGGCCCGTTCGATCTCCAACCGGGGTTTCCCCTCGGAGGAATCCTGCAGCGCGGACCGGAGCATGTCCAGATCGGTGATGGGGCGGCCGTCGATCCGCCGCAGGACGTCGTCGGTCTGCAGCAGGCCCTTATTCGTGGTGTTGGCCAGCCCGGCCACCGTGAGTTCCTGTTCGTAGTCGATCCCCAGGTCCCCCAGGGCCGCGGCTACCGAGCTCTGCTGGGAATCGTCCATCTCAGCGGCGTTGTTGTCACTGATCTGCTCGCTGGTGGCGGTGCGCGGGTACAGCGCTTCCTCCGGATAGACGTCCTCGCTCGGATCCGCCCAGGCCTGGAGCACCCTGAAGAAGGAGGTCTTCCCCTGCGCCCCGCCCAGGACGTAGACGGTCGTCAGGTCCAGGGAACCACTAGTGGGGTAGGTCTTGTGTCCGGAGACCTCGATGAGTTGTTTGCCGTGTTCCTTGCCCAACGTGTTGACGGCCGGACCCGGGGCCTCCACGACATAGGGAGTGGGCAGGGCCAGCGCCACGAACGCGAGCACGACGGCCAGGCAGGTCGCCGTGATCAGCCGCCGCTGGCTCCGGCGCGGGCGGACGGGGGGCGGTTCGTTTTCCGGCGCCGGCTCGTGGGTGGCGCGCTCCTGGGGGTCCTGCGGCTGGGTCACCGTGGTTGTCTTTCCTTCCGGCTTTTCGCCGACCCGCAGGCCGGTGCGCATTAGATCCCCCCAAGGCTACAAGGTAAGTCCTTGTTTTCGCTGTGCCGACAGCGAACCTGCCGTTTCATCCCTCGTGGCCGTCCACGGTCCGGGGGTACCGTGGGAGCATGGCTGAGAACCCCCCGAACAACCGCCCAGACGGCTCTGACGACCCGGATGATTCCGGCAGCAACGACCCCTTTTCGGAGATGCTCTCCAACCTTTTCGGTGGCCAGCTTCCTCCGGGCATGGACCCCGCCGATCTGCAGAAGCAGTTCGGTGCCATGGGCATGCCCTCGGATCCGGCCGCCATGCAGGCGATGATGGCCCAGATGCAGGCCATGATGGGTGCCATGTCCTCCGGCGACGGAAGCCCCGTGAATTGGAAGCTGGCCCAGGACACCGCCCGCCAGGCAGCCTCCGGGGACGACCCCAGCGTGACCACGGCGCGGGCCGCAGCCATCACCGAAGCGGGTCGACTGGCCGATCTGTGGCTCGATCAGGCCACCACCTTCGAGGCCTCGGCCTCGGGTTTCTCCTCCTATTCGCGGGCCCAGTGGGTCGAGAAGACCCTGCCACGGTGGAAGAAACTCACCGAACCCGTGGCGATCAGCGTTTCGCAGGCGATCAGTACCGCCATGCGCGATCAGGTCCCCGAGGAAATGAAGTCCATGCTCGGCTCCGCCCAGGGCATGTTCCAGAACCTCGGCGGCGCCATGTTCGGCATGCAGCTGGGTACGGCCGTCGGCGGCCTGGCCAAGGACGTGCTCGGATCCACTGATATCGGGATTCCGCTCACCACGGATGCGCCGGCCCTGGTGCCCACCAACGTGGCGGCCTTCGGCGAGGGTCTGGACATCCCCGAACAAGAGGTCATGCTCTTTGCCGCGTTGCGCGAATCAGCCCACGCCCGACTCTTCCAGCGGGTCCCCTGGTTGCAGGCCCATGTGCTAGGAGCCATCGAGGATTACGCCCGCGGAATCCACATCGACATGTCCAGGGTCGAGGAAGCCATCCGCGACATCGACCCGTCCAATCCCGAATCCATCCAAGGGGCCGTGACGGAGGGGCTCTTCATGCCCCAGCGCACCGGGGCCCAGGAGGCGGCACTGGCCAAGCTCGAAACGGCATTGGCCTTGATCGAAGGCTGGGTCGATGAGGTCGTGGCCGAGGCGGCAGCCAATCTGCCCTCCGCACCCGCCCTGCGTGAGACGGTCCGGCGGCGCCGGGCCACCGGCGGGCCCGCCGAGCAGGCCTTCGCCTCCCTGGTTGGCCTCGAATTGCGTCCACGTCGGCTGCGCGATGCGGCCACGCTGTGGTCGATCCTCAAGGATGAGCGTGGAATGGAAGGTCGGGACGCCGTCTGGCAGCATCCGGATCTGATGCCGGCCGCCGAGGATCTCGACGATCCCGAGGGATTCTCCTCGCGGCGGGCCCTGGCTGAAGCCTCGGCTGGCGAGATGGATGAGGCCCTGAACCGGTTGCTCGACGGCGGCTACGACGAACCCGAGCAGACGCCCGGGGCCTCCGATGAAGATCATTCCTCCGACGACGGGGACCCCGACTCCCCCGAGGATGGGTCGGACCCCGGGCAGGGCCCCGAGACGCCCCGCTGACCTTCAGCCCGTGCTATCCCCCCGCCTCACGCCCAGCCGGGTGTGAGGACTGAAACGGCCGGTGTCGTCCCTGCGGACGCCACCGGCCGTTTCAGTCGGTCCAATCATCGGCCGGCTCCTCATCCCACCCTCCGGCCCCGTCGGCTCCTTCACGATCTCCGGGGCCGCTACCGGCCCGGGGAGGCCCCCGATGGGTCCCCTCCGTTTCCTGCTCCTGCGCCATGCCGAAACTGACGCCCCAGAGGTAGGCCTTGGCCTCGTCAAGCCGTTCGAAGCGGGCTTCGAGGGCCTTGAACTGGGGGCCGTGACCGTCCTCGGCGATGAGATGGGCGAGTTCATGGACGAGGATGTAATCCTGCACCCAGGACGGCATCTGCTGCAACCGATGGTTCAGCCGTATCGCCCCCGAGCCGGTGGAGGTCGACCCCCATCTGGTGTTCTGGTTGGTCACCCATTTCACCGACAACGGTTCGGCCCGTGACTGCAGGTACTTCCGGTTCAGGCGCTGGGCCCGCTGCATCAGTTCCGTATCCGCGTTTTCGCCGAACTTCCCCAGGGCCTTCGCCCGCCGGGCCAGGATGTCAGGGACCATCCGGTCGACCCAGTCGTTTTCCTGCCGCAGGCTCAGGGTGGCCGGGATGGAAATCACCGCGGCCCCGTCCTTCCAGACACCGGAGACCGTGCGGCGCCGCCGGGCCGAACGCAGCACGCGCACATTCACCCCGTCGGCGGTGACCAGTTCGCGTTCGGTCGGTCGCTGGACCATGGTGGTTCCTCGTTTCTCGTCGTCGTATGCCGCGGTGGCCACTCGCCCACCAGAAGCTGTGGAAACCCGGATTCCAGCGCACCGGACCTGTCAGGATATCCCCACCGGAACCCTTCCGGCAGAATCGCTGGAGGCGAACATGCGCATCATCCCCGGACTTCAGATCGTCAGCGTAACCGAGACCTCACTTCGGATTGGAGCCCCAGGCGACGGACTGTGGATGACCGGGCTGGCCCCCGTCGACCAGCAGTACATCCACTGGCTGGCCACCGAGGACGGAAGTACCGTCGAGCCACCGCCGCACGGCTCGCTCAGCCCCGATCCGGGCCCGCGCCGGCGCCGCGAACTCCTCGACTTGCTGGCTCCGGTCCTGGAGGATTCCTACCGGCTGCCCGGCGCCCTGGGGGCCAGTCTGGTCCCTGACGTCAATGCATATTCGGTGGCCTATACGGCACCGGCCGGGGAACTGGTCCGGCAACGGTCCCGCTCCGCCGCCCGGATCCACGGCCTGGGCCGCTGCGGTCAGACCATCGCCTCGTTGCTGGCAGCCAGCGGGATCGGTGGGCTCTACCTGAACGACGAGCATCCGGTCCTCGCCGGTGACATCGGCATCGGTCCGTTGCGGATGGCCGATCTGGGTAAATCGCGCACCGTCGCCCTGGCCCACCGGCTGGGCCAGCAATGGCCCCGTACCCGGCTCTCCGGATGGGCTCCGGGCCCCGATTCCTCCGGGGTGGGAGCCCGGATCACGGTGGTGACCGCTTGCGACGCCCTGCCCGAATCATGGGCCGCCCATCTGGCGGGGACCCGCATGCCCCACCTGCCGGTGGTGTTCGGTCCGGCCTGGGCACGCGTCGGACCGCTGGTCATCCCCGGGCTGACGACCTGTCTGGATTGCGCCCAACCACCTGTCGGGGCCCCGATGGCGGGCCCCCGGGCCGCAGGGACGCCCCGACCGGGGAGTTCGACCGCCGAGTTGGCGCTCTCCTGCACCGCCGCCGGGCTGGCTGCCGTACAGATCCTGATGTTGCTGGACGGGGTCAATGTCCCCTCCACCGCCGACGCCATGCTGACCATCGATCTGGCGACCGGTGGCGTGCAGCGGGTCCCGGTCCAGCCGCGTTCCGACTGCACCTGCATGGTTCCCGCCGCCTGACCGGTGGTCTCAGGCCGGGGCGGACCCCGTGCCCAGGATGTCCAGGACGTCCTGGCCGTAGCGTTCCAGCTTGGCCGACCCGACCCCGGATACCTTGGACAGTGCCGAGGGATCGGAGGGCATGGCTTCGGCAATGGCCATCAGCGTTGCGTCGGTGAACACGACGAAGGCGGGCACCTCGGCCTCCTTGGAGGTCTTCAACCTCCATTCGCGCAGGGCCTCGTACACCGCCTCGTCGTAGCTCGAGGGGCAGTCGAGGCACCGACCGAGTTTGCGCTCGGCAGGGCTGCCCAACAAGGTTCCACAGACCCGGCAGGTCGGCGGGGTGGCCGCCTTGCGTCGTTTAGAACCGCCGCCCGCGGGCCGGGCCGCGGCCCGGGAGGAGGAGGCCGGACGCAGCCCGTCCAAAAAACGCGAGGGCCGTCGACTGGCCCGCCCTCCCGGGGTCCGCGCCGTGGACCAGGTCAGCGACAAATGCTTCCTGGCCCGGGTGATGCCCACATAGAGCAACCGGCGCTCCTCGTCATAGTCGCCCTGGTCCTCGGCGAAGGAGATCGGCATCAGCCCCTCGCTGAGCCCGACCAGGAACACGGCATCCCACTCCAGCCCCTTGGCCGAGTGCAACGACGCCAGGGTGACCCCCTGGACAGTCGGCGCGTGTTGGGTGGTCGCCCGTTCATCAAGTTCGGCCACGAACTCCAACAAGGTGAATGGTGTTTCGCGGTCGGCCCGGGCTGCGGAGAGCTCGTCGGCGAGCGCGACCAGCGCGGAGAGCGATTCCCAGCGTTCACGCACTGCCCCGCCACTGGTGGGAGCCTGCGGGGAATAACCCAGCGAAGCCAGCACATCACGGCAGAGCTGGGGTACGGCGTCGTCCGCCGGCTGACGCGAGGCGGCACGCAGGGCCAGTACCGCGTCACGGACCTCCCGACGTTGGAAGAAACGCTCCCCGCCCCGCAGCTGGTAGCCGATCCCCGCCCCCGAGAGGGCTTGTTCGTAGGCCTCGGACTGTCCATTCGTCCGGAACAGCACGGCGATCTGCGCCGGTTCCACGCCGTCCTGGATCAATGTGCCGATGGTGCGGGCCACATGGGCGGCCTCCGCCTCGTCGTCGCTGCATTCGGTGAACGCCGGTTCGGGGCCCGGCTCTCGTTGGGCGAGCAGTTCCAGCGGCGTCGCCCACTGCACGTCGCGGCCGGCGACCCCATGTTCGAGGCGGCGGGAGGCCAGCAGACTGTTGGCCAGGTTCACGACCTGGGGGGTGGAGCGGTAGTCGCGGACCAGGCGGACCACCGGGGCCTGCGGATACTCGAGGGTGAAGTCGAGCAGATGGGAGGGGGTGGCCCCGGTGAAGGAGTAGATGGTCTGGCTGGCATCGCCGACCACGCACAGTTCGTCCCGCCCACCGAGCCAGAGCTTGAGCAACCGCTGTTGCAGCGGGGAGACGTCCTGGTACTCGTCGACGACGAAATGCCGGTATTGCTCCCGCACCGAGGCAGCCACCCGGGGGTCCTCGTCCAGGATCCCCACGGTCAACAGCAGCACGTCCTCGAAGTCGATCACATGGCGATCGGATTTCACGTCCTCATAGGACTGGAAGAGCCGGGCCACGGTACGCGGGTCCAAGCCGGCGGCCTCGGCCCGTCCCGAGGCCGCCGCGACGTACCCCTCGGGGGTGTGCATCGAGACCTTGGCCCATTCGATTTCGGCGGCCATGTCGCGGATGGAGGCCCGGTCGGTGGAGATGCGTAGCCGGCGGGCTGCTTCAGCCACGAGCTGGGCCTTATGCCCCACGATCGACGGCAGCTGCCCGCCGATGGCCTGCGGCCAGAAGTATTGCAGTTGGCGCAAGGCCGCGGCGTGGAAGGTCCGGGCCTGGACGCCGCCGGCTTCGAGGTCACGCAGCCGGGTGCGCATCTCGCTGGCGGCCCTGGAGGTGAAGGTCACGGCCAGGACCTGGTTGGGCTTGTACACCGAGGTGTGCACGCCGTAGGCGATGCGGTGGGTGATGGCACGGGTCTTGCCGGTTCCGGCCCCGGCCAGGACGCAGAGCGGCCCGTTGAGCGTGGTCGCCACGCTGCGCTGCTCCTCGTCAAGGCCGCCAAGGATGCGCTCTTCCAATGTGGTCATGCGTTTAGTTCTCCATCCGGCGCGGTTCGGGCAGCGGCCCACCGTACCAATGTTCGATGAGGGCACTGGAGATCGAGACGCCCGAAGGGACGCCGATGGTGCCGTCGGTGACCTCCCTGGCCAGTTCCTCCCGGGTGAACCAGCGCAGGTCGATGATCTCTTCGCCGTCGGGGGCGACCGTCGCAGTCTCGGCCCTCGCCGTGAATCCGAGCATGAGTGAGCACGGGAACGGCCAGGGTTGTGAACCGGCGTACCGGATCGAGTGGACCCGGACGTCGGCCTCCTCCCCGATCTCGCGTTCCACGGCTTCCTCCAGGGACTCCCCCGGTTCCACGAATCCAGCCAGGGTCGAATACCGCCGGCCGCCCCATTGGGCGTTCGCCCCCAGCAGGAGCCGGTCCTCGGCGTCGGTGATGGCGACGATGACCGCCGGATCGGTCCGGGGAAAATGTTGTGAACCATCCTGCGAGCAGATCCTGACCCAGCCGCTGTGCACGACGTCGGTCGGTGTTCCGCAGCGCGGGCAATGGGTGTGGCTGGCATGCCAGTTGGCGATGGCCACCGCCTCGACGAACAGCCCGGCATCGCGGGCACCCAGTCCGGCGGCGACATCGCGCAGCCCCAACCAGTCGGCATCGACGGGAGCCTGCGCTGGGGCCTTGTCGAGGTCGGCCAGCACGATCTCCCGCCCGTCCGAACGCCCCAGGTACACCCAACGGCAGTCCTCCGGCAGGCCCTCGGTTCCCACGAGGGCCAATTCACCGTCGCGGACCGGGGTCCGGCCGTTGACCAGGAGGAGGGCCTTGGTCCCTCCGTCCTCCAGCAAGGAATCGAGCCAGCCTTCTTCCTGCCGGCGTTCACACCCCCGGTCCACTTCGGTCCGGGCCAATGGAAGTCGCCCCAGGAGCGGGAGATCGGGAGCGGCCTCGGCAACGGGATCGTGGGAAGAAGTCATGGTTCTACCGTACTGAGGTTGGCCCCCGGCCCGCATATCCGCAGGTCACCGCTGTGGACGCCGCTGCCCTGCCGGAAGCGGACCACGGGGTGTGCTGGATCACGAGCGCACCCATTGGTTGTGTAATAACTGTGTAGTGGCCGTCATTCAGGCGACTCGCCGTCGACGAGGCGTGGCCGCGGGGCACTTCGCGGCATACGGTTGTGTACGTGAAACGTTCTCCCATGGAACTGGCCGCCATCGCGACCGCAGCGGTGCCGGGGTTGACTCCTGCCCGCGTCGCCGGCATCGCGGATGATCCCGATGACTTCGATTCGGCGCTGGTCATCGACGCGCAGAAGAACCGCTGGAGGGTGCGTTCACCCCGTCACCAGGAATCCAGCATGCGGTTGGAGACCGAGCTCACCGCACTGCGTTCCTTCACCCCCGGCATCCGCGCCTCGTTGCCCTTCAGGCTGCCCTCCGTGGCCGGGACCGTGCGTCAGGGAAGCCTGCGCACCTTCGTCTACAACCACCTGCCCGGCCAAGTGATGGACCTCGACGAACTGGTGGCCGCCGGTGGCTCCACCGCAGCGGATATCGGCCGCATCATCGCCGCCATCCACGCGTTGCCCGAGGAACTGGTCGATCGGGCCGACCTACCGGTCTATACCGCCGAGGAATTCCGTCAACGCAAACTCAACGAGCTCGATCAGGCCGCCATGACGGGGCGAATCCCCCCGCGGCTGCTCCGCCGTTGGGAGCACGCCTTGGAGGATGTGGCGTTGTGGCGCTTCAACCCGCGCGTGGTCCACGGGGATGTCCACGAGGACAACCTGCTGATCGAACACGGCAAGGTGGCCGCCGTGATCGGCTGGACCGATGTGCGCATCGGGGACCCGGCCGATGACTTCGCCTGGCTCGCAGCCGCCCACGAACAGTCCTTCACCGACACCGTCGTCGAGGCCTACACCGCCGCACGCGGCGAACTGGCCGACCCGCACATCATGCGCCGTGCCGCTCTGGCGGCCGAATTCGCGTTGGCCCAATGGCTTTCCCGCGGACTGGCGACCAACGATGCCGAACGCATTGCCGAAGGCGAACAGATGCTGCGCGATCTCGACGAAGACATCTCCGAGTACGGCGGCCAGCCGATCAGCATCGTGGACCCGCCCCGCATGGATATCAACGGGCAGCCGATTCCCGAGGACGACGACGAATCGAACGGGACTGATGCCCCGGACCTCGACGCTGCCCTTCAGGACCAGGAGGCCACCGATCTCCCGTCAACTCCCGCCGACGAAGGGCCCCCGGGAGTCCCTGCGCCTCCGAATGTGCCGCCGAAACCACGGGTCGCCCCCGCCTCCCCCGAGGGCCTGCCCACGGACGAAGACTCCGACGCCCCCTCCACCAGCGATCCCGCCGGGGTCTCCAACACGGACTCCGGTGATCCCGTTGCGGATCCCTCCGGCGCCGCAGAGGATGACGCTGCGCCCGTCCAGGATGAGGAGGAGCCGGCCTTCCTGCGCGATGCCGATATCGACGACGAGGACTCCCCCGCACCAACGGATGCCGGCAGCGATGCCCAGCAAACTCCGCCGTCCGACACCGTTGCCTCCGGGCTGGAGACCGATGCGATGCCGATGATCGTCATCGAGTCCTCGGAGAAGTCCGGCCCTTCCACGGATTCGAAGTAATCCTCAGCTCGGGTCGAGGTCGGCCATCGAGGTCGTGATCAGTTCTTCGAGCTCCTCCGCATCCGCCAACCGGGCGGGCCGGATCGTCCGCCCCTGGCCGACGTAGTAGAACGCTGCCTCGACGTCCTCCAACGGGACGTCGTGCAGGCGCGACCAGCCCAGGCGGTAGACCGCCAACTGCAGGGATTTGATCTCCAGATCCCGCCCGGTGGGTACCCGCCCGGTCTTCCAATCCACGAGTGTCCATACCGTTCTGCCGTCGGCGTCGAGCTCCTTGAACACCGCGTCGATCCGACCGCGTACGCTGACCGGTCCGACGCGGGTCTCCAACGGGACCTCGACGTAGGCCGGCTGCCGGGTCGCCCATTCCGAGGCCAGGAATTCGGTTTTCATCTCCTCCAGCCCGTACATGTCCTCCACATAGGCATCGGCCGCCCCGGGGAACTCCCCCAGGTCAAGCATCCCGGTGGAGCCGTAGTGGTCCTCGATCCAGGCGTGGAACGCGGTGCCCTTCCGGGCGGCAACACCGGGGCGTCGCGGGACCGGTCGACGCATCTGGCCCAGGACCTGTCCGGCATCGGTGGCCAGATCGACGAAAAGCGAGGCGCGCACATGCTCGGGCACCGCCGCGGTTTCCCGCGAGGCCTCCCGTTCCCGGCGGGCCGCCAACAACAACGAGGCCTCGTGGTTCCACGCTGCCCCGTCTTCGGTGGTCACCGGGGTCTCGTCGTCGGCTCCGGGGACGGCCCGTAGTTCGAGCTGCTCGTGCACCAGGGCCGCGGCGGCCTCGAGTGGGCCGCGCCGTCCCGGCGGCTTGGGCTGGGCCACCCCGGCCCGGAAGACGACGGGGCCTTCGAGCGGGTCGTAGGGCCAGCTGGATTCGAGCGGATCCTCCCGGAAGGGGTTCTGCCCGGGTGCTTGGTCGTCCTCGCACCAGACGGGGACGGTGGCCCGCGGCGTGGGGGCCTGGGCCAACGGGAGCAGCTCGTTCAGGAACACGGAGGGCCCGGTCGGTTTGGACCGCGATCCGGTCCAGACCGTACTCGAACACAGCAGCAGGTCCTTGGCCCGGGTCAGTGCGACGTAGGCCAGCCGTCGTTCCTCGTTTTCCCCGTGGGCCAGGACGTCATCACGGAATATCGCTTCGGCGACGACGGCTTCGAAGAGGCTGGGCTGATCGGTATCCCATTGGGGCAGGTCGTGCCGGTCACCGCGCAGCGGCCAGGGCAGGGAGCCGTCTTCCTTGGTCCATCGGGAGTCGGTCGAGGAGGGGAAGATGCCCTCGTTCATTCCCGGGATCGCCACGACATCCCATTCCAATCCCTTGGAAGCGTGGATGGTCAATAGTTGCACGGCTTCGCTACTGGCTTCCTGCTGGACGATCTCCAGACCGCCTTCCTTGGCTGCGGCAGCATCCAGCCAGACCAGGAATCCGCTCAGATCGGCTCCCAGGTCAGTATCGGAATATCCGGCGGCGACCTCGGCGAACGCGTCGAGGTGGCGTCGTGCCGTATGGATACCGACGCCGGGTTTGGCGGCGACCTCGATGTCGAGCAACAAGGTGCGTTCGACCTCATGCAGCAGGGACGGCAGATCGTCGTCGGCGAAGCTGCGCAGATAGCGGATCTCGGCTTGGAGTGTGTGCAGCCGGTCCAGGGCGGTGGAGGTCAGGCTCCGTCCGGCCGAGGACGTCCACTCCGGTGGGGGGAGCCGATCGAGCGCTTCGACGAGACTGGCTTCCTCGGCCAGCTCGCTGCGGGCTTCGGTTTGGCTGTCCACCGCGGCACTGTCCGCGGTGGTGGTATCGATGTCGCGGGCCTCGCGGATGGCTGCTTCACGGCGTCGGGCCAGGAACCAGGACCAATCGGCAAAGGCCATCAGGTCGGCGGGGCCCAGCCTCCAGCGGGCACCGGCGAGCAACCGCAACAGGGCATCGGAGCGCAGCGGGTCCACCAGGACCCGCAGCGTCGAGACGAGATCGACGATTTCCGGCATGGCCAGCAGCCCGCCCAACCCGACGATCTCGTAGGGGATGTCGCGCTGGGTCAGGGCCTCGGCGATGCCCGCCAGGGCGGCCCGGGTCCGGCACAGGACGGCCATGGTCGGATGGCGCCCGAACGCCGAGGTGAACGCCCCGCGTTCGCTCAGGAGGCGGCCTGCGAGAGCAGTTGCCTCCTCGGCACTCGTGGCAAAGCGGGCGAGTTCGACCCGGCCGGTTCCGGCGAAGGGGCTGTGGACCAGCGCGGGGACGGCGATGGAACCCGAGGCCCGGTTCGGGTCTTCACGGTTCAGCGGGGCCGATACGGCGTTGGCGGCTTCGAGGACGTTCACCGAGTTGCGCCAGGCGGTGGTCAGGAACGCCACCGCCGAGGGGGTGGGCCTGCCGTCGGGACCGGTGGCCGGGAACTCCTGGGGGAAGCGGAAGAGTTGGCCGGCCGAGGCCCCCCGGAAACCATAGATCGACTGGTTGGGGTCCCCGACGGCCGTGACCGCATGGCCTCCGGTGAACAGTTGTGAGAACAGCACCATCTGGGCGTGGGACGTGTCCTGGAACTCGTCCAGGAGCACGACCTTGAACCGGTCTCGTTCAACCTCCCCCGCGGTGGGTACGGTTCTGGCTATACGGGCGGCCAGGGCCACCAGGTCCCCATAGTCCAGGACATTGCGTTCGGCCTTCGCCCGGGCATACCGCACGGCAAGATCCGCCACCGTGGCCCGGGTCCTGAGCTTGTCCAGGAGCTTGAGGGCGGGCTGGGAGGGCTTGGCTTCCTTGCCGACGCGGTAGGGAAGCGCGGACAGATGGTCGACTTCGGCGAGTACATGGTCGCGGGCTTGGAGGGGATCCACCAGATGTTCGGCACATTCCCCGGCGAACTGCACGACCGCATCGACCAGGGTGGACTTCGCCACGCGCAGGTGTTCGTGGTCGCCGTCGTACTCCTGGACGACCTTCAGGGACAATTGCCAGGCCTGGGCGCTGCCCAGCAGCGCGGTGTCCGATTCGACCCCGATGCGCAGGCCATGATCCTGCACCAGGGCGTTGGCGTAGGAATGGTAGGTCGAGACCTCCGGTTCCAGCGGGGCATCGTCATCTCCCGGCGGGACGATCCCGCTCTCGGCCAGACGGGCCAACTGCGCCCGGATGCGTTGGGCCAGTTCCCCTGCGGCCTTGCGGGTGAAGGTGACCCCGAGGATCTCATCCGGCCTGACCAGCCCATTGGCCACGAGCCAGACCACCCGGTCGGCCATGGTCGCCGTTTTTCCGGATCCGGCGCCGGCGATCACAAGCATCGGAGCCAGTTCGGAGGAGATGATGGCCGCCTGTTCGGCGGTCGGCTGGTGCTGGCCCAGCAGTTCGGCCAGCTCCTCCGGGGTGTAGCGGCGGCCGGCAGCGGATTCCTGCTGCGGGAGTGCCAGGTCGTGCTCGTGGTTCATTCGGTGACCTGCCGTCCTTCATCACATAAGGGACACACGGCCGGCAGCCGGCAGCCGCTGCCGCTGCGCCCCGCCTTGGAGGGGTCGTGCCGGGTGTGGAATTCGTTGCCGGCCATCAACCGGGCGGCGCTCAGTACCAGTGGGGTGGCCCAGTCCTCGGCGCCGACGGGGTACTGGGCTTGCTCCCCCGGGCTCTTGGTCGTGGTACCCAACTGGACCAGGGCGGCGCCGCCGGGCTGCTGGGGCAGCTCCGCGCCCAACCCCCCGGCCAACACGGCGGCCTGGTAGCTGCCCAGTTGGGGGTTGCGTTCGACGTCGGCCTTCGTCGGCGCGGATTTCCCGGTTTTGAGGTCGATCACGTAGGCGCGGCCGTCCGCGTCGACCTCCAGCCGATCGATGACCCCGCGCAGCCGGACGGTGATCTCTGCATCGGCGATTTCGACGTCGAAGGACTGCTCCCTGGCCAGCAGCGTGCGGTCATGGCTCCGCATGAGGATCGCGTATTGGGCGAGTTTGCGCAGCATCGTTTCGGCCCGCTCGTGGTCCTTCGCGGTTTCCCAGTTCGAGGGCAGATCCAGATCCGGCCAGCGGCGATCCAGTTCCTCCAGGTATTCGTTCCCGGTGGCGGCCGGCAGGTCCTCGGCGATCGCATGCACCAGGGTCCCCAGACTGCGGGCCAGATCCGTCGCCGGTTCCCCTCCCGCGGCCTGGACGAACCAGTCGAGCGGGGATTCCAAGGCAGCCTGGACCCGCGAGGGTGAGACCCGGACCGGCTCGCCCTCGGGGTTCACCGGGGCGTCGGTGCTCGTCGGCTTGAGCCCCCACCACTGGGCGGGGGCTGCTCCGCGGACGTGTTCGGGCTGATCCGCCAATCGGGCCAGGACGGCTGCCGCGTCGATGGCTGCCGGTCCCGGGTCCGTGGCGGTGCTGCCGGCTTCCAGACGCTGGCGCAACAAGGCGACCAGGGAGGCCAACGTGCGTTCACGCGGCACCGCGGTGATCGGTCGCGGGGTTTCCTGGGAGGTCCAGGGCAGGACCAGATCCAGGAACTGGGAGGGTTGCTGGTCCTCGGAAGCGACCCCGAGGCACACCAATCCGTCCCGGGCGCGGGATAGCGCGCTGGCGAAGGTGCGCAGTTCGTCGGCCCGGGTGGCCTTCAATCGGGTGGCAGGGTCACGCTGGCGCAGGATGGCCGGTCCGTGTTCGATGACATCGGCCAGGGCGCTGCTGCCCAGCAGTTCCCCCCGAAGGCGCGTATTGGGCCAGATCCCCTCCTGAAGTCCGGGCACCAGTACCAGATCCCATTCGTGGCCGACCGCACCGGCGGGGGTGGTCACCGCGACGGAGGCGCCGTTGCCCCCGCGGGAGGCCAGGGTGTCCATCGGCAGTTCCTGGCTGAGCACGTGATCGGCGAACTGGCCAACCGTCGAGCCGGGAAGCTGGTCCACGAAACGTTCCGCGGCCTGGAACAGCGCCATCAACGCGTCGAGATCATGATCGGCCCGGGCCCCCGCGGCCCCGCCATCCAGGGCGGCCTGACGCCAGGTGTTTTCCATTCCGGAGGCCGACCACAGGGCCCAGAGGGCGGTCTCGGCGTTGGCGGTGGGTACCGCGAGTTCGGCGACCAGCGCGGTGAGCATCCGTCCCAGTCGTTCGGCGCCGCGACCTTCCCGGCCCAGGCCGCCGAGGGCCTGCGGATCGGTGAAGATCCCGCGCAGTAGTTCGGTGCTGGAGCGTCGTCCTCCGGCCACGCGTTCGCGGCGGCGCAGGACTTGTCGGAGCCGACGGATGTCCAAGGCGGTGGAGGCCCCGTAGCGCGAGGAGAGCAGGGCCTCGACGACCCCGGCATCCGGAAGGTATGCCGCCGGTTCCGGGACCGGCTCCCCGGTTCCTTCGCTCCCGTCGGGACCCCCCGCCGTGTCCAAGGCCACGCGCAGGAGGGTCAGCAACGGGCGCACCGCCGGTTCCTCCCGCAACGGCACCTCCGCCTGCGGGACGTCCACGGCAATGCCCTGGCTCGCCAGATGACGGGAAACCTCGGCGACCAGACCACCATTGCGGACGATGACGGCCATCGAGTCCAGGGACCGGCCGCGCATCAGGTGTTCTTCCAGGAGCCGCTGGGTCACCAGCCGTAGCTCGTGGACGGGTGATTCGACCAGATGGACTTCCACCGCTTCCCGCTCGTCGTCTCCGGTCGGCGCCTGCGGGCGCTCCACGAGTCGGCGCCCCGAGTGGCCCGTGGTGACCGGGATGCGTCCGGCCACCCGCGTCCAGGCCTCGGCGATCGCCGGGTTCATCCTCCATGAGGTCCCCAGTTCGATCCGCTCGGCGGGGTTCCTATCGGTTCCGTAATCGCCTTCGAACCGGCCCAGCAGGTCGGGACGCGCGCCCCGGAACCCCAGGACGGCATTATCCGGGGCGGCGAAGGCCAGCAGGTCACGCCCGGCGGCCAGCAACCGCAGCAGCCGGTGCTGGGCGGGGTTGGCCTCCTGCAGCTCGTCCACCACGATCAAGGACAGGCGCTGGCATTCCTCCTCGAGGAGTTCCTCATGGTCCTCGAGCAGGTCGGCGGCGGCGGTGATCAGCCCTGCCGGGTCGAAGGCCTCGCTGGAGCCGAGGTCGAGCAGGTCACGGTATTCCTGGTAGAGCGCGGCGGAGGCGGTCCATTCGGGCCGCAGGCAGCGTTCCCCCAGTTCCTCCAGGTCCCCGGCCTCCACCCCGTATTCGGCCAGCCGGTCGAAGAGTTCACGGATCTCCTTGCGGAATCCGCGGGTCCCGATGGCTTCGCCCAGCGACTCCGGCCAGGCGGGGCCCGCGGTGATGCCGTCGGCATGCCCCGCCAGCAACTGGGCGATCAGGGTGTCCTGTTCGGGGCCGGAGAGCAGCCGTGGGGGGCGCTCGACGGCGGGCAGGTACC
Source organism: Arthrobacter sp. AOP36-C1-22 (assembly GCF_052377515.1). Classification (NCBI taxonomy): domain Bacteria; kingdom Bacillati; phylum Actinomycetota; class Actinomycetes; order Micrococcales; family Micrococcaceae; genus Arthrobacter; species Arthrobacter sp. AOP36-C1-22. The sequence goes on along the minus strand of NZ_JBQSWW010000009.1, from coordinate 4,561 downwards.
CCAGCAGCCGGGCCCTGCGGATGAGATCGAAGGCGTAGGCCGCCCAGGTGCGTACCGCAGGTTCGGAAAACGTCGTATCCGTCGCTGCCGAGAGCCGATCGCGCAGATCGGCTGCCGCGGACCGGGACGGGGCGATGGCCAGGAGGTGTTCGGGCCGGTGCCCGGCGGCGAGCCTGCGCACGACGACGTCGAGCAACGCCGTGCTCTTCCCGGTCCCCGGTGCTCCCAGGACAAGCACCGGGCCGTGGCCGGGGACCAGCTCACGGAGGCGTTGCCGGGAACTTTCTGCGGTGTCCTCGACGGTTTCCATGGACTCCATCAGAGCATGCGCCCCCGTCGCTTTGGCGCGGCCTCCTCCACGACGGTCGCCGACGCCAGGACCGCGGCGACTTCGTCGAGGAGCGCGAAGGCCTCCTCGTCGGGTTGCCAGCGGGCCACCGGGACGCGGACCCGTCCGTGGCGAAGCGGGATCGATTCGTCGATCCAGTGCGGGATGGCCCTGGCCTGCAGATCGGCCGGCAGGGTTCCGTCGGCGCGCAGCACCCGCCACCAGGGCAGGGCGCCGTCGGACCGGGCCATCGCGGCGCCGACCTGACGGGGGCCACCGGCGCCGAGCAGCTCGGCAATGTCCCCGTAGGTCAGCACGGCCCCCGCAGGGATGTGACAGGCCAGCCGATGGACGGCCCGGGCATATTCGGCTGACATGGTTCCAGTTTAGGCGGGCCGGCGCCATATCGTCGGCAGCTGACGATACCGTGGGGACATGGATAACTGGCATGAGCTCCCCCGCGCAGCATTCGACCTCGAGACCACCGGCAAGGATCCGCAGGAGGCACGCATCGTGACCGCCTCCGTCGTGATCGTCAATGGCCGGCAGGAGATCATCAACCACCGGGAGTGGCTCGTGAACCCCGGAGTGCCGATCCCCGAGGAGGCCGCCGCAGTGCACGGGGTGAGCACGGAGCAGGCCGTTGCCTCCGGGCAGGATCCCGCCACTGCCATCGCCGAGATTTCCGCTCATCTGCGCGACTTGTTCCAGACCATGCCGGTGCTGGCCTTCAATGCCGGATATGACTTCACCGTCCTGGCCCGGGAATCGGAACGCCAGGGGGTTCCCGCCCTGGAGCCGGCCCCGGTGATCGATCCGTTCATCATCGACAAGCATGTCGATAAGTACCGTCGGGGCAAGCGCACGCTCACGGCGATGTGCGAGCACTATGGCATCCCGTTGAACAACGCCCACTCCTCGGCCGCCGACGCGGCGGCGACCGTTGGGGTGGCCGATGCCCAGGTCGCGAAGTACGCACGGGTCCTGTCCGTGGATCCCGCCGAGCTGCACCGGTTGCAGATAGGATGGGCTGCCGAGCAGGCCGCGAGCCTGCAGGAATTCTTCCGCCGCAAGGATCCGACGGCGGTCGTGGACGGCACCTGGCCGGTCCGCTGACCCCCAGTCAGGGGGTCGGTGGCCGGACCAGCGGGGCCGGCGCACGACCCCATAGTGGGACATATCACTTAATTTTCCGGAAGTGGGCGTCGCCGGACGGATGGGGCCGTTCTTAGAGCGCGTCGGGTTCATATCGCATGGGCTCGGACCAAAACCGCATTCTCGTGAAGTTTCTTCGCCAGGACCCAATATTTCGATATGTGAATTCGATTTCGTGAAGCACGCAGGGGTTGATCAAATGGATTCATTCGATTGTTGGTGTCCATTTCGGGACACCGTTCACTTCCAGCCGGAAAGAACCCCTGTATGCCTAAATTCCAGTTGCCCCTTGCGAAATTTGCAGCCCTCGCGGCGGTGACCGCCCTCGGGTTGAGCGCCTGCGGCGGAACCTCCGAAGCATCGTCCAGTCTGCCGGATGACATCACGACGGTGACCATCGGTGTGGCCGACGGCGCCGAGCCCTACTGGCAGGTCTACAAGAAGGTCGTGAAGGAAGAGACTGGCGTGGACGTCGAGTTCAAGAACTTCTCCGACTACAACCAGCCCAACCCGGCCTTGGACCAGAAACAACTGGATCTCAACGAGTTCCAGCATCTGCAGTACCTGGCCACCTACAACACGAAGAACGACAAGGATCTGCAGCCCATCGGGGGCACTGCCGTCTACCCGCTGCCGTTGTACTCCACGCAGTACTCCTCCACCGAGGAGATCCCGAAGGGATCGGAGATCGCCATTCCGAACGACCCGGTGAACCTGGCCCGTTCGCTGATCGTGTTGGAGGCCGCGGGACTCGTGGAGGTCGAGGGCGGCGCCGATTCCACGTCGACCCCGACCGATGTGGACACGGCAGCCTCCAAGGTCAAGGTGGTCACCGTCGATGCCAAGATGACCGCACAGAACCTGGACTCGTTGGCCGGTGCCGTCGTGAACAACAACTACGCTGCGGCAGCGGACCTCAGCGATGACGACATCATCGCCCAGGACGATCCGGAGGCGGACTCGACGAAGCCGTACATCAATGCGTTCGTCGCCCGCGATGCCGACAAGACGAACCCCACGCTGCTCGAGGTCGCCAAGCTCTACCACGACCCCGAGGTCGTCGAGGCGATCAAGAAGGATCTGGGCACCGGTGGCGTATTCAGGGAGAACAGCGGTGAGGACCTGCAGTCCGCCCTGGCGACCATCGAGGAGAACATGAAGGCCGATTCCCAGTAGTCCCCCGGCCCCCCTTCGAACCGAGTCAGCACGGCTGCGGCACCGGACACCCCGGGGCCGCAGCCGGCATGGCTTCGAGGGCCCCGCCATCATCCTCCGCGAGAAAGGACCTGCGATGCCATCCATCGTCAGTTTCCGCCAGGTCTCCAAGGCCTACCCGGGCCGCGGCGCCGCCAAGGGTACCCCCGTCCACGCGCTCCGAGACATCACCTTCGATATCCAGCAGGGCTCCATCACCGGGGTCATCGGCTACTCCGGGGCGGGAAAAAGCACCCTGGTCCGTCTGATCAACGCCCTGGAGCTGCCCACCGGAGGCAGCCTGGACGTCAACGGACGAGAACTCACCGGCATGAACGAGAAGGATCTGCGGGGGTTGCGCGGCGGCATCGGCATGATCTTCCAGCAGTTCAACCTCTTCACCTCGCGCTCGGTGGCCAAGAACGTCGAGTACCCGCTCATCGTCGCCGGCTGGCCGAAGGAGCAACGCGTGGCCCGGGTCGCCGAATTATTGGAATTCGTCGGGATCTCCGAGAAGGCCAGGCAGTTCCCCAGCCAGCTCTCCGGCGGTCAGAAGCAGCGCGTGGGCATTGCCCGGGCCCTGGCCACCAACCCGGAGCTCCTGCTGGCCGACGAGGCCACCAGTGCGCTGGACCCCGAAACAACCACCGAGGTGTTGGCCCTGCTCAAACGGGTCAACGAGGAGTTCGGCACCACCATCGTGGTCATCACCCATGAAATGCACGTCGTCCGCTCGATCTGCGACCACGTGGCCGTCATGGAACAAGGCGCCCTGCTCGAACACGGCCCCGTCTACGACGTCTTCGCCTTCCCGGAGAACCCGGCCACGCAGAAGTTCATCAGCAGCACCATCGCCGACCGGCCCAGCCCAGAAACCGTGGCCCGCCTGCAGGTGCTGCATCCGGGACGCCTGGTCAGCATCACGATCTCCGAGGCCCCCGGGGCCGGGGCCGGAACCAACCAACGGGAGATCTCCTCGCTCCTGGCCTCCTATCCGGCGGTCCATGATTCGGTGGTCTACGGTTCCGTCACCGAAATCGCCCAACGCCCCTTCGGGTCCCTGACGTACGTCCTGGAAGGACCCGAGGCCGATGTCGATGCCGTCGTCGAAGGCCTGTCGAAGATCACCACCGTCCAGCAATGGCCCGCGTCGACCCCGGCCGGCCCCGAGGCCGAAGGAGCGAAGCAATGATCGAATGGGGCACCCTCGGACCGCTATTGGTCTCATCCATCGAACAGACCCTCTACATGGTCATCATCACCATGGTCCTCGGCGGGATCCTGGGGCTGCTGATCGGCATCCTGCTCTACGCCACCCGGCCGGGGAACATCCTGGCCAACACCGTGGTGTTCAACGTGCTGAACTTCGTGATCAACCTGGTCCGGCCGATCCCGTTCATCATCTTCATCTCCCTGGTCGGTCCGTGGACCCTACAGGTCATCGGCACCTCCATCGGCACCAATGCGGCGATCTTCCCCATGACCCTGATGACCGCCGTGGTCCTGGGGCGCATCGTGGAACAGAACCTCGTCGGGGTCGATCCCGGAGTCGTCGAGGCGGCCCGGGCCATGGGTTCCAGCCGTAGCAGGGTGCTCTTCGACGTCGTCCTGCGCGAATCGATCGCGCCGCTGGTGCTGGGCTATACGTTCATCTTCATCGGGGTCGTGGACATGTCCGCCGTGGCCGGATACATCGGCGGCGGTGGCCTGGGCGACCTGGCCATCACCTACGGCTACCAGCAGTTCAACTATGCGGTCACCCTGCTGGCCGTGGGCGTCATCGTCGTGATCGTCCAACTGGCCCAGCTGTTGGGCAATGCCCTGGCCAAGCGCATGCTGCACCGCTGAGCACTCCCGGCGCACACACAGGCGGGGGTGGGCGAC
>NZ_JBQSWW010000008.1:0-145116 GCF_052377515.1 Arthrobacter sp. AOP36-C1-22 | reverse complement strand
CTGGCAGCCAAGCTGCCGGGCCGAGGCGGCATCCCGCGTCGTAGACTGGCAGGCGACGATTCATATCAGGGGGTTTCGTGGCACCGGAAACGGCTCCAAGCGCTGTCGAGCGCGGCAGGGCGCCACTGAGTCGGGAATTGATCCTCGACACCGGGGCTGAGTTCATCGAGGAACATGGTTTGCGGCGCCTCACCATGCGCCGGCTCGGGCAGGAACTGCGTGTCGAAGCCATGGCTCTCTACCGTTATGTGCCATCCCGCGAGGATCTGTTGGACGGCGTCGTCGAGCGGATTTTGATGGAACTCCAGGAGGATCCCGACGTCTTTGTCGATCCACGCCAGGGATGGCAGGATTATTTGGTCCGGCTGGCCCACGGGCTAAGGAAACTGGCCGTGGCCTACCCACAGGTCTTTCCCATCCTCGCCACCCGTCCGACGGGCGCCCCATGGATCAGGCCGCCGCTGCGCAGCCTCGCGTGGATCGAATCCTTCCTGGCTGCACTCACCAGCTCTGGATTTTCCGATCGGGATGCCGCCGACGCATATCAATCCTTCAGCAGTTTCCTCCTGGGAAACCTCCTGCTCCATGTCTCCCTTGAGGGGGAAGGCACACAGCCCGAATCGGCGGCCCAGGAGAGCCACGGCGTCGACCTCGGCGGATACCCGAATATCCACCGCATGCAGACGCTCTTGGCGGAGAGCTGGAACGAGCAGGAATTCGACATGGCCCTTCAGGACGTCCTGAACCGGATCGAGCTGCTCAACTCCTGAAGCCGCTGTCCGCACCCCCGCCACCTCGAGTGCTGGAGGCTTCGAAGACGAAACCCGCTGGATCGTGGTTCACTGGCCTCGTGGGCAGGAGGCGGAAGGGGCCAAAATGGGAACCGACGGGGACGAACCAGGCAGCGCGCACGAACTACTGGAATTGCGCATTCATGGGGTGTTGAACACCCCGAACTACGAAATGCTCGAAACGACGCCGCAACGGGTGAAAACCATCCGTGGGGATCAGCTCGCAGGATTTTCCACCTATCGCTTTCCGGCCCCCGTAGACGCCCCGACCGACCGACGCGTGGAAGCCTACGCCTGGGGCCGGCTGTCCCGGTTCACCGGGATCCCGTCCCTGGGCCGGATCGGTGATGCGCTGGTCAAACTCCTCTGGTTCGCGCTGGCTCCCTACGGACTGGCGAACACGGCCTACTGGTCGCGCCGCCAGATCGGCACCGGCGAAACACCCCGGACCGAGGACGCCGCCGACGGAGGGCACCGGTGGATCGCCCGCACCATCAGCACCGGGCGTGGCGCCGGCACCATGCGGCTCTACGGGCTGCTGCTCAGTCTGCTGTTCGTCACCACCGCGGCCACCGTCGCCCTGGACATGATCGGCCGCCAATGCTTTGCCACGGCGACCTCGGCCGTCGGGGCCGGGGTGGAACTGAGCTGTCCGGGGGCGCGACTGATGTTGTCACCGTTGGCCGCATGGGGCCCCGGCACCCGGGACGCCCTGCTGCTGGGCATGCCGTTGCTGGCATTGGCCGCCGTCGTCGTGCTGCCGATGCTGGGTCGTACCCGCTATTTGACCGGCCCCGCCCGCCCCGGGCGCGTGCCGCCGGACCAGGGGGCGGCGGTGCAGCCCGGGGGCCCGTTGTTGGCCCAACGTGACCTGTGGCTGGTGGGTTCTGGCATGGGCCGGTTGCGCCGCCTGCATGCGGGGGCGGCGCTGGCCTGGTTGGCGGCGATCCTGGCATTCGATCATGCCGACGGGTGGCGGCAGGATGCCGGGGCGGCTGACTGGGCGGGAATCGTCTGGCCGGTGGCGGCCGGGTTGGCCGTGCTGCTGACCGTCGGCGGCTGCGGATGGATCATCAAACCCCAGGCCCAGGTCGCCGGTGACGTGCCGCGTCGCCATGTGGTCTATCTGGTGGTCTGCGCCGGCCTGCTGGCCGCGGTGCTGGCCGCAGGGATCGCGGATCCGGGGACCGCCCGCGGAGCCCGCTCCGGAGCGTCGGCGGCCGTCGTCGTCATGCTCGCACTGGCGCTGACGTTGGTGGCCTTGCTGGTCAACGCCGAATCGGCGGCGCGATCGGAAAAAATGGGTCCGTCGGCAGTCGCCTCCGAGGACGAACGGAAGTACCTGGGCTGGAACGGCCGTGGCCCCTTCATCCTGGGTTCCCTGGCCGCCGGATTCGCCCTCCTGCTCTCCTTCGCCGTCGTCCTGGGTGCCGGATGGGTGTTGCGCGGCCCGAAACCACCGGTGGTCTATGTCCTGCAGGGTGCCGGCTTCCTGCTGTTCCTGCTGGCCGCCGTGATCTGGCTGGCCCTGCGGCAGGCCGCCATCCACCGGCGGGAGCGTGCCCGACGAGACGACGAAATCGCGGCGATCCGTAAGGATCTGCTCCGCCAAGCGGGGCATTGGACGACCGGACCGATGATCACCCACTCCGCCGAGGAGATCCACCACGCCCGCCGGCAGGCAGCATTGCTGCGCCGGATGGAGACGTTCATCGGGTGGATCGGCTGGGCCGTGTTCATCGGCATCTGCGGTGGTTTGCTGGCACTGTTCCTCTTCCTGGGGCAGGACCGGACGACGTCCGGGGGAGCGTGGAGCGTGGTGCGTGGGCTATGGGACGCCGGGCTATGGGCCGGGATGATCGCGGTGGCGGCGCTGTATCTGTTGTCGCGGGGCTCCGATTCCCGCCCGTTGGGCCTGCTGTGGGACCTGATGTGCTTCCTGCCCACCCAGGCCCACCCGTTCGGTCCCTCCTGTTACGCCGAGCGGGTCGTGCCCGAGCTGGCCGACCGCATCGTCGACTGGTTCGCCGAGGACCACCAGGACCCGGCCGGGGCAGCCGAGCCGGAGGAACGCGGACTGGTGGTCTCCGCGCATTCAATGGGTATCGTCCTGGCGGTCTGTGCGCTGTTCCAACTGCCCTCCCGTGGCCTGGTGGAGGAGGACCGGGACCGGATCGGGCTGCTGAGCTACGGCTGCCAATTACGGCGCTATTTCGCCCGCTTCTTCCCGGGGGTCTGCGGCGCGGATGAGCTGTCGCTGGTTCCGGCGGGCCGGCCGTCGCCGACCGCCCAGGACCCCTGGCCGCCCACGCTGGCCGGGGAGATCGCCGAGGAACCGGATCCCGGGCCCGCCGTCGTGCAGCCGGGTTCGTTGGGAAGCCTGTTGGGGCCACGGTGGCTGAACCTCTACCGTTCCACGGACCCGCTGGGTTTCCCGGTGCGCTATCGGGGAGGGGACGGGACCATGGATTGCGAGGCCGCCTCGTATCAGGAGCAGGCCTACCAGTTCCTGCCGGCCACCCACGGGGACTATCTGGAGTCCACCAGCTATGAGTGGGGCTTCTCGGAGGTACGGCGGCGGTTACGCTGAGCGCGCCCGACGCCGGGGGTTAAAAGGCCCGGCACCGGAGCAACTTTGGGGGGAAAACAGCTCCGGTGCCGGTGAAGATTAGTCTAGGACGCCGTCGGGGTGCCCGCCATGGGGAGAACTCCCCATGCCCGCCCCTAGGCAGGAACCCATAAACGTGGTACTAGCCCCTTTGTGTTGGCGATGGGAAAAGAAATCCAAAACTTTTCGTCTTCTTCCAATCCATCCTGCCCCGGGCTCCGAATGACTTCATGACAGCCCACCCCCGTCACCGGGGAACGGGAAGCACGCACGGCCGCTGGTCGTGACAGCAAGGAGACACGTCATGAAGACCATGAACCGCAAGTACACCGCACTCTTCGGCCTGATGGCAGTCGGCTCGCTCGCCATGAGCGCCTGCTCCGGTGGAGGCAGCGACGCCGGATCGGCCGAATCCTCGGCGCCGATGTCCGAGTCCTCCTCTTCGGCTCCGATGTCAGAATCCTCCTCCTCCGCCTCGGAGATGGACCCGGCAGCCAACCTGATCGGCCCCGGCTGCGCCGACTACGCCGAGCAGGTCCCGGACGGAGACGGATCCGTCGCCGGCATGGCCCAGGATCCGGTGGCCGTGGCAGCATCGAACAACCCGCTGCTCACCACGCTCACCGCGGCCGTCTCCGGGGAACTGAACCCGGATGTCGACCTGGTCGACACCCTCAATGGTGACGAGTTCACCGTCTTCGCCCCCGTCGATGACGCGTTCGACGCGATCCCGGAGAAGGACCTGAACGCGGTCGTCGAGGATTCGGACATGCTCAGCAAGGTCCTGACCTACCACGTGGTCCCCGGCCAGATGAGCCCCGATGAAATTGATGGCACCCACGAGACCGTCGAAGGCGATTCGGTCAAGGTCACCGGCAGCGGAGATGACATGAAGGTCAACGGAGCCTCCGTCATCTGCGGTGGCGTCCAGACCGCCAACGCCACCGTGTACCTCATCGACGAGGTCATGATGCCGGACGCCGCCAAGAAGTAAGGCAGGCAGCTGGAACACCACGGATCCCGGCGGCAACCGCCGCCGGGGCCGGTGGTGTACCCCGGGCCAGGGGCCAACGGGGAAGGGCATTGGTATTCAGGCAGGTTGGAGTCATGCGAGACTGTCAGACATGAGATTGCCATGGGCCCGGACGGCGGAGGAACCCGCACCCCCGGACCATGAGGAACTCCTCGGCAGGATCGCCCAGGGCGACGAAGCAGCATTCGGAGCATTATATGACGAGCTCTCGGCCAGGGTCTTCGGTCTCATCCGTCGCATACTGCGCGATGAGTCGCAAAGCGAAGAGGTCCTCCAGGAGGTCTTCATCGAGGTCTGGCAACACGCAGCCCGCTACGACGCCGACCGGGGCCGGGGAACCTCGTGGATCATGGTCATGGCCCACCGCCGTGCCGTGGACCGCGTCCGGGCCAGCCAAAGCAGCAAGGACCGGGACCTTCGCGAGGGGGTCAAGGGGTTCGAGGAAAGCTACGACGACGTCCAGGACACCGTCGAGGCCCGGATGGAAGGCGAGCGGGTGCAGCAGGCGTTGAAATGCCTCTCCGCCGCGCAACGCCAAGTCATCGAGTTGGCCTACTTCGGGGGCTATACCCATCAGGAAGTCGCCGGATTGATCGAAGCCCCCGTGGGAACCGTGAAAACACGGATCCGTGATGGAATGATCAAACTCAGAGACCAGTTGGGAGTAGCGTGATGGATCGGCAACTGCACCTACTCACTGGTGCCTATGCACTCAATGCCTTGGAACCGGGCGAACGCGAATCCTTCGAGGACGCCGCCCTGGACTCCGAGGAAACCCTGCGCGAGGTCCGCTCGCTCAGCGAAACCGCCGCCCTGCTCGCCGAGCAGACGACGCCGGTGACCCCGCCACCACGGGTCAAGGCAGACCTCATGGCCGCGATCCGACAGACCCCCCAACTTCCGGCCGTCCGTGACGATGCCACGACGTCCGGACGCGGCACCGCCTCCGAAGGCCCCGCTGCCGAAAGCCCCGCCACCGCGGAGCCCGAGGCACCGACCGACGCCTCCGCACCAGCCCCCGGGGTCCTGGATCTGGGCTCTGCCCGGGCCCGACGTCGGGCCCCCGGCAGCGGGACCCGCAACGGGACCAAATACCTGGCCGTCGCGGCTGCGGCCCTGTTGGTGACCTCCGGCGGACTGACCGGGGTGGTCATCAGCCAGAACCACCAACAGGACCAGCTCCAGAACCAGATGACCGCGCTGGATGACAGCAACGAGAAGATGCTGCGCATCTTCTCCTCCAACGACGTGAAGTCGGCCAGCCAGTCCCTGGACGACGGTGCCCAGGTCACGGTGACCTATTCCGCCTCGGCCGGATTGGCAGCGCTGACCGCCGATGGGCTGCCCACGCTCCCGCAGGACAAGGGCTACGAACTCTGGCTCATCGGTGACGACGGGGCGGCCCCCATGGGCATGCTCGACTTCGCCGGCGGTTCGAGCGATACCGCCCTGATGGAAGGCAAACTCTCCTCGGCGACCCATGTGGGGATCACCGTGGAACCTGCCGGGGGATCGCCGCAGCCCACCACCGACCCGATCGTCCTGCAGGAACTCTAGGTTCCCGGCACCTCGATCCAATCCAGATCGGGCCGGGCTCCGAATCTCCTGTGTCCATGGGTCTGAAATCCCGACCCTGGCCACCGAAGCAGGCCGCCGACGCCCGGAAGGGCGCCGTGGGCCGCAAGGCAGGATGGAAGGCGCACGATGGAAACGCATGAAACGCCCGGCCCGGAAACCACGGCCCCGGGCAGGGCCCGCACGGTGCTGCGGCGCTGGCCCCACGCCGTCGCCGGACTGGTGTCCGCCGGCTTGCTCTTCGGGGTGGCCGAACTCGTCGCCGCCTTCTTCTCCACCTCCTCCTCGCCCCTGGTGGCCCTGGGCGGGGCCTTCATCGACATCACCCCGCCGTGGCTCAAGGACTTTGCCATCGCCACCTTCGGCACCAACGACAAACTGGCGCTGTTCATCTCCATGGGCATCGTGGCCACTCTCGTCGCTGCCGTCACCGGCCTGCTGGCACGGCGCCGGTTCGCGGTGGCCCAGGGGATCATCCTGGTCCTGGCCGTCGGCATGGCCGCCGCCGTCCTGAGCCGTCCGGCCACCGGGATCCTGGATATCGTGCCGACCGTCGTGGGTGCCGTGGCAGGGATCGTGGTCCTGTACCAGCTCAGCCGGCTTGCATCCCGGGCCGAACCCGGGGGCCTCCCGGCCGCCGGGCAGGCAGAGGAGCACGACGCCGAGCCGACGCGGGCTGCCGGATCCTCCTCGCGACGTCGTTTCCTGACCTTTTCCGTCGTGGCGGCGGTCGGCGCGGGGGCCATGCTCGCCGGAGGCCGGGCCCTGTCGGGGGTCCGCAATGCGGCAGCGACCGCGCGGGAATCCCTGCGGCTGCCCCGTCCGGCCCACCAGGCCACTGCCCTGCCCGACGGCGTCGCCGCCGAGGTCAAGGGCATGCCCTCCTTCGTGACGCCGAATGATTCCTTCTACCGGATCGACACCGCGTTGGCGGTTCCCCGCATCGACCCCGCCACCTGGACGCTGCGGGTGCACGGGATGGTGGAGGAGGAATTCAGCATCGGGTTCGACGAACTGCTGGGCATGGAGCTCGACGAGACCTGGTTGACCCTGACCTGCGTTTCCAACCCCGTCGGCGGTGACCTGGTCGGCAACGCAAAATGGTTGGGCTACCCGTTGCGCAAGCTGTTGGAACGGGCCCGCCCACAGCAGGGGGCCGATATGGTGCTGTCCACCAGCATCGACGGATTCAGCGCGTCGACTCCGCTGGAAGTACTCACCGATGATCGTCAGGCGCTGCTGGCCGTGGGAATGAACGATGAGCCACTTCCGCTCGAACACGGCTATCCGGTGCGGATGGTCGTGCCGGGGCTGTACGGATACGTTTCGGCCACCAAATGGGTCGTTGATCTGGAGGTCACCCGGTTCGCCGATAAGGCCGCGTATTGGACCACCCGCGGCTGGTCCGAGCGCGGGCCCATCAAACTCGCCTCGCGGGTGGATGTGCCCCGGCCGTTCTCGACGGTCAGCGCCGGCACCGTCATGATCGGCGGGACCGCATGGGCGCAGACACGAGGCATCAAGGGCGTGGAAATCAAGATCGATGACGGGGACTGGCAGAAGGTCGAGATGGCCACCGAAGCCTCCGTCGATACCTGGCGCCAATGGTCCTACGAGTGGAAGGGCGCCAAGGAAGGCACCCACTCGGCCACCGTGCGGGCCATCGACGCCGACGGCACCGTCCAGACCGAGGAACGCGCCGATCCGGTCCCCAACGGAGCCAGCGGCTGGCAGCGGGTGCAGTTCACCGTCGGCTGACCGGCGGCGGCCTGGGCATTGACCGGCCCCGGTGGATCCGTAGTCTGGGGGATACGGACCACCTGAAGGAGGACGGGCAGCCATGGCAGAGGACACCTCACCCATCAAGGACGAGCAGATGTACCAGGCCCTGCGTGACGAGGGCAATTCGAAGCAGAAATCGGCGCGTATCGCCAACGCTGCCGCACGAGACAGCCGATCCGAGGTCGGTGAGCGGGGCGGTGAATCGGGCAGCTATGACGACTGGACCGTCGAGGAGCTCACCCAACGGGCCCGCGAGATCGGCCTCACAGGCTACTCGGATTTGACGAAGGACGAACTGATCAAGGCGCTGCGCGATTCCTGAGCCCACCGATAATCCGCCCCGGCGGCCTCGAGCGAAGCTGGTGGACCTGCCGCGCCCCCACGGCGAAACCATCAGGACCCTCGGCGAAATCCCGCAGGACGAGGTGGACTACGACTCCTGCGAACATCAGGACCGTCCCGGTCCGGAAGCCACTCAGGACGACCACGTCTGACCGGTGCCTGCGACCCGTGGCCCGAACCTCCGACCTGCGGGTGTGGCGCAAATCACCACCAGGGCATAAGGTCGGGTGAACGACCCGGTCAGACCGGTTTTGTTCGGGTCCTTCGGACGTTGACGGGGAGGCTCGTACTGATGCCAGAACATGCGAAACACGGTCGCCGCCGGCGCCGTGTCCGGTGGGCCGGGGTCACCGCCGTTGCCTCGGCCTTGCTGCTGTCCGGCTGTGGGGCGCCGGACTCGACCCCGGTGCTCACGTGGTACATCAACCCGGACGACGGCGGCCAGGCGGCGATCGCCAAGACCTGCACCGCAGCCGCCGACGGCAAATACCGGATCGAAACCTCACTGCTCCCCTCCGACGCAGCGTCCCAGCGTGAACAACTGGCCCGTCGTCTGGCGGCGGGGGATACCTCGCTGGACATCATGAGCCTGGACCCGCCGTTCATCCCCGAACTCGCCGAGCCCGGCTTCCTGGCCCCGGTCCCGCAAGAAACAGCAGACAAGACCACGAAGAACACCCTCGATGGTGCCTTGGCCGGAGCGAAATGGAAGGACGAACTGGTCACCGTCCCGTTCTGGGCCAATACCCAGATCCTCTGGTACCGCAAATCCGTGGCGAAGGCCGCCGGGCTGGACATGACGAAGCCGGTGACCTGGGACGAACTGATCGAGGCCACCCGGGACGAGAAGAAATATCTCGGGGTCCAGGGGGCGCTGGCCGAGTCGATGACCGTCTGGGTCAATGCGCTCGTCGAATCCAGCGGCGGACACATCGTGCAGAACCCCGAGGCGTCGGCCGACGACGTCAAGCTCGGACTGGAGACGAAGGCCGGGAAGAAGGCCGCCGAGATCGTCTCGACCATCGGCAAGGAAGGGCTGGGGTCGCCTGGCCTTCCGACCCAGGCGGAGAACGAGTCGATGCTGCTCTTCCAAGGCAAGAAGGGCTCCTTCATGGTCAACTGGCCGTTCGTCTGGCCGGCCACCAACGCCAGCGTCAAAGCCGGCAACCTGGACAAATCGCTCGTGGAGGACATCGGCTGGGCGCAATATCCGCGGACGATGGCCGATGAGGAATCCCGTCCGCCGCTGGGTGGCATCAACCTCGGGGTCGGGGCGGCCAGCCCCCACGTGGACCTCGCCTACGAGGCGATCGAATGCATCGTGGAACCGAAGAACCAGGTCGAATACTTCGTCACCAACGGCAACCCGCCCTCGGATTCAACCGCCTATGACGATCCGTCGATCAAGAAGGCGTTCCCCATGGCGCCGACCATCAGGGAATCGTTGAAGCATTCGGCCCCACGGCCGCAGACCCCATACTACAACGAGGTCTCCACCGGCATCCAGCAGCATTGGGCGCCACCATCCGGGATCGATCCGGCCACTACGCCGAAGAAGACCACCGACTTCATCATCGCCGTGCTGCGAGGGGAGAGGCTGCTATGAGGCGCAGAAGCACCGACGGGCCCACCCGTAGGAGGGAGGAATCGCGATGAGTACCCCCGTGGACACGAAACCAACCGGGCGGCGGCGGGCCGACGCCGGCGTCGGGCTCTCCGAACGGCGGAAGGCCGAACGCAGGCTGGGCTGGATGTTGGCGGGGCCCGCCTTCGTGGTCATGCTCATGGTCACGCTGTATCCGATCCTCCAGGCCGTCTGGGATTCGCTGTTCAATTTCCGGCTCACGGCCCCGGGGGACAAGAGCTTCATCGGGCTGCAGAACTACGGGGTCATCCTCACCGACCCGGTGTTCTTGAGGGACCTGGGCGTCACCTCGCTGATCACCGTCATCACCGTCGTGGTGGAGCTGATCCTGGGCTTCGCCCTGGCGCTGGTGATGCATAAGGCGCTGAAATCGGTTCGCGGCTTCGTCCGCACCGCCATCCTGGTTCCCTACGGCATCATCACCGTCGTGTCGGCCTTCGCCTGGTTCTACGCCTTCGACATCAACTCGGGCTTCATCAACCACTGGTTCGACTGGCTGCCGGGAATCAGCGAGGACACCAACTGGTTCGCCGGGACCTGGACGTCGTTGTTCGTGATCATGGCCTCGGAGATCTGGAAGACCACGCCGTTCATTTCGCTGCTGCTCCTGGCCGGTCTGGCACAGGTCCCCGATGAGCTCACCGAGGCGGCCGAAGTCGACGGGGCCACCTGGTGGCAGCGCATGCAGAGGGTCATCCTGCCGAACATGAAGGCGGCGATCATGGTTGCCGTGCTCTTCCGGGCGCTGGATGCCTTCAGGATCTTCGACAACGTGTACATCATGACCAACGGTGCCTACGGCACCGAAGTGCTCTCGCTGTTGGCCTATCGGACCTCGATCGGGCGACTGGAGATCGGACTGGGTTCGGCGATCTCGGTCCTGCTGTTCCTGTGTGTGCTGATCATCTGCTTCGTGGCGATCAAGCTGTTCAAGGTCGACCTCGCCGGAAACCAGGGAGGCAAGTGATGAAGAAGACCACCACGAAGACCCGGCTCATCTGGGCGGGCATCACGGTCGTCGTCGCCGTCTACGCCCTGTTCCCGGTGTTCTCGATCCTGGCGACCTCCTTCAAGGAACCCAGCGACCTGTCCAACGGCAAACTCCTGCCGACCAACTGGTCGGGGGTCAACTACGAACAGATCCTCGTCGGTGACGCCCAGGGGCTGTTCCTGACCTCGCTGCGGAACTCGATCGGGATCACGCTGATCTCCACGGCGATCGCCGTGGTGCTGGCGACCCTGTGTGCCTACGCGATTGCGCGGTTGGACTTCCCGGGCAAGAAGCTGGTGCTCACCACCGCCCTGGCCGTCTCGATCTTCCCGGTCATTTCCATCGTCACCCCGCTGTTCAACGTCTGGCGCACCATCGGGCTGTACGACACCTGGCTCGGTTTGATCATCCCCTACCTGTCGCTGACCCTGCCGATCTCCATCTGGACGCTGGCGGCGTTCTTCCGGCAGATCCCCTGGGAACTGGAACAAGCAGCCCAGGTGGACGGGGCCACAGCCTGGCAGGCCTTCCGCAAGGCGATCGTCCCGTTGGCGGCCCCCGGGGTCTTCACCACGGCGATCATCGCCTTCTTCATCGCCTGGAACGACTTCGTCTACGGCATCTCGCTGACCTCCACCGAGGCGGCGCGACCGGTTCCGGCAGCCTTGGCGTTCTTCACCGGCGCCTCCCAATTCGAATCACCGACCGGCGCGATTTCCGCCGCCGCGATCATCGTCACCATCCCGGTGGTGCTCCTGGTGCTGGGCTTCCAGCGGCAGATCGTCTCAGGCCTGACCCAGGGCGCAGTCAAGGGCTGAGGCCCTGATCCGAGAAAGCAGAGGACAACCCATGGCATCGATTACGTTGAAGAACCTCGTCAAGAAATACGACGACGGGTTCCCGGCCGTGAACGACATCTCCATCGATATCGCCGATGGGGAGTTCGTGATCCTGGTCGGCCCCTCCGGCTGCGGCAAGTCCACGCTGCTGCGCATGATCGTCGGGCTGGAGGACATCACCAGCGGGGATCTGTACATCGACGACAAACGGGTCAACGACATGGCCCCGCGCGACCGGCACCTGGCGATGGTCTTTCAGAACTACGCCCTCTACCCGCATCTGACCGTTTTCGAGAACATCGCCTTTCCGCTGCGGCTGGCCAAGGGAAAGTTCAGCGAGGACGACGTCCAGGAGCGGGTGCGGGCCGCGGCACTGACGCTGGAACTGACCGACCACCTCGACCGCAAACCCGGCAACCTCTCGGGTGGGCAACGCCAACGCGTGGCAATGGGCCGGGCGATCGTACGCCAGGCGGACGCCTTCCTCTTCGACGAGCCGTTGTCGAACCTGGATGCCAAGCTGCGCGGGCAGATGCGGGCGGAAATCTCGCAGATGCAGCGCCGGTTGGCGACCACCAGTGTCTACGTCACCCACGACCAGACCGAGGCCATGACCCTGGGCGACCGGGTCGCGGTGCTGAAGAAGGGCGAACTGCAACAAATCGCTTCCCCGCGTGAACTCTACGAACAACCGGTGAACATCTTCGTGGCCGGGTTCATCGGCAGCCCGTCGATGAACTTTTTGCCCGCCACGGCCGAGGGCAACATCCTCAAGACCCCCATCGGCGACTTCGAGGTCCCGGCGGAGACGGCGGCCACGGCGGCCGGGAAGGAGATCGTGCTGCTGGGCATCCGGCCCGAGTACTTCGAGGATTCCTCCCTGGTGGAGGAATCCAAATTGGTCCACGGCAATGCCTTCAGTGCCGAACTGACCCACACGGAGTGGTTGGGCAACGAACAATACGGCTACATCGACTTCGACCCTTCCCCCGAGGTCAAGGACATGCTGGACTCCCTGGCCCGCGACCTGGATGCCGACGAACTGCGCCCGCAGGTGGTGGTCACCCTCGACGCCGCCAGCCGGATCCGCGGGGGGCGGGTCTGCGAACTCTGGCTCGACACCCGCCGGCTGCACATCTTTGATCCGGCCACGGGGGAGAGCCTGACCCGGGACGCGGACGCCGGGGCCGCGTTGACCGAGGAGGCCAACCAGGAACGGGCGGAGGAAATCGAACGGGCCACCCGCGAAGCCGCCGAGGCCGGCTGAGCCGCCCCGGGGGTCGGGCCCCGGTGGAAGGCGCCGTTTCCGGGCCCGCCACCGGGGCCTCCCTTGTGGAGTACGGGTTTCCGGCCTACCGTGGAAGTACCCATTCGGCTCGTCCGGGGCCGAATCGGCTTTCGAAGGAGAGGGTCATGGGGTTCACACATACGGTTCCAACCGGAGGCCGCCCACCACGGGCCGCCACCGCCGATTTCCGCATCAGGGGCAGCGCGATGGCCACCGGCGGATTACTGGTCCTGATGATCTGCGCGCTACTGAACGCAGCGGTCCTGGGCAACGCCGATACCGGTGGTTCGCTCGGATTCGGCCTGCTGATCGGCATGTACATGCTGGCCTACGGCATCGTGAAACGACTGAGTCTGAGCTTCCCGCCGCGGCCGGGGACCAGCACCGGAGACTCCCGCGAACACCACCCGGCTGACTAGCGGCGGGGTGCCCTGAAGGGAATACTCCTGCCACGAACGTGGTTCCATCTGCGCAGGCAATGAACCAAGGTGAGTGGCAGGAGGCCGTCATGGGCGCATCGATCGTCGTTGTTTCCGGGGGACTGGGGGTGCCGTCGTCCTCACGTATGCTGGGGGACCAACTGGCCAGATCGACGGTCTCCGCCCTGGCCGCCGACGGAATCAGCGCGGAAGTCCAGGTCATCGAACTGCGTGAGCTGGGAGTGGACATCGCCAAGGCCAT
The DNA here is from genome assembly GCF_052377515.1 of Arthrobacter sp. AOP36-C1-22. Taxonomy (NCBI): domain Bacteria; kingdom Bacillati; phylum Actinomycetota; class Actinomycetes; order Micrococcales; family Micrococcaceae; genus Arthrobacter; species Arthrobacter sp. AOP36-C1-22. The sequence goes on along the minus strand of NZ_JBQSWW010000008.1, from coordinate 131,541 downwards.
GGTCGCCGGATGGGTGTCCCCGCAGCTGGAGGAAGCGATCGAGGCCGTGGGGTCGGCCAACGCCGTGGTCGCCGTCAGCCCGGTGTTCACCGCCTCGGTCAGCGGGTTGTTCAAATCCTTCCTCGACGTTTTGGATCCCACCCTGTTGGACGACAAGCCCGTCCTGTTGGCCGCCACCGGTGGATCCTCACGGCATTCGATGGTGATCGACTACGTGATGCGCCCGATCTTCGGCTACCTGAGGGCCAACACCATGCCCACCGCGGTCTTCGCGGCCCCCGGGGACTGGTCGGACGGGAGTGGGTCGGGAGCCCTGGCCGAGCGGTCCGACCGGGCCGGTGCCGAGCTGGCCCGGGCCCTGGGCGGTCGGCATGGCCTGTCGGCGGCCCGGCAGGACCCGATGGAATCACTGCCCTTCGAACAACTGCTGGCCGAGATCCGACCGGAAGCCTAACCACCCCGGACGCACGTGAGGGGCGGACCAATCGGTCCGCCCCTCACGTCCATTCAACCGCTAACGCCAGGCACGCCCACGTTCCATGGCCCCCTCAAGGGAAGATGCCGCGAGCCAATCCAGCGCCGCCGTCGTGCTTTGAATTATTCGCCGGTCAGGCCGTCCTTGACGTCCTTCGCGGCGTCCTTGACATGCTCGCCGGCCTGCTTGGCTCCGGCGCTGGCCTGATCGCCCACGCCCTCCGCCTGCATGCCTTCGTCGTCCGAGGCCTTGCCGAATGCTTCCTTGGCCTTGCCCGAGAGTTCTTCGGTCTTATTCGACATCTTGTCTCCCAAACCCATTGCGCATTCCTCTCATCGGTATTGCTCAGATGGCGGCTCCGTGGAGCCGTCGTGCCGACCGACGACCTCAAGGCCGTGCACGATGTCTTCCACGTTAACGCCGTGCAACGGATACGTCTAGCTGTGGGGCCCGCAAAAACGCTAGGAAATCGAGGTTCCGACGATGGGTCCCCGCCATGGTGGGGATGCAGGATTTTCCGGCGGGTTCGAAGTCGGGGTATGACCTCCGTCACCGGCGTGATCGTATACGATGTCAGCAGGACGTGGGTGGACGGCACCCCGTGCGCGCGGCCGCCCCGCAGCCCGCCGACCGCCGCCCGACAGGATCAGGAAGGTACTTTCCGACATGCTTGACGACGAGACCATCACCTCCATCGCCGACGAACTGGTGGAGGCCGGCCGCAGCCGGACCCCGGTGAAGCGACTGACCTCCCGGTATCCGGAGATGACCATCGAGGATTCCTACCGGGTGCAGAACCTGTGGCGCCAACGCAACGAGGCCGCCGGCCGGCGCCTGGCGGGCCGCAAGATCGGGCTCACCTCCCGGGCCATGCAGGCCGCCACCGGGATCACCGAACCGGACTACGGGATCATCTTTGATGACATGGTGCTGGAGAACGCCTCGAGCATCGAATGGAAGCAATACACCCATCCGCGGGTGGAGGTGGAACTGGCCTTCGTCCTCAAGGACGACATCACCGGCCCCGGGGCGACGATCTTCGACGTGCTGCGCGCCACCGAATACGTCACCCCCGCCCTGGAGATCCTTGACTCCCGCGTGGAGATGGAGGGGCGGACGATCGTGGACACCATCAGTGACAACGCGGCCATGGGGGCCATGGTCCTGGGCGGACGCCCCGTGGCCCCCGACGCCGTGGACCTGCGCTGGGTCTCGGCGATCCTGTACAAGAACCACGTGGTGGAGGAGACTGGCGTCGCCGCCGGGGTCCTGAACCACCCGGCGTCCGGGGTGCATTGGCTGGCCAATAAGATCGCCCCGCATGGTGACGGTCTCAAGGCGGGTGAAATCATCCTCGCCGGATCCTTCACCCGACCGATGTGGGTCAATGAGGGCGACACCGTCTTCGCCGACTATGGAGAGCTGGGAACGATTACATGTCATTTCGCGTAGAACCCGATCCGTCCTTCAAGGACGTCCTGGCCACGGCCGACCGTCCGCTGGCCGGGATCTGGATCTGTTCGGCCTCCCCGCTGGTGGCCGAGATCTGTGCCGGGGCCGGGTTCGATTGGGTCTTCATCGACGCCGAGCATTCCCCCAATTCCCCCGAGACCGTCCTGGCCCAGCTCCAGGCCGTGCGCTCCTACCCCGTGATCCCGGTGGTCCGTCCTGCGGTGAACGACACGGTGTTGATCAAGCAGTACCTCGATGTCGGCGCCCAGACGCTCATCATCCCGATGGTCCATACCGTCGAGGACGCCCAGGCCGCCGTGGCCGCCGTCAGATATCCGCCCCACGGCGTCCGCGGGGTGGGATCCGCGCTGGCCCGTTCGGCGCGGTGGAACCGGGTCCCCGACTATCTGGAACGGGCCTCGGACACGATCACGCTGATCGTCCAGGTCGAATCTGCCGAAGCCGTGGACAACGCCGCCCGGATCGCGGAGGTCGACGGGGTCGACGGGATCTTCATCGGCCCCTCGGATCTGGCGGCCTCCATGGGACTGATCGGCCAGCAAGGCCACCGCCGGGTCGTCTCCGCCGTCGATGCCACGATCGCCGCGGTGAAGGCAGCCGGCAAGTTCGTCGGTGTCAATGCCTTCGGGGAGGCGGCGGCGTTGCGCTACATGGACACCGGAGCCGATTTCGTCGGCGTCGGCGCCGATGTCGCGGTCCTGGCCCGCGGGACCGAGGCGCTGGCCGGGAAGTTCGTTCCCGCCGCGAAGGGCGCCACCCCCGACAGCTACTGATACCGCCTCCGGCGCCCTTCGGCGTCGTACTCTGCGGCCCGGGTCGCGTCGCTCGCCCGGATCGGGGACGGCAAGTGGCACGATTGAGACGATGAAAAAAGACCAGCAGTCCGGGGCCGGCCCGGAGAAGGCGCGGGAACCGAAGACGGCACGGGGGCGTGGAGCCATGGCCTCCTGGCGGGAGTCCTTCAGCGAGGGCCTGCCGATGCCGCTGTGGCTCCAAGGAGCCCTGGAGTTCATCCAGTGTGCCTTCCTCTCGGCCCTGCTGGTGGTCGTGCCGTTGGTGGGTGTCTGGTTCGCCGGAGGATTCGCCGAACGGACGCTGGACTCCGTGTTCAGGATGTGCGGGCAGGTCTGGCTGCTGATCCACGGGGTGCCGTTGCAACTGACCCTGACCGGGGAGGACTCACCGGTCGTCACGACCGGGATGCTCACGCTCATCCCGTTGGGTTTGACGCTCATCCCGTTCTTCCTGGCCTGGCGGTCGGGCCGACGCATTGCCCGGGCTTCCTATACCGACCAGCTGTGGCAAGGCATCGCCGGGGCCCTGGGCGCCTACCTGCTGGTGGGACTGATCACCGGCTTCGCCGTCCCCACCGAGGAGGTCGGAGTCAATCTGGGCGCCGCCGCGCTGATCCCGTTGATCCCCGCTGGGCTCGGAGTCGTGATCGGGGCGCGGCGCGAGGCCGGGTCCTGGGGCCGGCTCATCGGCGTGGACTTCGTGGAGTGGATCGCCGCCACCAGCCAGCATTCGCGCTGGACCGGTTCCTACCTCTGGTCCGTCATCCGGGCCGGACTGCTCGGGTACGTCGCGGCCTTCGCGCTGGCCGCGCTGGCATTGACCGCCGCCCTGGGCCTGAACTGGCTCGACATCTCCAACATCTACCAACAGCTCCAGCCAGGGCCGGTCGGCGGGTCGGTGCTGACCGTCGCCCAGCTGGGCATGATGCCCAACCTGGCGTTGTGGGCCCTGGCCTGGATCAGCGGTGGCGGGATCACCCTGGGGGTCGGCAGCACGATGGGCCCCTTGGGCACCGCCGTCGGACCGTTGCCCGCGGTGCCGTTCCTGGGGGCCTTGCCAGCCGGGGACCTCGGAGCGGCCTGGGCCTTCATGCTGTTGCCGGTCCTGGCCGGGATCCTGGCCGGCTGGTGGTTCCTGCGTGAAGGGGAGAACCACTTCGAGGACTGGCTCTCGATGCGGCTGAACACCCGGTGGCTGTCGCTGGCCCTGTCCACCGTGCTGCTGGGGCTGTTCATCGGCATCGTGACCGGTGTGGTCTCCCTGGCCGGCAGCTGGCTGGCCGGCGGATCGCTGGGCATCGGGCGTTTGACCGACGTGGGCCCCAACCTCTGGATGACCGCCCTGCTGCTGGCCGGGGAGGTGGGCCTGGGGGTCGTCATCGGCTACCTGTTGGCCCCGCTGCTCGAACGCGATCCGGTGCTGGAGGACTAGACCGCCGGGTCCCGGCCGTTCACATCGTGCAGATGGTGGGCGATGTCATGCCAGGTGTACCGGGCCAGGGTCTCGACCGTGAAGGCCGCCCCGTTGCCGCGGAGCCCGGGACGGTCCAGATCGCGGTTGAGGACCGAATCGAAGGCATCGGCCAGCCCCCGTCCGGCGGCTGCGAGCTGGGTGGCGATGACCCGGGGGGACTGGTCGGCGTAACCATCCTCCAGCGCGGTGGCATCCTGGTCCCAGTCGGGGAACGTCGGGGAGTCCTCCATATGCATCAGATCCAGCCGGTAGTGCATCACCTTGAACACGTCTCGCACATGCGCCGCGTACTCCAGCGGGCTCCAGACCGCCGGTTCCGGACGCACGGCGACATCCTCCCGCTGCAGGACCGCCGCCCAGCGGGGCAGACAGGTGCGCAACGCGATGGCGATGTCCTGGGGGCTCAGCGCCGAGACGTCGGTGCCGCATTCGGGACAGGCCCGCTCGATGGTCCAGGTCCAGTCCTTGGCGTCGGGGACCGGCTGGATGTCCTCATGCGGTGCCGGGTCGGAGGGGCTGGTCATGATCCGATCACTCCTTGGAGGGTGGAGAGCTTCTGGTCGTAGTCGTGTTTGCATTGGGCCTGGGACCGGTCGGTGACGGTGGTGGCCATGCACTGTTCGTAATCCAGGGTCGGCTGGTAGAAGAGCACCTGGGTGGAAGTGGAGACGGTGAAGAGCAGGCACGCCAGGGTGGCCAGCGGCAACGTGATCCGCAGGACGCCGGGCAGCTTGCGCCGGAAGACCTTCACCGAGGCGACGACCCCGGCCACGATCCCTGCCAGCCCGAAGACCACCGAGGCGATCTTCCAGGGCAGGACCACCGAGGAGAGCAGATAGGACAACAAGACGAAGAGGACGACGGCTCGGATCCATCCGCTCACGGCGGCAATACGCTGGGCGACGTCCTGTTCTGGTTCGGGCATGCCCTCAGCCTAGTCCGGACCGCCGGAGCACCTAAACTGGTGCCATGCGCATTGTGATCCTCGTATCCGGGACCGGTTCCAACCTCCAGGCAGTCATCGATGCCGTCGCGAGCGGGGAGCTGGACCTGGAGATCGCCGCGGTCGGCGCGGACCGCACCGGGACCGGAGGCGTGGCTCGGGCCGCGGCCGCAGGGATCGAGACCTTCGAGGTGCCGTTCAAGGAATACACCGACCGCGCGGCCTGGAACCACGAACTCACGCGCATCTGCCGGTCCCACGCCCCGGACTACGTGGTCTCCTCGGGGTTCATGCGCATCGTCGGCGAGGAATTCATCACCGCCTTCGACGGGACCTACCTCAACACCCACCCGGCCCTGCTGCCGGCCTTCCCCGGCGCCCACGGGGTCCGCGACGCCCTGGCCTACGGGGTGAAGGTCACCGGATGCACGGTGCATATCGCCGATGCCGGGGTCGATACCGGCCCCATCCTGGCCCAGCGCGCCGTGGAGGTCCACGAGGACGACACCGAGGACACCCTGCACGGGCGCATCAAGATCGCCGAACGGACCCTGCTCATCGAGACGCTGGCCTCCTTGGCCGACCGGCACACCGTCTAGGACCGTCCCGGGCCCAGGCCCGGGGGAGGAGCGGCCCCGCCACCTTCCCCGGTGGCGGGACCACGTGTCGGCCGGCTACTGGATCCCGGAGTCCGGGTCGGGTAGCCGGTGGATCAGTTCGGCGGTGACGGAGGCGACGCCGCCGATCGCTTCGAGTCCGGCCATCCGCTCCGCGGCGATGGTGCCGGTGATCATCGACAAGGCCGGCAGGACCCGCTCGACGATCATCCCCGCGGTGGCCAGTTGCCCGGCGACCTCGGCCGACCGGCCGGCGTAGGGCTCCGTCAGGGTGACCGTGACCCGTTGGCTCATGGGGAGGGAGCCTCCGGTGGTGCCGGGGCGGCCTCGTCGCCTTCGTCGCCGTCGCCCCCGGGGGCCGCCGGTTGCGGGGCCCTGACCAGTCCGGCGCCGACATCGGCGGAGGCGGCGTCCAGACGTTCGCAGCCCTGCACCAGTTCGGCCCAGAGCTCCCGGCCGCGCAGGCCGGTGGACGCGGCCAGGACGGCGGCGACCCCGGCGGCATGCGGGGTGGCCATGCTGGTGCCGCTGATCGTGTTGTAGCGCTGGGGCATGGGCCAGGAGGAATAGACCTCGACGCCGGGACCCGCCACATCGACCTGCCCGCCCTCGGTCGCCCCGGAGCGGGCGGAGAAATCGGCGATGGCCAGCTGCTGATCGACCGCCCCCACGGCCATGATGTAGGGGCTGTTCGCCGGGGTCCCGACGAATCCGGGGTTCCCCGCGGAGCGTTCGGCATTATTGCCGGCCGCCGCGATGATGAGCGTGCCACGGGCCAGGGCCCGCTTCCCGGCCGCCACATAGGGCGGGTGGACCTCGGCGACATCGGCGCCCAGCGACATCGAGATGACGGCGCAGCCCTGGGTGATGGCCCAGTCGATCCCGGCCAGGATCCCCGCGTCGCCGCCGGAACCGGAGGCGTCCAGGACCTTGCCGGCATAGATCTCCGAGGCATGGGCCACCCCGTATCCGGGGCCGGTCCCGGGGGCGCGCGGGCCGCAGGAGGTGCCGATGCAGTGGGTGCCGTGCCCGTGCCCGTCCTGGGCGTCCTCGCCGTCGACGAAGGATTCGGTCACGATGGTGCGGCCGGCGAAATCCGGATGGCCCGTATCGAAGCCGGTATCCAGCACGGCCACCTTGATGCCCTCGCCCGAGGCCTCGGAGGTCGCGGCTCCGGTGGCCTGCAGGCCCCAGGTGAATTCGGCGGTATCGGCAAAACCGTCGGCCGGTGCCGCCGGGGAGGAACCGGTGGCGTCGCGGGAGACGGCGTCGGGGGCGGCCTCGGAGCGGTGCCGGCCGGCCTGCCCCGGTTCCAGGACGTGGTGGATCAGTTCGGGGTAGTAGTGCAGGCCCCGCTGGGCTCCGACCGAGCTGGTCCGCAGGGTCTCGAGTTGGGCGTCCTCCGCCGCGACGACGGCCATGCGCAGTTCCGCGAAGTAGGTTCCCTGCCCCTGCCGGGCCGCGGCGGACCGCTCCTCGGAGGTGGCCAGCGAGGCCAGGTCACGGGTGTCGGCCACCCGGGTCATGCCGCCGGCGGCCAGCAGGTCCAGCGGGTCCGGGTCATCGTCGTCGAACACCACGATGTAGCGGCCGGTGTGCTGCCCGGACGGACCGAAAAAACCTGGATCCAACATCCGTTGCCTCCATCGTTGCGACCGGGGAGTCGCCCCGTACCTCGGGGCCTGGCCCCCTTACGGTCAGTGTAGCTGCGCCCCGCGGGGGTGGGAATGGTCTGTGGGACCGGGCTTCAGCGCAGGTGGGTGCCGCGGGTTTCCGGGGCACGCAGCCCCATCCAGCCGACCGCGAGCAGGACCAGGGCGCCGGCGACGAGGAAGGAATTGGCCAGCCCGAACACCGGCCACAGCCAGGCGAAGAGCAGCGGCCCGAAGCCTGCCCCGAGGCGGCTGAAGGAGGAGGCCCAACCGAATCCCGAACCGCGGAGTTCGGTCGGATAGAGCTCGGAGACGTAGGTGTAGAGCACGGGGATCGCGATCTGGATGATGAACCCGAAGACCAGCAGCCAGGCCACGGCCACGGCGGGCTGGGACAGCGAGAGGGCGACGAGGACCAGGACGAGGGCGGCCAACGGGCCGGTGACGCCCAGGAGCCATTTACGGCCGACCCGTTCCACCAGCAGGGCAGCCAGCACCACGCCGGCCAATCCCACGGCCGCCATGCCCGCGGTGCTGAACAACGCCGCGGATTCACCCATCCCGGCGTCGAGGAGGATCGAAGGCATCCACGTCAGGGCCAGGTAGTAGACGAGCAGGACCGTCAGGAAGAGCGACCAGGCGATGGCCGTGATGCGCCAGTTGAAGGCCCAGACCCGTCGCAACTGGTCGACCCACGCCCCGGCGGAGAACCGCGGCACCGAGCTCGCCGAGGGCAGCGTATAGGGTTCCACGGCGGCCCCGGTGCGCCGGACCAGACCGTCGATGACCCTCGAAGCCTCACGCCGGCGGCCCGCCCGGACCAGGAACAGCGGGGACTCCGGGACCGAACGGCGGATCCAGAAGACCAGCAGGGCCGGCAGGACCATGACCAGCAGGATCAGCCTCCAGTTCCCGGTGCCGGCCTGGATCACCGCGGAGACGAAGAACGCGGCGGCGGCCCCGACGGGCCACCATCCGTCCATGGCGGTCAGGACCCTGCCGCGGTGCCGGGCGGGGGTGAATTCCCCGACCAGGGCATAGTCCACCGGGATGCACCCGCCCAGTCCCAGCCCGGCAAGGAAACGGCAGGCGGCAAAGAAGACGAAGTTCGGCGACAGGGCCCCGGCCACCGTGAAGAGGGAGAAGATCAGCAGGGTCCAGGTGAAGGCCTGGCGGCGGCCGATCCGGTCCGCGATGGTGCCCCAGAGGAAGGCGCCCAGGGCCATGCCGATCAGGTTCGCGGTCCCCAGCCAGGCCGCCGTCGTGCGCTCGAGCCCCCATTCCTGCATCACCAACGGGATGAGGGCGCCGTTGAGGGTGACATCCCAGGCGTCGAACATGAAGCCGAGCCCACCGATGATGAAGATCTTGCCTTGGACGCCCCAACGCCAGGGGAGTCGTTGGACGATGTCGTCGCCGGAGGCCAGGGTGCGGTACTCGTTCATGGGCAGGCAGGTCCTCTGGCGATGGTGCAGGTCGGGTGGGAGGCGGAGCTGTTCCGGTCCCGGCCGGACCGCCCGATCCCAGATTAGCCGGTGGGCCGCAACCGGGCCGGGCGACACGTCTGTCACCACGGTGGTGAAGGCCCTACAGTAGGTGTGAACTACATCACCATAGGCGCTCCGCGGGGGTGCCCGAAGGGACGGACCGCCATGGCAGAAGACCCGGCCGGGAAACACGGCGAACTCGAGACGCCCAAGAAGTGGAAGGTCATTGGTCCCGGGCTCATCGTCGCCGCCACCGGCGTGGGGGCCGCCGATATGGTGGCCACCCTGGTGGCCGGCTCCAAATTTGGTTACGGGCTGTTGTGGGCGCTGGTCGTCGGCGTCATCCTGAAGATCGTGCTGGTGGAAGGAGCCGGACGCTTCTCGCTGGCCTCGGGCCAGACGATCTTCGAGGGGTGGCGCTCATTGGGCCGGTGGCCCGTCTGGTATTTCGGGCCCTACATCATCATCTGGGGGTTCATCTACGGGGCCTCGGCCATGGCCTCGACGGCGCTGCCGTTGGCCGCCCTGTTCCCTGCGGTGCCGCAGATCGTGTTCGCCCTGGGCACCGGGCTGGCCGGATTCCTGCTGGTGTGGTTCAACCGGTATGCGGTGTTCGAGAAGATCACCGCCGCGTTGGTCGGGCTGATGTTCATCACGATCGTCGGGCTGGCCATCATCGCGGTCCCCGACGTGCCGGCCATGCTCGCCGGGCTGGTTCCGCGCCTCCCGGAGGGGTCGGTGCTCTATACGCTCGCGCTCGCCGGCGGGGTCGGTGGCACGATCACCTTGGCCGCCTATGGCTATTGGCTGCGGGAGAAGGGCTGGGTGAAGCCCGGATGGATGCGGGTGATGCGCCTGGACAACACCATGGCCTACGTCATCACCGGGATCTTCGTGATCTCCATGATGATCGTCGGTGCCGAGGTCGTCGCGGCCGCAGGAGTGACCCTCGATGCCAAGGACAAGGGCCTGCTGGACCTCAGCGAGGTGCTCAAGGACAAATACGGGGACTTCATCGGTTCCGCGTTCCTGGTGGGCTTCTTCGCCGCGGCCTTCTCCTCGGTCATGGGCGTCTGGAACGGCGTCTCGCTGATGTTCGCCGATTTCTGGGGCAACATCCGCGGCAAGGGATCCGACCACCCCGATTCCCGGGCCCACGGCAAGTACTTCCGCTTCTACCTGCTCTGGCTGACCTTTCCCCCGATGCTCCTGCTGCTGATCGGCAAACCGATCGCCCTGGTGCTGGCCTACGGTGTCCTGGGGGCGATGTTCATGCCGTTCCTGGCCATCACGCTGCTGCCGCTGCTGAACACCGACCGGGTGCCGCGCGAATGGCGCAACCGGTGGCATACCAACACGGCCCTGGTGATCTGTGCGGTGCTGTTCATCTGGCTCGGCGTCTACAAGCTGGTCACCACGATCATGGATTTCTTCTAGGAACCGGGCCCTCCGGCGGCTCCATGGCCATGACTGCCGAAAAAGCAAGGCCTTATCAGCCGCGCCCGACGGGGGTAGGCTCTGGTCATGGGAGTGGATTGGACGGCTTTGGAAGAGGCAATCCGGCGATCGGCATTGCGACAGGCCCGGGACGTGATCGAGAATCACCCCGACCACGAGTTCTATGCGATCGCACTGTCGGGGGTCTCCACCGACCCGGCCGAGCCCATCGAACTACCGGTGCTGGCCTTGAACTCCGAACAGGCGTTGGACCGCGACGGGGACTCCGTGGAGGAGGACCTGGGGGTCGGCGACGAACCCGAGGAGACCGAAGAGGACGGCGACGGCCCCGACCCGCTGAACACCGGCCATGAGGACGACGGCGACGATGCGGAGGACACCGCCGAGGATTCGGCGGACGACGACGATTCCGACGGATTCGACGTCGACGGGGAACTGGCCCAGCTCGAAGCCGAAGGCGAAGCCGCGGAATCCGGGGCCAGCTACTACTCGTCCCGCTGGAACCCGCCGGAATGGCACTGGTGCTCGATGGAGCTCTTCGACGAATCCGCCGCCGTGCTGTGGCGCGAGGCGTTGACCCGGGTCGCCGAATCCTCCGGCTGGGAGGAAACGCTCCGGCGCTACTACGAATTGCTGCTCACCGTCGTCGAAGACCTGCGCGTGGAACTGGCCCACGGCCGCAATGCGGAGATCGTCGCCTATGTCGCCGATGACGACCACGCCGACGCCCTGCTGCGCAGGAGCCTGACCCCCGAGCAGCTCTCACGTCATTTCCCCGACCTCGTCTCCTGAAGCCCGGCTGCGGGCCGGTAGGGTTGTGAACGCCCCAACCGATGATTCCCGGGAGTTCCTTGTGAGCCAGACCGTCCTTGACCGTGTTCCTCTTCGCCGTGCACTGATTTCCGTCTACGACAAGACGGGGCTCGAAGACCTCGCCCGTGGCCTGCACGAGGCGGGGGTTTCCCTCGTCTCCACCGGCTCGACCGCGAAGAAGATCGCCGCCGCCGGGGTGCCGGTGACGGAGGTATCCGAGGTCACCGGCTTCCAGGAATGCCTCGACGGCCGGGTGAAGACCCTGCACCCGCGCGTGCATGCCGGGATCCTGGCGGACCGCCGCCTGCCCGAGCACATGGACCAGCTGACCGAGATGGGCATCGAACCCTTCGATCTGGTCGTGGTGAACCTCTACCCGTTCGTGGACACCGTCGCCTCCGGTGCCGGTCAGGACGAGGTCGTGGAACAGATCGACATCGGTGGCCCCTCGATGGTCCGCGCCGCCGCGAAGAACCACCCTTCCGTGGCCGTGGTCGTGGATCCAACCAGCTACGGCGACGTCGTGTCGGCAGCCCGGGGCGGAGGCTTCGACCTGAAGACCCGCCGCCGGCTGGCCTCACTGGCCTTTGCCCATACCGCCGCCTACGACAACGCCGTCGCCAGCTGGACGGCAGCCCAGTTCGGCGATGACGAAGCCCCCGCCAAGTTCCCTCCCTACGCCGGGCTCGCGCTCGAACGCTCGGAGGGCCTGCGCTACGGGGAGAACCCGCACCAGGCCGCCGCACTCTATGTCGATACGGCAGCCCCCGCCGGCATCGCCCAGGCCGACCAGCTGCATGGCAAGGCCATGAGCTACAACAACTTCACCGACGCCGACGCCGCCCTGCGCGCGGCCTTCGACTTCGCCGAGCCGGCCGTGGCAGTCGTCAAGCATGCCAACCCCTGCGGTGTCGCCGTGGCCTCGGGCCACGCCGCGGACCCGATCGCCGATGCGCACCGCAAGGCCCACGCCTGCGACCCGGTCTCCGCCTACGGCGGAGTCATCGCCGCCAACCGGACCGTCACGGCGGGCATGGCCCAAACCATCAGGTCCATCTTCACCGAGGTCGTCATCGCCCCCGGCTTCGAGCCCGAGGCGTTGGAGATCCTCACGGCGAAGAAGAACATCCGCCTGCTGCAGCTGCCGGCCGGTTACGAACGCGATGGCGTCGAGTACAAGCAGATTTCCGGTGGCATGCTCCTGCAGGCTTCGGACCGGATCGATGCCGCCGGCGACGACCCGGCGAACTGGACGCTGGCCGCCGGCAGTGCCGCCGATGAGGCCACGCTGGCGGATCTGAACTTCGCCTGGCGGGCCATTCGTGCCGCCAAGTCCAATGCCATCCTGCTCGCCAGCGGCGGGGCCACCGTCGGGGTCGGCATGGGCCAGGTCAACCGGGTGGACTCCTGCAAACTGGCTGTCGAACGCGCCAACACGCTGGGGGTGGCCGTCGAATCCGACGTCGATGCCGCCGGCGGTGCGTCGGGAGTGGCAGCAGGAGCCCCCTCACCCGAGCGGGCCCGCGGGGCGGTCGCCGCCTCCGACGCCTTCTTCCCCTTCGCCGATGGGCTGCAGATCCTGCTCGATGCCGGGGTCAAGGCAGTGGTGCACCCCGGTGGGTCGATTCGAGACGAGGAAGTCGTCGCCGCGGCCAACGCCGCGGGGATCACCATGTACTTCACCGGGGCGCGACACTTCTTCCACTAGGAAGCGCGGCGATACCGCCGCCGGAACCCCCAGCGGCCGGTCCCCTCGAGCCAGGGGCCCGGCCGCTGCCGTATCCGGGGCGGGAGCGGCCGGGAAGTCATCCTCGGTGGGGATGACCCGTCCGCCCCGGAGTCGTACGCTGAAATGAACGCAGACCCGAAGGGGGCCTCATGTTCAGCATCATTGCCGCAGGTACAGCAACAGCAGCAGCGAGCGAAAACGGTTCGGGGAACCTCGTCGTCGGACTGGTGGTGGGGGCCGTCATCGTCCTGGGCGCCGCCGGATGGTTCCTGCGGCGCTACCTGGTGGCCCGCCGCCCGGCAGCCAGCCGGGAAGAACACGAAAGGCTCCGTGAAATGAACGGGGTGCGCCCCGAACAGAAGGTCGTCAACGACCAGACGACCGTGCGGCCGGTCCGCCGCGGGGGCATCTAGCCCGGTCCGGAAGGACCGGCGCAACAACAGCTGGGGGGAACATGCTCATCACCATCACCGGTGGCCTGTTGGCTGCTGCCGAAACCAGCGGAGATGATTCAAGCAATCTGGCCCTGGGCCTGCTGATCGGGGCCGTGGGCCTGGTCGGCGGCGTCTGGTGGATCGTGTACCGTTTCCGGGCCGCCCGGCGGCCGGCCGCCAGCCGGGCCGAGCATGAGATGCTCCGGGAGATCACCGCGGAGCGGCCGGAGCAAAGAGCCGTCCAGCGGGTGCGCCCCCGGGTCCGCCTGCGCCGGAGCGGATTCTAGTTCCGGGCCGTCAACACCTGGTGTGCCAGGGCCGAATCCGCGGGTAGGAACGGGAGCAGGGCCGCGCCCTGAAGCGAGGTGGCCGCGGGCTCACGCACCTGCAGATGCGGCCAGAGCGCCGCCAGCCGGGAGATGAGTTGGCTGCGGACGCGTTCCCCGCGCAGCACCCCACCGAGGAAGCAGACGGCCGGGGCCTCGGCCCGGTCCTGCCCCACCCGGCGCAACCCGGTGGAGACGGCCAGGGCCAGTTCCCGGGCCGCGTCATCACAGATCCGGCGGGACACTTCGTCGGTCGCGGCGAGCCGGGCCACCGTGGCGGCATAGGAGGCGGTGCGGCTGACGCGGTCCGGATCGCGTTGGAGTTCGACGTAGGCCTGGGCCAGATCGGGGAAATCGGCGCGCACCACCTCGGTCAGGGTGGTGGCGGGGCCGCGACCGTCGAAGTCGCGCATCACCGCGTCCAGGGCCGCCCGGCCCATCCAGTAGCCGCTGCCGGCGTCGCCCATGATGTAGCCCCAGCCGTCGATGCGCACCACCTCCGTGGCGCCCACGGCCAGGGTGACCGCGCCGGTCCCGGAGGCGATCACGGCGCCGGGGGAGTCACCCAGTGCCCCCAGGTATGAACTGACCGAATCGTGGGTGATGTGTACCGAGTGAACGCCGTAGCCGGTGGTGGCAGCCAACAGTGCCGGTGCCAGCCCCTCGCCGTCGGTCAGTCCCGACAGTCCCGCGGAGACGGTCCTGAAATCGTGGCCGGCCGCCTCGCGGGCCCGGGCGACGACGTCGGCGATCTGGCCGGCCAGCGGCCGGTCGGTGAGGATGCCCCGGAATTCAAGGACCTCGACGTCGGGGGAGGCGGTGCCATCGTCCTGGAGCACCTGGGCGCGGATGCCCGTTTGCCCGCCATCGATCGCCAAGGCCATTTCGGGCATGGGAGCCGTCCTTTGTTCGGTGGTGCCTCGGAGGGGACCCGGGGCCCGGACCATCATACCGATCCGTTGTGAGGTCGGACACGGTGCGGTCGCGGGAACCGCGGAATGTGTCGCATCCCACAACTAGTGGCCTGGGGCAACGGGATATGGTGGCGGTGACGGACGCCATGGCGGGCCGTCGGCACCGACCAACACCACTTCTGGAGTCATCGCATATGAAGTTCCCCCACGTCCTGGGCGCCGGAATCGCCGTCGCCGCAGCTTCCCTGGCCCTGGCCGGCTGTTCCGCCGGTGAACCGGCCGCCGATTCGTCCTCCTCCGCCTCCTCGGCCGAGGCGGCGATCGCCGCCCCGGAGACCAACGACCAGATGAAGGCCGAAGGGGCCGACGGGCTGTCGGCGACCACGTACTACTACTACGAGGCCATGTCCTACGCACTGCAGACGGGCCAGACCGATGAAATGCTCGCGGTCACCGAGGACTGCACCGAATGCGAGGACGCCGCCGGGGCCATTGCCCGGGTGTACGACGACGAAGGCAGCATCGAGGGTGGGCAGCCCAAGCCGCAGGACGTGGTTGCGGTGGGCGAGGTCGACCAGGACGGCCAGCTGAGCGCCGTCGTGCCCTACATGGAGGATGCGAAGAAGGTCCTGGACAAGGACGGCGAGGTCGTGGAGGAAACCGAGTGGGATGCCGAGGGCACCACCTACACGGTGACCGGAAAATACGACGACGGTGCCTGGAAGATCACCGCGCTGAAGCACACCCCGGATGCGAGTGCCCCCGAGGACGAGTAGCCCCCGGGAATAGGGGCCCACGGGCCCTCTCGGGTAAGTTGGATACGTTGAGATCATCACGTTGATCTCCCCAAACCGTTGACCTTCAGGGAGATGCCTCACCCATGGCAAAGATTATCTACACCCACACCGACGAAGCGCCGATGCTGGCCACCTATTCCTTCCTGCCCATCGTCGAAGCCTTCGCCTCGACCGCCGGCGTCGAATTCGAGACCCGCGATATTTCGCTGGCCGGCCGCATCATCGCCCTCTTCGGTGACTTCCTGAGCGAGGACCAGCGCCAGAACGATGCGCTGGCCGAACTCGGCGCCCTGGCCCGGAAGCCCGAAGCGAACATCATCAAGCTGCCGAACATCAGTGCCTCCATGCCGCAGCTCAAGGCGGCCATCGCCGAACTGCAGTCGCAGGGCTACGCACTGCCGGACTACCCGAACAACCCGGCCTCCGACGAGGAAACGGACATCCGTTCACGCTACGACCGCATCAAGGGCTCCGCCGTGAACCCGGTGTTGCGCGAAGGCAACTCGGACCGCCGGGCCCCGCTGTCGGTGAAGAACTACGCCCGCAAGTACCCGCACTCCATGGGTGCCTGGTCCGCGGATTCGAAGACCAACGTCGCCACCATGGCCGACGGGGACTTCCGCGCCAACGAGAAGTCGGTCGTCATGGACTCCGATGACCGGATCGAGATCCGCTTCATCGCCCAGGACGGGACCGTCAAGGTCCTGAAGAAGGCCTTCGACGTGCTCAAGGGCGAGGTCATCGACGGAACCTTCATGTCCGCCGCGCAGCTCGACGCGTTCCTGGCCGACCAGGTCGCCCGTGCCAAGAAGGAAGGGGTGCTCTTCTCCGCCCACCTGAAGGCGACCATGATGAAGATCTCCGACCCCATCATCTTCGGCCACGTGGTCAAGGCGTTCTTCCCCGACCTCTTCGCCACCTATGGCGAGGACCTCGAAGCGGCCGGACTGAGCCCCAACCACGGCCTGGCCGCCATCCTCGGCGGACTCGACGACCTCTCCGAAGAGGTGCGCGACGGGGTCAAGACCGCCATCGAGGACGGCCTGGCCAACGGGCCGGGCATCGCGATGGTCGATTCGACCAAGGGCATCACCAACCTGCATGTGCCGTCGGATGTCATCGTCGACGCCTCCATGCCGGCGATGATCCGCACCTCGGGCCACATGTGGGGCGCGGACGACGGCGAACACGACACCCTGGCCGTGCTGCCGGACAGCTCTTATGCCGGGGTCTACCAGGCCGTCGTCGAGGACTGCCGCGCCCACGGCGCCTACGACCCGACCACCATGGGCACCGTCCCCAACGTCGGGCTGATGGCCCAGGCAGCCGAGGAATACGGCAGCCACGACAAGACGTTCGAGATCGCCGGAGCAGGCACCGTGCAGATCGTGGATTCCGCCGACCGGGTCCTCATCGAGCACCAGGTCGAGCAGGGCGATATCTGGCGTGCCTGCCAGACCAAGGACACCCCGATCCGCGATTGGGTCAAGCTCGCCGTCACCCGGGCCCGCACCTCCGGGATGCCGGCGGTCTTCTGGCTCGACGAGACCCGCGCCCACGACCGCAACCTGATCGCCAAGGTCACCGAGTACCTGGCCGATCACGACACCGAGGGCCTGTCGCTGCAGATCATGGACCCCGTGGAGGCGACCACCTACACGCTGGAGCGCCTGCGTCGCGGCGAGGACACCATCTCGGTGTCCGGCAACGTGCTGCGCGACTACCTGACCGATCTCTTCCCGATCCTCGAGCTGGGCACCAGTGCCAAGATGCTGTCGGTGGTCCCGCTGATCAACGGGGGCGGCCTCTTCGAGACCGGCGCCGGCGGTTCCGCGCCGAAGCACGTGGTGCAACTGCTGCAGGAAAACCACCTGCGCTGGGATTCGCTGGGTGAATTCCTGGCCCTGGCCGAATCCTTCGCCCACCTGTCCAGTTCCACGTCGAACGCCCGCGCCCAGGTGCTGGCCGACACCCTCGACGCCGCCACCGGCACGTTCCTGCTCGAGGACAAGTCGCCCAAGCGTAAGGTCGGGGAGCTCGACAACCGGGGCAGCCACTTCTACCTGGCCATGTACTGGGCCCAGGAGCTGGCCCGTCAGGAAGAGGATGTCGAGCTGGCCGCCGCCTTTGCCGAGGTGGCAAAGGACTTCGTGACCCACGAGGACGACATCAACGCCGAACTGCTCGGGGTCCAGGGTTCAGCCGTGGAGCTGGGCGGCTACTACCGTCCCTCCGACGAGTTGGCCCAGGCGGCCATGCGCCCCTCGGCCACGCTGAACCGCGTCCTGCAGTCCCTGGTCTCCAAGCTGGGCTAGGGCCTCGGCCACCGCTGCGGCGGCAGGACCACGACGGCGCGTGGCCCGATGACTTCCATCGGGCCACGCGCCGTGTGCGGTGCCGGGGGTCTTCGGCCCGGGGAACCGCCCCGGGGGCGTTCCCGGCCGGTTGCTCAGCCGGTCGCCAGCGTGGGGGAGGCGGCCAGCAAGGCCCGGGTATAGGGGTGCTGCGGGGCGGCGAAGACCTCTTCGGTGGCCCCTGATTCGACGATGCGCCCCTGCCGCATCACCGCCAGCCGGTCGCTGACATGGCGTACGACGGCCAGATCGTGGGAAATGAACAGGTACCCCAACCCGAATCTGGCCTGCAGGTCATCGAGCAGGTCCAGGATCCTGGCCTGGACCGAGACATCCAGCGAGGACACGGGCTCATCGCAGATGAGCACCCGGGGTCCCGGGGCCAACGCCCGGGCGATCGCAACGCGTTGACGTTGGCCCCCGGAGAGGGTCCGTGGATGCCGTCCGGTCAGCCCCGGGGCCAGCCCGACCAGTTCCAACAGTGCCTCCGGGGAATCGGCGCCCCAGCCGCCGTCGGCCCCGGCCCCGCCACCGCGGGTGGTCAGGGCATCGGCCAGGATGGCCCCGACGCGTCGGCGGGGATCGAAGGAACTCAACGCGTCCTGGTAGACGGCCCCGAGCAGTGGCCGGCGCGCCCGGCGGGAGGATTCCTTCCCCGGAACCCAGTCACCGCCGAACAGCTCGACCGTGCCTTCATCGGGTTCCTCCAAGCCCAGCAGGATCCGCGCCGTCGTGCTCTTGCCCGATCCGGAGGCGCCGACCAGGCCCAGCGTGCGCCCGGCTTCCACCCGCAGGCCCACATCATCCACGGCCCGGAAGTCCTCGCCGCCTTTGACCGCGAAGGTCCTCGACAGGTGCCTGGCCTCCAGCACCGTCCCCTGCGACGAACCAGGGCCCGACACCGGCCGCGGCTTCGACTCCGGCACGGGATCCAGCAAAGAGACCGGCTCCGGCGCCCCGGGATCCGCCGGTGCCACCGACAGGCGGGTGCCGCGGGGGCGACCGGCCGGAACGGCGCGCAGGAGCATCCTGGTGTATTCGTGCTCCGGGTGGGACAGAACCGTGGCGGTGGGACCCTGTTCGACGATCCTGCCCCCGCGCATGATGGCCACCCGGTCCGCCACCGAGGAGACCACCGCCAGATCGTGGCTGATCAGCAGCAGCGACGACCCCCCGGAGCGCAAGGAGGCCAGCACCCCGAGGACCTGGGCCTGGGATTCGGCATCCAAGGCCGTGGTGGGTTCGTCGGCGATGAGCAGCTCCGGATCCAAGGCCATCGCGGAGGCGATCAGCGCCCGTTGGCGCATGCCGCCGGAGAGTTCCCCGGCCCGCCGCCCGGCATCAACGGTCTGCAGTCCCATCGATTCCAGCAACCCGGCCACCCGGCGGCCCCGGGAGGCGGCGGAGAGGGAGGTGTGCAGGCGCAGCGAGTCGTCGATTTCCCGGCCGATGGTGCGCAGCGGGTCCAGCGAGACCAGCGCATCCTGGAGCACCAACCCGATCCGGGTCCCGCGCAGGCGCCGCCACTGCCGCGGGCCTGCCCCGTGCAGGGAGGCGCCGTCGAACTCCCACCGGCGGGCGTCCACCCGGGCGCCCCGGCCCGAGAGCCCCAACAGGGCCCGCGCGGTCACCGATTTACCCGACCCGGATTCTCCCACCAGGGCCAGGCATTCGCCCCGGCCTACGTCCAGGCCGACGTCGTGCACCACCGGGGTGCCGGCGAATCCGACCTGGAGCCCCTCGACCCGCAACAGCGATGGCCCGTTCATGCGCCGACCGCCCGTCGTTGGAGGGACCTGCCGAGTACAGTGCTGGCCGCCGCCGTGGCGACGATGGCAAGACCGGGGAAGAACGTCATCCACCAGGCGGAGCCCAGATAGGTGCGTCCCGCCGCGAGCATGGCGCCCCATTCGGGCGCCGGAGGGGCCTCGCCGAGCCCGAGGAAGCTCAACGCCGAGGCCCAGATGACTGCCTGGCCCACCCCCAGGGTCGCCAACACCAGGACGGGGCCCAAGGCATTGGGCAGCAGATGCCGGAACAGGATCTTCGCCGGATGGTGGCCCAGGACCCGGGCCGACTCGATCATCGCCGAGCCGCGCAGGGCCCTGGCCTGGGACCGGATGATCCGGGCGTAGCCCGGGGCGGTGGTCAGCCCCACGGCGACGATCGTGGTGGACACCCCGGGACCGGCCAACGCGATGAACACCAGGGCCAGGAGCAATCCGGGCAGCGCCAGCATCACTTCGACGAGGCGTCCGATCCCTGCGTCGAGCCAGCGTCCGCCCAGCCCGGAGGCCAGCCCCAGGACCAGGGCCAACCCCAGTCCCAGGGCGGTGGCCGCGGCCCCGATGAGCAACGAGGGCCGGGCCCCGTGGACCACGCGCGAATAGAGGTCCCGCCCCGATTCGTCGGTGCCGAACCAGTGGGAGAGGGAGGGGCTGGAGAAGGCGGCCCCGGGGTCGATGGCCAGCGGGTCGGTGGGCGCCAACCACCAGGGTACGACGGCGGCGAGGACCAGGAAGCAGGCGGTGGTTGCGGCGAGGGCCGGCAGGATGACCCCGGGGCCCGGCCAGCGGCGCGGGCCCGGCCGGCGGCGCGGGCCCGGCCGGCGGCGCGGGCCCGGACCGCGCGGGAACGGCCCCGGCAGGCTCGACATGGTGGAAGACACGGGGGTCACCGCCCCCGGATCCGCGGGTCGATGAGCCGTTCGGCCAGATCGGAGAGAGCCATGACCACGACGTAGGCCAGCGCCGAAACCAATGCGACCCCGGTGACCAGGGGGACGTCGCGCAGCGTGACGGCCTCGAGCAGGGTGCGCCCCAGGCCGGGCCGGGCGAAGATCGACTCCACGACGACCGCGCCGGAGACCAGGGACCCCAAAGCCCAGCCGGAGAGGGCCACCCCGGGCAGGGCCGCATGGCGCAGGGCATGGCGGAGCACGACGCCGGCCTCGGACTCCCCGCGGGCGCGGGCCGAGAGCGCGAAGGGTGAGTTCAGTGCGGTCACCATGGACTCACGCATCACCTGGCCCAGGAATCCCGCCAACGGCAGGGCCAGGGTGACGATCGGCATGACCAGCCCGGCGACCGTGCCGTTGCTGACCGGTGGCAGCCACCGCCAGGCGCTGGAGAAGAGGAGCACCAGCACCGAACCGAGCCAGAAGTGCGGGACCGAGGCCGCGGCGATCTCCAGGGCCGAACCGACGGCGGAGGCGCCCCGACCGCCCAACCCCGAATAGAGGGCGAGCCCCAGGGCCACCACCCAGGCCAGGATCCAGGCGCCGACGGCCAGGCCGAGCGTTCCCGGAAGTTGGGCGGCCAGCACCTCGGAGACCGGGATCTTCAACGAATACGAGGTCCCCAGGTTCCCGGTGGCCAGATGCCCCAACAGGGTCAGGTACTGCACGCCCACCGGCCGGTCGAGCCCGTAGTCGACCCGGGCGGATTCGAGGGCCTCGGCCGAGGCCTGCGACCCGGGCCCGCCCATGATCGCCTCCGCCGGGTCCCCGGGGATGAGACGGATGGCGACGAAGATCAGTGTGGCCACGGCCCAGAGCACGAAGACCGCCGAGGCGGCACGACGAGCCAGCCAGACGCCGACGGGACGCCACGCGGTGGGGGCGCCCCGGCTGCTGCGTCGGGTCTGGGTGGGGTCGGAGGTCGTCTGCCCGGCCATGCTCCGGCGTCGTTCCTACTTCGCCAACCAGGCGTCGTGGAACGTCGGGGAGGCCACCGCGGTCATCGCCCCGACGTCGTGCAGATCCGTGCTGTACAGGAAGTGGTTCTGCTGGTCGTACAACGGCAGGAGGTAGTGGCCTTCCAGGACGATCTTCTGGGCTTCGGTGTACTTGGCCTGGCGCTCATCGGCGTCGGTGGTGGCGCTGGCCTCCTCCAACAGGGCGTCGAGTTTCTTGTCCTTGACCTGGGCGTGGTTGGCGAAGTAGCCCGAAGGGGCCGGGACCGTGTTGGAGGAATGGAACAGGATGGACAGCACGTCGGGGCCGACCTTCGTGTACGGGGCACTGACCAGGTCGTAGTGGTTCTCGCCCAGGACGTCGTACCAGCTGGAGAGGTCCAGCAGGTCGAGCTTGACCTCGAAGCCGACTTCCTTGGCGGTGGCCTGGAACTGCTGGAAGAGCGACTGTTCGGCCGGGACCGACTGGTTGGTGCTCACCGGGAAGGTCAGGGACAGGCGTTTGCCGTCCTGGGTGCGGTACCCCTGGGAATCGCGGTCGGTCCAGCCGGCCTCGTCCAGCAGCCGATTGGCCTGTTCGGGGTCCCGCTCGAAGGCGGATTCATCGGAGTAGCCCATCGGTTCGACGCTGGACAGTGCCGAATAGGAGCGCTCTGCCGTATCGAAGAACAGCGAGGAGAGGCCGTCCTGGACGTCCACGGCGCGGATGAAGGCCTCACGGACCTTCGCATCGTCGAACGGGGCCTTGGAGGAATTCAGTTCGATCCGGTTCGAGGCCCCCGGGCGCGGGGCATCGAGGTGGTCGATGTCCTCGGCGTCCTCGGCGGCCTTGATGGTGTCCGGCTGGGCGTTGTCGATCATGTCCACCGTGCCCGATTGCAGGGCGGCATAACGGGTGGCGGCCTCGGGGATGAACTTCCAGGTGATGGCCTCCAGATGGGCGGGCCCCGCATGGTCGGCGCCGTCGACGGGGACCGTGTAGTCCTCGTTGCGGGTCAGGTCCACCGAATCCTGTTTGGTCCACTTGGAGACGGTGAAGGGGCCGGTGCCCACCGGGGCGGCGCAGTTGTCGGCCTGGCTGCGTTCCAAGGCCTGCGCCGATTCGATCGCGACCCACGGCATCGAAAACGATTCCAGCAGGGCCGAATCCGGGGCCGAGAGGTTCAACGTCAACGTCGAATCGTCCACGACGTCCATGCTCTTGATCTTCGCCACCGCCAGATAGCCGGTGGAGGAGGCGGTGTCGGGGTCCTGCAGGTGTTCGATGTTCGCCTTGACCGTGGCCGCGTCCAACGCGGTCCCGTCGGTGAATTCGATGCCCTCGCGCAGGGTGAGCGTCCAGGTCAGCCCGTCCTCGGAGGCTTCCGCCCCGGAGGCCAGCCACGGGACGATCTTCCCCTCTTCGTCCTTGGTGTACAGGGTCTCGAGGTATTGGCCGGCCAACAGGGCCTGCGGGTAGTTCCCGCCCACATGCGGGTCCAGGCAGGTCGGTTCGGCGTCGCCCGAGGCGTAGACCAGGGTCCCACCCTCGACCGGGGTGTCATCGGAGGCCGAACCTCCGGGGCCACCCGAACCGGCGCAACCGGTCAGGACGAGAAGGGAAGCGAGCAGGGACGCGGCGAGCGAGGCCGGCCGTGCGGGACGGGGGACTACGGGCATGGGTGTGACTTCCTCGACAGATGCTGGGGCACCGGCGCCCGGTGATGGCGGGCGCGCGGCGGACCACGCTGATGCGCGGGATGCCCCACCAGCCTAAAGCAGGGGAGCCCGGCCCTGCGGTGGCGTGGGACACAGTGGGCGCCCCAAGTCACAATTATCGGCCCCGGGCCCGGGTTTGAAACCATGGTTTCCATGCCAAGCACTCCTGAAGGACCCGGCGGGCCAGAGGCGCCGTCGACGGTGACGACCGAACCCCGGGGCGGGACGAACCCCGGCGAGGAACGCAGCGCCCGGGTGGCCGTGACGCTGTTCCCGCTCCTGATTCTCGCGGGCGGGGCGGTGGCCTTGTTCTTCCCGGCCCCCTTCACCTCGCTGGCGCCGCTGATCAACCCGGGGCTGATGCTCATCATGTTCGGCATGGGCCTGACCCTGACCCTGCCCGACTTCTCCCTGGTGGTGCGCCAACCCTTGCCGGTGCTGCTGGGAGTCATCGCCCAATATGTGATCATGCCGCTGCTCGGGCTGGGGGTCGCCAGCCTGCTGGGGCTGCCGCCGGCCCTGGCGGCAGGGGTCATCCTGGTGGGTTGCGCCCCGGGAGGGACGTCGTCGAACGTGGTCACCTATCTCGCCAAGGGCGATGTCGCCCTGTCGGTGACGATGACCAGCGTGTCGACGTTGCTCGCCCCGATCTTCACCCCGCTGCTGACCCTCTGGCTGGCCGGACAGTACCTGCCCGTCGCGGCCGGGTCGATGGCCGTGTCGATCGTGCAGATCGTCTTGATCCCGGTGGTGCTGGGCCTGATCGTGCGCACCGTCGCCCCGGCGCTGGTGGCCGCCATCCTGCCGGCACTGCCCTGGGTCTCGGTCCTGGCCATCACCTTCGTGGTCATCGCCGTCGTCGCAGGCAGCGCCGAGGCCATCTTCAGCGCCGGGCTGCTCATCCTGGCAGCGGTCATCCTGCACAACGGGCTGGGCTACCTGGTCGGCTACGGGGCCGCCCGGATCTTCGGATTGCCGATCCCCTCCCGCAGGACCATGGCCATCGAGGTCGGAATGCAGAACTCGGGGCTGGCCGCCGGGCTGGCCAAGACCTATTTCGCGCCCGAGGCCGCCCTGCCCGGCGCCGTGTTCTCCGTCTGGCACAACGTCTCGGGAGCGATCCTGGCGGCGATCTGGCGGCGCAGCAGCGCGCGGCCGCAGTAGGACTCCACCGGCCCCCTGGGACTACGAAGGGAGGACGACGACGGGTTCCGTCGTCGTCCTCCCTTGCCGCCGGAGGCGGGGTCGCTACTTCGTCAGCGGGCCCAGCACCGGATCGTTGACATAGGCTTCCTTGACGTTCTCCTGGGTGACGATCTGCGGCTTGAGCAGGTAGGCCGGAACGACCTTGGTCCCGTTGTCGTAGGAGTCGGGGTCGTTGACTTCGACGTCCTTGCCCTCCTGCAGGTCCTGGACCATGGTGACCGAATGCTCCACCAGGGCACGGGTGTCCTTGTTGATGGTGGAGTACTGCACGCCCTTCATGATGGACTTCACCGACTCGACCTCGGAGTCCTGCCCGGTGACGACCGGGACGTCCTTGCCTGCTGCCTTGACCGAGGTCAGGGCGGCGCGGGCCAGGGTGTCATTGGGGGAGAGGACCCCGTCGAGGGACTTGGAACCGGTGTAGGTGCCGGTGAGCAGGGTGTCCATGCGCTTCTGCGCGTTTTCCGCCTTCCACCCCTGGGTCACCGCCTGCTCGAACTTCTGCTGCCCCGAGGCCACCTTGACGGTCTTGTCCTTGATGGCCGGCTTCAGCACGTCCATGGCGCCGTCGAAGAAGACCTGGGCGTTGGCATCGTCGGGGGAGCCGGCGAGCAGCTCGATGTTGTACGGGGCCTTGCCCTTCTTCTCCTTCAACCCGTCCAGCAGGGCCTGGCCCTGGAGCTGGCCGACCTTGAAGTTGTCGTAGGCGACGTAGTAGTCGACGTCCTGGGTGTTCAGCAGCAGCCGGTCGTAGGCGATGATGGTGGCCCCGGCCTCCTTGGCGGCCTTGAGCTGGTTGCCCAACTGGGCTCCGTCGATGGCCCCGACGATGATGACCTTCGCGCCCTTGGAGATCATGGCGTTGATCTGGTTCTGCTGTTCGGCGACGCCGCTGTTGGCGAACTGCACGTCGGGTTTGAAACCCTTGTCCTTGAGGTCCTTATTGAATAGGTTCTCCGCCAGGACCCAGTTCTCACTGGTCTTCTGCGGCAGGGCGACACCGATGGTGGCGCCCTCGTCGAATCCTGAAGCACCGTCCGCGTCGGCGGCGGCCCCGGCATCCTGCCGGCCGCAACCGGTCAGTGCCAGCGCGGCGATCGCCGTGACCGCGGCGAACTTGGTTGCTTTGCCCATGATCTTCATTGGTTTCTCTTTCTGGTGGTGCGGGTGGAGCCGGATGGAAGGTGTCAGACAGAGGTCGGGATCTTATCCGGGGTGGAGGGGATCCCTTCGTCCGCGGGACGGTTGCGGGAGGACAGCCCCCGGGTCAACAGACCCGTGATGGAGGGTTTGCCCTGGGATTTGTTGTAGACATCGAAGGCGACGGCTGCCAGCAGCACCAGGCCCTTGATGATCTGGGTGGCATCGGCCCCGACGCCGAGCAGCTGCAGGCCGTTGTTCAGCACGGCCATCACCAGGCCGCCGATGATCGAACCGACCACGGTGCCGACGCCGCCGGTGACGGCGGCGCCGCCGATGAAGACCGCGGCGATCGCGTCGAGCTCCCACATGTTGCCATCGGAGGGCCCCGAGGCGGTGGAACGGGCCACGAAGATCATGCCGGCCAACCCGGCGAGGACTGCCATGTTCATCATGACCAGGAAGTTGACCTTCTTGGAGCGGACGCCGGAGAGCTCGGCGGCGTGGCGGTTGCCACCGACGGCGTAGATATGGCGGCCGAAGACCGTGCGCGAGGAAATGAAGCCGTAGATGATCACCAGGCCGATGAGGATGATTCCCGGAATCGGCAGCGAGGTCCCCGGTCGGCCGGTGGCAAAGAGATAGGTGGCGTAGAGGATGGCGGCGCTGATCAGGGTCAGTTTGGTGAGCTGGACCCACAGCGGCGGGACCAGGGCGCCCAGCCGCAGGGCCTTGGCACGGCCGCGCAGCGACATGATGACCACCAGGGCGACGGTGGCCAGGCCGAGCAGGAGGGTGAGGTTGTTGTAGCCGGTATTGGGTCCGACCTCCCTGAGGTAGCCGGCACCGATGTACTGGAAGTCCTCCGGGACCGGGATCGTGTTGGATTTGCCCACGAACTGGTTCAGTCCGCGGAAGAGCATCATGCCCGCCAGGGTCACGATGAACGCGGGGATCCCGACATAGGCGACCCAGAAGCCCTGCCAGGCTCCGATCACCACGCCCAGGGCCAGACCCAGGAGGATGCCGGCCCAGGCGGGCAGCCCCCAGTCGCGGATGGCCAGGGCCACGGTGACGCCGACGAAGGCGGCGATCGAGCCCACCGAGAGGTCGATGTGCCCGGCGATGATGACCAGCACCATGCCGATGGCCAGGATGAGGATGTAGGCATTGCCATTGAGTAGGTTCATCAGGTTGCCCGAGGTCAGGGTGACCCCGTCGGTCATGATCTGGAAGAAGACCACCAGGGCCACCAGGGCAAAGATCATGCCGAATTGACGGGTGTTTCCGCCAAAGAGCTGCTTGATCGCGTTCATTATCGGTTCCTAGGTTCGCGGGTGCGGGTGGGGGAGGTGCCGGCCGGAAGGCTCAGGCAGGTTGGCGCGCCGAGGTCATCAGGCGCATGAGGTGCTCGGGGGTGGCGTCCTCGCGGTCCATGACCCCGGTGATGGCTCCCTCGAAGATCGTGTAGATCCTGTCGGAGAGACCGAGTAGTTCGGGCAGTTCGGAGGAGATGACGATGACCCCCTTGCCGGCCCTGGCCAGTTGCTGGATGATCCCGTAGATCTCGAACTTGGCTCCCACG
The DNA here is from genome assembly GCF_052377515.1 of Arthrobacter sp. AOP36-C1-22. Taxonomy (NCBI): domain Bacteria; kingdom Bacillati; phylum Actinomycetota; class Actinomycetes; order Micrococcales; family Micrococcaceae; genus Arthrobacter; species Arthrobacter sp. AOP36-C1-22. The sequence continues at coordinate 104,479 of NZ_JBQSWW010000008.1, read as the reverse complement.
TCGATGCCGCGGGTGGGTTCGTCGAGGATGAGCAGGTCGGGTTCGGTGAACATCCATTTGGCCAGGACGACCTTTTGCTGGTTGCCGCCGGAGAGCTTGGCAACCCCTTCCTGCACCGAGGGGGTCTTGATGCGCAGCGCCTTGCGGTAGTACTCGGCCACCTCGAATTCCCGGTCCCGGTCCACCACCTGGTGCTTGCTGATCTTGCCCAGGTTCGCCGAGACGGTGGTCTCCTGGATGTCGTCGAGCAGGTTCAAGCCGAGGGTCTTGCGGTCCTCGGTCACGTAGCCGAGGCCTGCACGGATGGCCTGGGCGACGGTGCGCAATTCAAGGTGGCGGCCGTTCATCGTGATGGTCCCGGATTGGTACCGACCGTAGGAGCGGCCGAAGACCGAGCGGGCCAATTCGGTGCGTCCGGCTCCCATGAGCCCGGCGAAACCGACGATCTCCCCCCGCCTGACGAAGAAGGACGAGTCCTTGCAGACCATCCGGTCCTGGACCTGGGGGTGGCCGACGTTCCAGTGGGAGACCTCGAAGAACGTCTCGCCGAGCTCTGCCGCGTGCTCGGGGAAGCGCGACTCCAGGGTCCGGCCGACCATGCCCTTGATGATCCGGTCCTCGTTGACGCCGTCGGCCTGGACATCGAGGCTTTCGATGGTGCGTCCGTCGCGGATGATCGTGATGGAGTCGGCGACCTGTTCGATTTCGTTGAGCTTATGGGAAATGATGATCGAGGTGATGCCCCTGCCCTTGAGCCCGCGGATCAGATCCAGCAGATGCTGGGAGTCGGATTCGTTCAACGCGGCCGTCGGTTCATCAAGGATGAGCAGTTTCACCGATTTGTTCAGTGCCTTGGCGATCTCCACCAGTTGCTGCTTGCCGACCCCGATCTCCTTGATCGGGGTGTCGGGGTCGTCGTTCAAGCCGACCCGGGCCAACAGGTCCAGCGACAAGCGGCGGGCGGTGGACCAGTCGATCATCCCGAAGCGGGTGGGCTCGTTGCCCAGGAAGATGTTCTCCATGATGCTCAGCTCGGGGATCAGGGCGAGTTCCTGGTGGATGATCACGATGCCGGCCTCTTCGCTGGCATTGATGGTGCGGAAGGTCTGGACTTTTCCTTGGTAGTGGATGTCCCCGGTGTAGGTCCCGTGCGGGTAGACCCCGGAGAGCACCTTCATGAGGGTCGATTTCCCGGCACCGTTCTCGCCGCAGATCGCGTGGATTTCTCCGACGCGGACGTTGAGGTTGACCGTGTCCAGGGCCTTGACGCCCGGGAACTCCTTGGTGATGGAGCGCATTTCCAACAGGTTCGGGGCGTGCTGTCCGGCAGATGGTGTGTGCATGGTGCCCTAGGGCCTTCCAGTGGGTGGTCGAGGGGATTCTTCGGTGCTGGTCGGTCACGGACCGCCGCGGGGGTCAGGGGGCACGGATCCCGACATGCTGGAAGGCCAGTGCCGCGGCTCCCAGGGATTCGGCCCGTTCACCCAGTGAGGACATGACGACGTTCGTGCTTTCGCCGACGATGGGGACGGCATGGCGGTGCAGGCCGCGTCGGATCGGGTCCAGCAACAGTTCGCCCAGACCGGCCAGGGGGCCTCCGACGACGATGGCTTCGGGGTTGAGCAGGTTGGCGATGTTGCCCAGCTCCTGCCCGACGGCCATGCCGGCGTCGTCCAGCACGCGCAGGACCGCCGAGCCGCCGGCGCGTCCCTGCGTGACGATGTCCTCGGCCGTGTGGGGTGGATGCTCGCCCCCGGCCAGCAGGGTCGACATGATGGTGGTGGAGGCGACGGTTTCCAGGCAACCGCGGTTGCCGCAGCGGCAGATCGAGCCATGTTGTTGCACGGTCGCATGGCCGATTTCCCCGGTGATTCCAATGTTGCCGTAGTAGGGGGAACCGTTGATGATCAACCCGGCGCCGATGCCCGAACCGATCTTGATGAAGACCAGGTTATCCACCCCGTTATGCGGACCCCACGTCACCTCGGCCAGGGCTCCGAGGTTGGCGTCGTTGTCGACGATGACCGGGATGTCGAGGACTTCTTCGATGCGTTCCTGCAGGTTCAGCCCCACCCATTCGGGCAGGATGGCCCCCTGGGCGACCGTCCCGCTGCGGCGGTCGATGGGTCCGGGGATGCCCACGCCGGCACCGATGAGGGCACTGCGCTGGAGATCGTGTTCGGCCAGGAGGTCGTCCACGAGCCGTGCGGCGGCGGCGATGCCTTCTTCGCCCTGGTGCCCGAGCGGCAGGATCACGGTCTTCTCCGCGATGATCTGGTAGGTCAGCGAGGAGAAGACCACCCGCAGGTGGCGCCGGCCGAAGTCGATGCCGACACCGATGGCCCCGTCGTTGATGAGACGCACGTTCAGGGCCCGGCGTCCCGAACTGGTGGTGGGTTCGGTATCGACCAGGCCGGAGGCCTGCATGAACTTCACGATGTTGGAGACGGTGGCCGTGGACAGCCCCGTCTGGCGGGAGAGCTCGGCCTGGGTTGCGGGGCCGGCGAGCAGGCTATCGATGAGGCGTTGCTGGTTCAGGTGGCGCAATGCGGATTGCGATCCGGGACTCCTGGGGCCGCCATGTGATCCAGCTCTCGTTTCTTGCATGCTGAAAAGTCTGCAACAAGGATTTGTTGCCGTCAATAAGTAAACGCAAGAATTAAAAAACTAGTGGCTTGTGTATGGAGGGTTACGTCAATGGGGGAGGGGTGCAGTTCCTTAAGGCAGCGGCCACTCGTGGACCGGGCCCGAATGGTGCATGTGGTCCCAGTACAGCCGGGTCATTTCCTGCAGGGCATGGCGGCGGTCCAGCCCGCGGGCCTCGAGCCGGTCGAGGGCCTGGATCTGCCAGAGGGCCCCGTTCTGTTCGGTGCGGGCCCGTTCGCGCAGCACGTCGAGATACCGCGCGGCCACGGCATCCTCGACGCCCAGATCCGCCAATCCCTCGGCGGCCAGCGGGATCAGGTGGCGCACGATGAGCTCGGACACCGGGATCTCCCCGACCCCGGGCCAGTAGACCATGGCATGGAGCCCGTCGCGGGCGCAGGTCAGGAAGTTCTCCGTGGCCGTGCCGAAGGCCATCCGTGACCACAACGGACGTTGGGACCTGCGCAGCCGGCGGACCAGCCCGAAGAAGAACGCCGCATTGGCCACCGTGTCCAGCACGGAGGGACCGGCGGGCAGCAGCCGGTTTTCCAACCGCAGGTTCGGCCTCTGAACCCCCGGGTCGTAGATGGGCCGGTTCCAGCGGTAGACGGTCCCGTTATGCAGGCGCAGTTCGTGCAGATACGGGGCCCCCGCCTTCGTCTTCTGCGGACGCCGTCCAGCCAGTTCGGGGAGCAGCGCCGGGAAATAGCGCACATTCTCTTCGAAGAGGTCGAAGATCGAGGTGATCCACCGATCGCCGAACCAGACGCGGGGCCGTACCCCCTGGGCCCGCATTTCCGGGGCCCGGGTGTCGATCGACTGCTTGAATAATTCGATCCGGGTCTCGTGCCACAACACCCGTTCCAGGAACACCGGGGAGTTGGCGGCCAAGGCGATCTGGGGTCCGGCCATGATCTGGGCCGCGTTCCAAGCCGGGGCGAATTCGGCCGGGCTCAGTTGGACGTGGAGCTGGACGGAGGTGCAGGCGGCCTCCGGGGCGATCGTGGGGGCATAGAACCTCAGGCGTTCCTGGCCGGAGATATCGATCAACACGTCCTCGCCGCGGGCCTGCAGCACCGAGGTGTTCAGGGCGGCGTAGCGCTTGCCGGTGCTCATCCAGTCGGGGTCCTGCAACTGCTCGGGACGCAGGGTGGGCAGGATGCCGGTCATCAACAAATCGGCACCGACCTGGTCGGCCTGGGCGTCGGCATGGTTGAGCTGGGCCCGCAGCCCCTCCTCCAGATCGCGCAGCCCGCGACCCGAGACGTCCAGGGCCGGATGGTTCAGTTCGATGTTGAAGGCACCGATCTCGGTTTGGAAGGCCTCGTCGGCGATGGATTCCAGGACTTCGGTGTTGCGCATCGCCGGGGTGAAGTCCTCGTTGGCGAGGTTCAGTTCCAGCTCGACGCCGATGGTCCCCGAGGCGGCGAAATGCCCGTTCGAGAGGAAGTCCTCGAAGGTCTCGAGGTTCTCGTTCAGGCGTTCACGGTACCGGGTGCGTTGCGCCCGGGTGAAGGTCTTCTTCCTGACTTCTGCTCCCATGGCCTGAGCGTACTGGGGCATTGGTCATCTGTATACGGATGCGGGCCTGCACGCCGGCGGGGGCCGGAGGCCCTAGCGGCCGCGGTCGTTGAGGTAGCTGACCCCCAACTGGTTGCGGACCCCGTCGAACAGCCGCAGGGTATCCACCGAATCCTCCCAGCTCATCGTCGGGCTCTGGGTCAGTCCCTGTTGGATGCAGCGGGTGGCCTCGCGCAGTTCATAGACGTAGTTCCGGCCCACCGTGTCGAACCTCTCGGTCCTGGCCTGACCGTCGAGGGGGTGGACCTCGAAGGAGGGCGGGTTGTTCAGCGGGCCGGTGATGCGCAGGAAACCGGTGCTGCCGGAGATCACCGCCTCCCGGGGTCCTGCGCCGTTCAACGAACAGAGCAGTTGGGCCTGGGCGCCCGAGCCGTAGGTGAGGGTCAACGACTCCTGGGTGTCGATCCCGTCGTCGTTCAGGGTCCCCACCGCCTGGACCGACTGGGGGAAGCCCAGGGCCCCGAGCGCCCAGGTCAGCGGATAGACCGCCAGATCCAGCAGGGCCCCACCACCGGCTGCGGGGTCGAAGAGCCGCCAGGTCCTGTCGTAGTCCGCCGGGAAGCCGAGATCGGCCCGGACCCAGGCGACTTCCCCGATCGCCCCGGCCTCCAGGAGGTCCAGGGCACGGTGGACGGCCGGCAGGAACCGGGTCCAGACGGCTTCCATCAGAAACAGGCCGCGGGACCTGGCCAGTTCCACCAGCTCGGCGGCTTCGGCGGCATTGATGGTCAGCGCCTTCTCGCACACGACATGCTTGCCCGCCTGCAGGGCCGCGAGGGCGACGGCGAAGTGCTGGGCATGAGGGGTGGCGATGTAGACCGCGTCGACGGCCGGGTCGGCAAACAGCCGATCGTGGCCCGACACCCCGTCCAGGGGGCCGTAGGCGACGGCGAAACCGTGGTCGGCGGCGAAGGCGGCCGCCCGGCCTGCGTCGCGGGAACTGACGGCGTGCAGCGTCGCATCCTCGAGCAGGCCGAGATCACCGACCACCGTCGCGGCGATGCGCCCCGTGGAGACCACCCCCCACCGGAGGGGCCGTCCCGTGGCGGTCAGGGGTGATCCGGCGTCGGGCGCGGCGCAGGGCGGGGTGGGGAAACGGGGGTTCATGCCCCCAGCTTGGCATGACGCAGGGGGCCCGGCAATCGGGGGCGTTCCGGCTCAGCCTGCGTTGGCGTCGCGGTGCTTGCCCGCCAGGACGAGGTAGTGCTCGGTGTTGGTGCGCAGCGACTCGACCTCCTCGTCGCTGAGTTCGCGGCGGACCTTGGCCGGGACCCCGGCCACCAACGAACGCGGCGGGACGTCGGTGCCCTCCAGCACCAGGGCGCCGGCCGCCACGAGGGACTGCTCACCGATCCGGGCGCCGTTCATGACGGTGGCGCTCATGCCCACCAGGGAGCCGTCGCCGATGGTGCAGCCGTGGATGACCGCGGAGTGGCCGACGGAGACGCCGGTACCCACGGTGGTGGGGAAGCCGGTGTCGGCGTGGACGACCACGTTGTCCTGCAGATTGGTGTCGTCGCCGATGCGGATCGGGGCGGAATCCCCGCGCACGGACACCCCGTAGAAGGCACTGGCGCGCTCGCCGAGCTCCACATCGCCACTGAGCGTGGCCGTGGGGGCCGTGAAGGCCGAGGAGGCGATCTTCGGGGTATGGGAATCGATGGTGATGATGTGTGTCATGGGGCGAGTCTACAAACCCCGGGGCCCCGGAAGGCTAGTTGAAGACCACGGTCCGGCGCCCGTCGAGCAGGATCCGCCGTTGGGCGGCCCACTGCACGGCCTGGGCCAGCGTGCTTCCCTCGACGCTGCGGCCCATGGCCACGAACTGGCTGGGGGTCTGGGAATGGTTGACCCGGATGACCTGCTGTTCGATGATCGGGCCCTCGTCGAGATCCGCGGTCACGAAGTGCGCCGTCGCCCCGATCATCTTCACGCCCCGGGCGTGGGCCTGGTGGTAGGGCCTGGCCCCCTTGAAGGAAGGCAGGAACGAATGGTGGATGTTGATCGCCCGCCCGGACAACCCCCGGCACAGTTCGTCCGAGAGGATCTGCATGTACCGGGCCAACACCACCAATTCGATGTCATGGTGCTCCACCAGCTCCAACAGCCGGGCCTCGGCGTCGGCCTTGGTGGCGGGGGTGACCGGGAGATGCAGGAAATCCACCCCGTAGAACTCCGCCATCGGGGCCAGGTCCCGGTGGTTGGAGACGATGAGCGGGACCTCGATCGGCAGGGACCCGGCGCGCTGCTGGTACAGCAGGTCGTTCAAGGCGTGTCCGGCGGTGGAACACATGATCAGGGTGCGCAGCGGCCGGGCCTCGGCGTGGACGGCGAGCTCCATGGCGAAGCGGGCGGCCACGGCATCCAAGCGGGACTGGACCTGCTCCTGACCGGCCTCGGTGGAAACGGCGACGCGCATGAAGAAGGACCCCGATTCGGGGCTTTCGAACTGCTGGGATTCGGTGATGTTGCATCCGGCCTCCAACAGGGCGCCGGACACCGCATGCACGATGCCCGGCTGGTCGGCGCAGGAGAGGGTCACGATGAATTGCTGGCTGGTCACCCCCGGAGTTTATCGGGGCCCGCAGGCGTCAGCGAAAACGAGGGTCCACCCGGGTCATGGAACTCCCGGGGACAACAGGCTATGACTAGGGCATGGTGATTCTTCGTTTCCTGAGGCGGTACCCGCTTTTTGCGGCCACCGTGGGGTTCGGACTGCTGACCGTCGGGCTGAACATCGGCGGCCTGCACGGGCCGGCCCGGCTGGTCGCCTCCGGCTTCGCCCTGGTCGTGGCCGCGACGGTCTGTGTGGACATGGTCAAAGACCTGCTGCGTGGACACTGGGGGATCGACGTGTTGGCCCTGACGGCGATCGTGGCCACCGTGGTCGTGGGTGAATACCATGCGGCCTTGGTCATCTGCCTGATGCTGACCGGGGGAGAAGGGCTCGAGGACGCGGCCCAGTACCGTTCACGGCGGGAACTGACCGGACTGTTGGACCGGGTCCCGCGGACCGCCCAACTGGTTGCCTCCGACGGCACCGTCTCCGAGACCCCGCTCGAGGACGTGGCCGCCGGTGACATCGTGTTGTTACGCCCCTCCACCGTGGTTCCGGTGGACGGGACGCTGCTGGAAGGCAGCGCAGATTTCGACGAATCCGCGGTGACCGGTGAATCCTTGCCGGTGACCCGGGCGGCGGGGGAACCCGTGCCCTCCGGCGCCGTGAACGGCACGGTGGCGGTATCGCTGCTCGCCACCGCCACGGCGGCCGACTCGCAATACGCCCGGATCGTGGCCCTGGTCCAGCAGGCCGCCGAATCGCGGGCACCGCTGGTGCGCCTGGCCGACCGGTACGCAGTCCCCTTCACACTCTTCGCCTATCTGGTGGGCGGGCTCGCCTGGTGGCTTTCGGGGGATCCGGTGCGGTTCGCCGAGGTCCTGGTCGTCGCCACCCCGTGTCCGTTGCTGATCGCCGCCCCGGTGGCCTTGATGGGAGGGATGAGCCAGGCGGCCCGTGAGGGGGCGATCGTGAAGGACGGCGGAACCCTGGAACGGCTGGGCCGGGTGAAGACGGCGGCCTTCGACAAGACCGGGACCCTGACCACGGGGACCCCGCGGCTGAAGCGCATCGCGGTCACCCCGGGTCTGACCGGCGGGCTCGATGCGGATCGGGTTCTGGAACTGGCGGCCTCGCTGGAGGCCTACTCCACCCACGCCTTCGCCCCCGCCGTCACGGCGGCCGCCCGCACCCGCGGGATGGCCCTGCACCCGGTGGAGGATGCCACCGAGATGGCGACCGAAGGGATCAGCGGCACCGTTGAAGGCCACCGGGTGATGGTGGGCAAACCACGGTGGATCGCCGACCACAGCTCCGGATTCGCCCCCGGATCCCTCCAAGCCGGCGAAGCCGGTGTCTACCTGGGAATCGACGGCGTCCACGTCGGGATGCTGGTGATGAGCGACCCGCTGCGCCAGGAGGCGGCGGGCATGATGGCGCGCCTGGACCGGGCGGGGGTCAAGGACCGGGTGATGCTCACCGGTGACATCGCCGCGACGGCGCAGGACGTGGCCCGCCAGGTGGGGCTGACCGACGTCCGGGCCGAGCTGCACCCGGGGCAGAAGGTCGACCTGCTGGCGGCCTTGCCGCACCGCCCGGTGATGATGGTCGGGGACGGGATCAATGACGCCCCTGTGCTGGCGGCCGCCGACGTCGGGGTCGCGATGGGCGTCCATGGGGCCACTGCGGCCTCCGAAAGCGCCGACGTCGTGATCATGATCGACGACGTCTCGGTGGCGGCCACGGCGGTGGAGATCGGCCAACGCACCGTCAGGGTGGCCCGCCAATCCATCTGGATCGGGATCCTGCTCTCCGTGGGCCTCATGGTCTACGCCTCCACGGGGGGCCTTCCGGCACTGTTCGGCGCCCTGGCCCAGGAGGTCGTGGACGTGGTGGCCATCGCCAACGCCCTGCGGTCCCTGAGCGGTCCGGCCACGTCATCGCAGGTCCGCAGGACTGCGACGGCAGGCTCCATCCAGTAACATGAAAGGCGTCGTGACTGGCGCTGGTGGATGACCACAAGGGAGCGGCAACAGCAGGAACCAAACGGATCGCGCGCCTGGGCCCGGGGGTCTCCGCAGCGGCGCCTGCCGCCGGGGTGGCCCCTAATCGAAGACCATCCCCGCAGCAGGAGAAGATTTCGTGAGCACACCACACCCCGTCACCAACCAACCACTATCCGAAGTGGACCCGGAGATCGCCGCGGTGCTGACCGCAGAACTCGGCCGCCAACGCAACACCCTGGAAATGATCGCCTCGGAGAACTTCGCCCCGCGATCGGTCCTGCAGGCCCAGGGTTCGGTGCTGACCAATAAATACGCCGAAGGCTACCCGGGGAGGCGCTACTACGGCGGCTGCGAGCACGTCGACGTGGCCGAGAACCTGGCCCGGGACCGCGTCAAGTCGCTCTTCGGTGCCAAATACGCCAACGTGCAACCGCATTCGGGGGCCACGGCCAATGCCGCGGCCCTGGCGGCCATGATCAACCCCGGGGACAAGATCCTCGGCCTGTCCCTGGCCCACGGGGGCCACCTCACCCACGGGATGAAGCTGAACTTCTCGGGCAAGCTCTACGCGGTCGCCGCCTACGAGGTCGATCCCGAGACGTTCACCATCGACATGGACAAGCTGCGGGCCCAGGCCATCCAAGAGAAGCCGCAGGTCATCATCGCCGGCTGGTCCGCCTACCCGCGCCAGCTCGATTTCGCGGCCTTCCGTTCGATCGCCGACGAGGTCGGGGCACTGCTCTGGGTCGACATGGCCCACTTCGCGGGACTCGTCGCCGCCGGTCTGCACCCCAACCCCGTCGAATACGCCGACGTCGTGACCTCCACGGTGCATAAGACCCTCGCCGGACCGCGCTCGGGCCTGATCCTGACCAACGACCTGGAACTGTATAAGAAGATCAACTCCAACGTGTTCCCGGGCCAGCAGGGCGGGCCGCTGATGCACGCCATCGCCGGCAAGGCCGTGGCCTTCAAGATCGCCGCGGGGGAGGAGTTCCGCGAACGTCAGGAACGCACCGTCGAAGGAGCCCGCCTGCTCGCTGCGCGGCTCACCGCCCAGGACGTCACCGCAGCGGGGATCTCCGTGCTCACCGGCGGGACCGACGTCCATCTGGTCCTGGTGGATCTGCGTGATTCCGCGTTGGACGGCCAGCAGGCGGAGGATCTGCTGCACTCGATCGGCATCACCGTGAACCGCAACGCCGTCCCCTTCGACCCGCGTCCGCCGATGACCACCTCGGGTCTGCGCATCGGGACCCCGGCACTGGCCACCCGTGGTTTCGGGGCCGCCGAATTCACCGAGGTCTCCGATATCATTGCCACCGCCCTGCGGGACGGGGAAGCGGCCGATACCGCCACCCTGGGTGCCCGTGTGGAGCGCCTGGCAGCAGACTTCCCCCTCTACGCCGAACTGGAGCAGTGGTGATCATGACTGAACGCGCACGAATCCTCGATGGAAAAGCCACTGCGAAGACGATCAAGGCCGAACTGACCGAACGGGTCGCCGCCCTGAAGGAACGCGGCATCACTCCGGGACTGGGAACCGTCCTGGTCGGGGAGGACCCGGGCTCGAAATGGTACGTCGGGGGCAAGCACAAGGACTGTGCCGAAGTGGGGATCACCTCGATCCGCATCGACCTGCCCTCGGACACCAGCCAGGAGGACCTGCTGGCGGCCGTCCACGAGCTGAACGAGAACCCCGAATGCACCGGCTACATCGTCCAGCTCCCCCTGCCGGAGCACATCGACCAGGACGTGGTCCTGGAAGCCATGGACCCGTCCAAGGACGCCGATGGCCTGCACCCGATGAACCTGGGCCGGCTGGTGGCCAACGTGAACCGGCCGATGGTGTCGCCGCTGCCCTGCACCCCCAAGGGTTGTGTGGAGTTGCTGGCCCGCCACGGGATCGAACTCGACGGCAAGAACGTCCTGGTCGTCGGCCGCGGGGTGACCATCGGGCGACCGATCGGCCTGCTGTTGACCCGCCGGCAGGTCAATGCCACCGTCACCCTGGCCCACACCGGCACCCGGGATCTGGCCGAGCACCTCTCCCGGGCCGACGTCGTCATCGCCGCCGCCGGGAAGGCCCATATGATCAAGGCCCCCGACCTCAAACCGGGAGCCATCGTTCTTGATGTCGGCGTCAGCCGGGTCGACGACGGCAGCGGCAAGGCGGTCGTCACCGGAGACGTGGAACCTGCGGCCTACGACGTCGCCTCGTGGATCTCCCCGAACCCCGGCGGGGTGGGGCCGATGACCCGCGCCATGCTGCTGGACAACGTCGTGGACAGCGCCGAACGCCAGGCCGACTGAGACCACCAGGACAGGTGCCCGGGAACCCCAGGGGTCCCGGGCACCCGTGCGTGGTCGTCGAGGCCGCGGCGGGTCGGCGGCCCCGCAGGGTTTCCCCGGATGGGAATGCTGTCATCACGCGGGCGTGGATGGTAGACATGCGGTGTAAGGTCCCGAAGTTTCCCACCCAGCCAAGGGGTTTGATCACATGGATACCTCACAGATCATTTGGATTGTTGTCGCCGTCGTGGTGGTACTGGTCATCATCGGCATCATCGCCCGCGTGGCCGGCCGGAAGAAGGCCGAACGCAACCGTGAAGAAGCCGGCAGGATCCGTGCCGAAGAGCAGGAAGCCCAGCTCCAGGTCCGAGAACGCGAAAGCTCGGCGCAACGGGCGAAAGCCGACGCCGATGCCGCGGAACTGAAGTCGAAGGAACGGGAGATCGAAGCCCAGCGCCTGCAGGCGGAGGCCAAGGAGGCCGAGGTCGCCGCCGAACGCAAGCGCATGGACGCCGACCGGCAGGCCGCCGCGGCGAGCGAACAGATGGAGGCCTCCGAGGAACGGCTGCGCCAGGCCGAGAAACTGGACCCGGACGCCGGGAAGGAGACCGCCCCGGAGGCCGGGAAGACCGGCAGGGGCCGTCGTGCCGAGGGTCCCGCCGCCGGGGAACCGGTGGACGGCGAGCGTCGCCAGGAACCTGCAGCACCCGGTCGTCGTGAGGATGCTGGACCGGTGGCGGATGAACCACGGGTGACTCGTGAGGGCGATGCCGCGGGGCAGCGGGTTCGTCGGGAGCCAGCAGAACCGGTGGTCGGCGATCCTTTATCCGATGATCGTTCGGACGCCTCCGGCGAGGCCACCGCCCAACGCGCGGATCGCCCCGCAGGACCCGACCTCACCGGGGCCGACGGTCTCGAAACCGATGGCCTCGACACACCTGAGGTTGATCAGCAGGGACGTCCCGGGGACAACCCCAAGCATCTCGACGAAGGCTGACGGTCCGCCCATCGCCGTGCCCGGCCCCGCCGTTTAGGCGTGGCCGGGCGGCGTCATGCGGCCTGTTCGGCGGCCCACGCTCAGTCGTTGCACAGCCCACATGCGTATAGTGGTGATTCAGGGATCATGAGGTTTTCAGTTCCTGCGGCCGCGAGGCCAGGAACTACACTCCGAGGGAGTGCACATGAGCGCTCAAATGCCTTCCATCCTGACCCACGATTCATCGACGACCGCCCCCAAACGGCGCAACGCCGGGGCCCGGAACTTCAGCCTGCTCAAGAACCGGGTCCTCGATGCAGGGCTGATGGGCCGACGCCGTGGCTACTATCTCGGCGTCGTGATGCTGCTGACGCTTCTGCTCGCCGCCGCGGTCACCGGCTTCACCTTGCTGGGCGACAGCTGGTTCCAGCTGTTCGTGGCGGCGGCCCTGGGGATCATCCTCACCCAGTTCGCCTTCCTGGCCCATGAGGCCTCCCACGGGCAGGTGCTGAAGTCGGGTCCGGCCAATGACCGGGTCGGCCGGATCCTCGCCAATGCCGTCGTGGGCATGAGCTACCAGTGGTGGATGAACAAGCACACCCGTCACCACGCCAAGCCGAACACCATCGGCAAGGATCCCGATATCGAACAGGACACCGTCTCCTTCCTTCCCGAGGATGCCGCGGCGCGTACCGGCGTCCTGGCCTGGTTGACCCGCCGGCAGGGATACCTGTTCTTCCCGCTGCTGACGATGGAGGGGTTCAACCTGCACTTCCACTCGTTCCGGTATCTCTTCTCGCGCCGCCCGGTGAAGCAGCGCACCCGCGAGATCCTCATGGTCGCCCTGCGCCTGTCGTTCTACCTGGCGGTCTTGTACATTTTCTTGCCGTGGGGTATTGCCAGCGCTTTCCTGGGCGTCCAGATGGCCGTCTTCGGCGTCTACATGGGTGCCTCATTCGCCCCGAACCACAAGGGCATGCCGCTCATCCCCAAGACCTCCACCATTGACTTCTTCAGCCGCCAGGTCCTGACCTCGCGCAATATCGTGGGACGGACGTCCTTTGGGACCCGCGTTCTCACCGCTGTGTACGGTGGCCTGAATTACCAGGTTGAACACCACCTGTTCCCCAGCATGCCGCGCCCGCACCTGCGCCAGGTCAGCGTCATGGTCCGCGAGTACTGCCAGGAACTGAAGGTGCCCTACACGGTCGCCTCGGTCGGTGAATCCTACGGCCAGGTCGTGAAGTACCTGAACACGGTGGGACTGAACGCCCGCGACCCGTTCGATTGCCCGATGGTCCAGGAATACCGCCCCCACTAAACCAGGACGACCACGCTGATTGGCTGGTGCCAATCACTCGTTGCCAGTAGAGTGCGGATGTGATTCAGAACCCATCTCGCCCCGCGGTCATCGTTGCCGACCAGCTGACCAAACGCTACGGGGACTTCACCGCCGTGGACTCCATCTCCTTCGAGGTCCCGGCCGGGGAATCCTTCGGGCTGCTCGGGCCCAACGGCGCCGGCAAATCCACGACCATGCGGATGATCGGCGGGGTGTCCCAACGCAGCGGCGGGACCCTGAGCATCATGGGGCTGGACCCGGAACAACAGGGCCCCGAAGTCAGGGCGCACCTGGGAGTGGTGCCGCAGGAGGACAACCTCGACCAGGAATTGAAGGTCAGGGACAACCTGATCATCTATGGACGCTACTTCGGGCTGCCGATGAGCTATCTACGACCCAAGGCCGACGAACTGCTGGAATTCGCCCAACTCACCGAGAAGTCCACGGCCCGTGTCGACGACCTCTCGGGAGGCATGAAACGCCGGTTGACCATCGCCCGGTCACTCATCAACGATCCCCGCGTCCTGCTCCTGGACGAACCGACGACCGGGCTGGACCCGCAGGCCCGGCACATCCTCTGGGACCGGCTGTTCCGGCTCAAGGAACGCGGGGTCACACTGATCCTCACCACCCACTACATGGACGAGGCCGAACAACTCTGCGACCGGCTGATCGTGGTGGACCAGGGCCGGATCATGGCCGAGGGGTCCCCGGCGGCCCTCATCCGGGAATACTCCACCCGTGAGGTCCTCGAGCTGCGCTTCGGGGCCGACCGCAATGCCGGGGCCGCCGACGCCGTGGCGGGGATCGGGGAGAGGATCGAGGTCCTGCCGGATCGGTTGCTGATCTATGCGCACGACGGCGAAGCAGCCCTGGACGCCGTGACGGCCCGGGGCCTGACCCCGCTGACCTCGCTGGTGCGCCGTTCATCGCTGGAGGACGTGTTCCTCCGGTTGACCGGGCGGAGCCTCATTGAATAACCACGAAGCAGCACCTTCCACCACCGGGCCCAGCCGGCCGGCGTCGTTGACGCCGTTGGTCCCGCATCCGCCCGCCACCAGCGCCCGCAAGACCCGGAGGTTCGGCAGCTGGTACGTCGCCGAACAGTACCTCCGAGCGATGAAGGGCTATCTGGACATCGTCATTGCCTACTCCGTGGGCAACCCACTGATCTACCTGTTCGCCATGGGGGTCGGATTGGCCTCGCTGGTCGATGCGAACTCCGGGACTGCGAGCTTCGACGGCGCCAGCTACCTGCAGTTCGTGGCCCCGGCCCTCCTGGCCTCCGCGGCCATGATGACCGCGTCGGGGGAATTCACCTACGGGGTGATGTCCGGATTCAAATGGTGGAAGACCTATTACGGGCCGCTGGCCACCCCGCTGACCCCGCAACAGATCTGCCAGGGCCATGCGCTGGCCGTCGCGATCCGGATCCTGGGTCAGAGCATCGTCTATCTGGTCATCGTGCTCCTCTTCGGTGCGGCCACCAGCGGTTGGGCCGTCTTGTCGATCCTCACCGCCTCCCTGGCCGGATTGGCCTTTGGCCTGCCGCTGATGGCCTACTCGGCCTCGGTCAGGGACGACAAGGGCCAATTCGCACTCGTCGAACGATTCATCGTCATGCCGCTCTTCCTGTTTTCCGGCACGTTGTTCCCGTTGTCGACGCTGCCCTGGTTCCTGCAGTGGATCGGATGGATCTCCCCGGTCTGGCACGCCACCGAAATCGGGCGGGTGCTCTCCTACGGGTATGCCGAGCCCCTCTGGCTCTCCGTGGTGCACGTGCTCTACCTGCTGGCATTGACCGGCGGGGGACTGTTGCTCGCCCGTCGGGTCTATGCCCGCCGGCTGGAGGGATGAAATGAGTCTGATCCGTGACGCCGACCTCGTCCTGAAGCCCGACCGCCGCCCCTTCGCCGCCCTGTACTCACGCAATATCCGGGCCGTGATCGAACGTGGCCTCATGGCCACCCGGACCTCCAACGCGGCCATCATGATCTCCGGATTCGTCGAACCCGTGCTCTACCTGCTCTCGATGGGGATCGGGCTGGGTGCGCTGATCGGGACCGTCCAGGGTCCCGAAGGAACCCCGATCAGCTACGCCGCCTACATCGCGCCGGCCCTGCTGACGGTCTCGGCGATGAACGGGGCGCTGTACGACTCCACCATCAACGTCTTCTTCAAGATGAACTACGGCAAGCTCTACCAGAACATGCTCCACACCTCGTTGGGCCCGCTGGATGTGGCCTTGGGGGAGATCTTCCTGGCCCTGTTGCGCGGATTCCTCTACGCCACCGGGTTCACCATCGTCATGGCGGCCATGGGATTGATCACCACCTGGTGGGCCTTGCTGATGGTCCCGGCCGCGGTCCTGATCGCCTTCGGCTTCGCATCGATCGGCATGGGCATCACCTCCTATATCCGGACGTTCCAACAGTTGGACTGGGTCACGTTCATCATGCTGCCGATGTTCTTGTTCTCGGCGACGTTCTACCCGCTGGATGTCTACCCCCAGGCCATCCAGTGGCTGATCCAGGTGTTGCCGCTCTGGCACGGGGTCGAGCTGCTGCGCCAGCTCTCGGTGGGTGCCTTCGGGGTCATGACGGTGGTGCATGTGCTCTATTACGTGCTGATGATCGGCGGCGGAATGATGCTGACCACGAATCGTCTGCGGGCCCTGTTCCTGAAGTGAGATGGGTGTCGGAGGCCTCCGGCAGGTAGTCTGGTCCGGACCAGAACCCAAGGAGGCGCCGTGATCGGCAGTTGGCATGCGGTCGTCATCGACTGCGAAGACACGGAAATCATGGCAGATTTCTACGAAAAAGCCCTCGGCATGGTGCGGGTGCAGCATGACGACGACGGATGGATCACCATCGGGGACGCCCCCGACCGGCCCGCCATCGCCTTCCAGCGTGTGGAGAACTACCAGCCCCCCGAGTGGCCGGGCCAGACCCACCCGCAGCAGGCCCACCTGGACATCCGGGTCGACGACCTGGATGTCGCCGAGGAAGCCGTGCTCAAACTCGGTGCGACCTCGATGAACACCGGCGGACAGAACTACCGCGTCTACCTGGACCCCCAGCGCCACCCCTTCTGCCTCGTGTCCTGGTGACCCCGGGCCCGCAGCGGACCTCTCGGCGCCGTGCGGTCGTCCTGGGCGGTACCGGCCTGCTCGGACGGGCCACCGCCGCCCGACTGGCCTCCGCTGGATGGGCGGTGGACGTGACCGGTCGGGACCGGCACCACCTGCCAGCCGATCTGGGCCGGGCCGGGGTGCGTTTCGTCGCCGCGGACCGCTACGATCCCGTGGCCCTGGCCGCCGTCATCGGCGACGGGGCGGATCTCGTCGTGGACACGCTGAGCTACACCGCGGGGCATGCGCGCAGCCTGCTTCCCCTGCGGGATGACATCGGACGGGTGGTGATGCTCTCCAGCAAGGCCGTCTATGTCGACGCCGAAGGCCGGCATGTGAATTCGGCCCACCGGCCGGAATTCACCGGCCCTATCGCCGAGGACCACCCCACCCTGGCTCCCGGGAGCATGCCGTTCGCCTCCGCCGCAGGGTATGGGCCGAATAAGGTCGCTGCCGAACTGACGCTGCTGGAATCCGGGGCGAACGCCACGGTCATCCGGGCTTCGAAGGTCCACGGGGTCGGCGCCGCGCCCGCCCGGGAATGGGCCTTCGTCCGCCGGGTTCTGGACCGCCGCCGGGTGCTGGTGCTGGCCGGACGCGGTAGGGGGACGGACCATACGACGGCCGCGGTGAACACCGCGGCCCTGATCGAATGCGTCGCCGAGGCCCCCGAGGGGGCCCGGGTGCTCAACAGCGCCGACCCCGACGCCCCCAGCGGGCTGGACATCGCCCGCGTGGTCGCCGCGCAGCTGGGCCATGACTGGCACGAGGTCCTCCTGGACGACGACGCCCCGGAAGGCCTGGGGGCCCATCCCTGGGACTCCCGGCCCGCCATCGTGCTGGACACCACGGCGTCACGGGACCTGGGCTACGTTCCGGTGGGAACCTACGCACAAACGGTCACCGACGAACTGGATTGGTTGGCCGGGCTGCCGCGGGAAAGCTTCGCCGGAAGCCCGCACTTCGGCGATTTCGCCGCGGACTATGCTGCCGAGGACGCGTATCTGCGCCGGTTCCCTGGCTTGCTGCCGCACCGCTGAGCCTCGCCGGATCCTGCCGGGGTGTTCGCCCACGGGAAACTTGTCCCGGACAGCGCCCCGGGTTTGGGATACTAGGAACATGGAACCCATCGGCACGGCCCGCCCCGGCTCGGAAAAGAAGATCACCCTCAAGGCCAGCACCCTGTCGTTGGCCGTCATGGTCACTGTCTTCCTGGTGGCGGTCGTGTTCGCCGCCAACCAGAACGACGTGATCGGGTGGATCGTCGCCGTGATCTCACTGGGCTGGCTGCTGCTGGCCGCCTTCCTGGTCTTCGGTCTGCGCCGCGGCGCCCGCAAGGTCAGCAGCCAGCTGCAGAACGCCTCCGCCTCCATGGCGGCCCGCGCCCGCCAGCCCGAGCCTGCCGAAACCGTCGTGGTGGACGAAGGATCGCGCACCCGTGACCTGAAACTGGAACACTCCTTCAAGATCGTCCAGGTCCAGGCCGGGGTCATCAAGGAGCACCTTGATGCCGGCGGGGACGACGCCCGGGGCATGGTCGACCGCGCGGTGGAAACGATCGAGATCACCGCGCACAACGCCCGGGAGATGATGAAGCCCTCCGGTGGCAGTGATCCACTCTCCGGGGAAGTCATCGACTAGGAATTCTTCGGTAAGCTGGATCAGGTGAGTACAGCAGAGGAACAGAACCAGGCCAAGAACCCGGGCGCCGTACGCGTCGCCTCCGTCAATCTCAACGGCATCCGCGCCTCCTACCGGCGCGGCATGGCCGATTGGCTGAAGGACCGGGACATCGACATCCTGACCATGCAGGAAGTGCGTGCACCGGACGAGATCGTGCGCGAACTCCTCGGCGATGACTGGCACATCCTGCATGCCGAGGCGGAAGCCAAGGGCCGCGCCGGGGTGGCCATCGCCTCCCGCCAGGCGCCGACCGCCACCCGGGACCACATCGGCGAGGACTACTTCAAGACCTCCGGCCGCTGGGTCGAAGCCGACTTCGACCTCAACGGCGAGCAGGTCACCGTCGTCAGCGCCTACGTGCACTCCGGTGAGGTCAACAGCCCCAAACAGGACGATAAATATCGTTTCCTCGACGTCATGACCACCAAGCTGCCGGAGCTGAAGGCGGCCTCCAAGCACGTGCTGGTCACCGGTGACCTCAACGTCGGACACACCGAACGCGATATCAAGAACTGGAAGGGCAACGTCAAGAACTCCGGCTTCCTCCCCGAGGAACGCGCCTATTTCGACCGTTTCTTCGGTGAGGAGATCGGTTTCAAGGACGTGGCCCGTGAACTGGCAGGGGACGTCGACGGCCCCTACACCTGGTGGTCCTACCGCGGCAAGGCCTTCGACAACGACACCGGGTGGCGGATCGACTACCAGATGGCGACCCCGGACCTGGCCGCCCTGGCCTCCAACGCCGTCGTCGACCGCGCCCCGAGCTACGACACGCGCTTTTCCGACCACGCACCACTGGTCGTCGACTACCAGTTCTAGGAAGAACCCACCATGACTGACACTGAAGCAGCGGCCGAACGTCGGCCGCGCGTCCTCTCGGGGATGCAACCCTCCGCCGACTCCCTGCACCTGGGCAACTACCTCGGGGCGCTCGTCAACTGGGTCAAGGCGCTGGACGACTACGACGCCTTCTTCTTCGTCCCCGACATGCATGCGATCACCGTCGGGCACGACCCGGCCTCGCTGCGTGAACGCACCCGGACGACCGCCGCCCAGTACATTGCCGGGGGCATCGACCAGGACGCGGCCACGCTGTTCGTCCAGTCCCACGTCCCCGAGCACGCCCAACTGGCCTGGGTGCTCAACTGCATCACCGGGTTCGGCGAGGCCTCGCGGATGACCCAGTTCAAGGACAAGTCGGCCAAGGGCGGACAGGATGCCGTGAGCGTCGGCCTGTTCACCTACCCGGTGCTGATGGCCGCGGACATCCTGCTCTACCAGCCGCATGCGATTCCGGTGGGTGACGACCAGCGCCAGCATGTGGAACTCGCCCGGGACCTGGCCCAGCGTTTCAACCACCGTTTCGGGGAGACGTTCAGGATCCCGGAACCGCTCATCCAGAAGGAAGGCGCCCGGATCTACGATCTACAGGACCCGACCTCGAAGATGTCCAAATCCGCGTCGAGCCCGAACGGGTTGATCAATATCCTGGACGACCCGAAGGTCATCACCAAGCGGATCAAATCCGCGGTGACCGACAACGACACCGTCATCGCCTTCGATCGGGACGGGAAGCCAGGTGTCTCCAACTTGTTGGAGATCCTCTCCACCATCACCGGCACCCCGGTGGACGGGTTGGTGGAGGAATATGAGGGCAGGATGTACGGGCACCTGAAGGTCGATGTGGCCGACGCCGTGGTCTCCCGGGTCGAACCGATCCGCCGCAGGACCCTGGAACTGCTGGACGACTCAGCGGAATTGGACCGCCAATTGGCGGTCGGGGCGGCCCGGGCCCGTGAAGTCGCCTCCACCACCCTGGAGGCGGTCTACTCGAACATCGGGTTCCTGCCGGCGCGGACCGAGACGGCGTTCGACGCGGCGGGCCCCGACGCTGGCCAGAGCCCGCGATAACGATGAGCATCCCTGCGTCGGGCACCACGACCCCCGGGGCCACCGGTCCCGGGGGCGAGGGGGTCGGCGTGGGGATCGTCATCCCGCTGCCCGAACCGCACCGCTCGGAGCTGAGGGAACACCGGTTGTCCTTCGGGGATCCGGTGGCCCGCAGCGTCCCGCCACACATCACCCTGATCACCGGCGCCCGGGCCGCCGACTGGGCCGCAGCACGCGCCCATGTGCGCCGGGTCGCCGCGGGTACGGCGCCCTTCAGCCTCAGGCTCCACGGGACCGAGACCTTCCGGCCCGTCTCCCAGGTGGTGTTCCTGCGGGTCACCGAGGGATTCGACGCCTGTGTGTCGCTGCATCGGCAGCTGCAGGCCGGCCCGCTGGAAACGCGCGCCGAATTCCCCTTCCACCCGCATCTGACCCTGGCCCACGATCTGGCCGAGGAACCGATGCAGCGGGCCATGACCTCCTTGGCCGGCTACGACGCCACCTTCCCGGTGGATAGAATCGGGTTGTTCGAGTACGACGCCGAAGGCCTCTGGGCCCTGCAGGAGGAACTGACACTTGGCCAAGACGGCGCGCATCCCGACCCAGCGTAGGCGCGGCAGCCCTCCGGCCAGCACCGCCGCCTATAGCGATCCGGCCCGATCGACGGCGGATCTGGGCACGCTGATCTCCCCGTTGGACCGGGCGGGCCTGCACACCAAGGCCATGCATCAACGGGCCGCCCTGGGACGGGCCCGCCGGGAAAAAGCCGGCCTGCCGAAGATCGCGATCGCCGGCGTCGGAGCCCTGATGGGACGACTGAACGTCTGGAAGCCGTTACGTGTCTTCACCCTCTACGGGCAGCGCCATGGGTCGGTGATGGCGGCGGGCGCCGCCTATAAGATGTTCTTCTCCATTGCTGCACTGCTGGTCGTGGGCTTCTCCGTTCTGGGCATCCTGGCCAGTGGCAACCAACAACTGCAGGAATTCGTGGTTGACGGCGTCGCCAAGACCACCCCCGGGCTGATCGATACCGGGGACGGGGGACTGGCAACCCCGCAACAGCTCTTCCGCACGCGGGGGTTCGGGTGGGCTCTGGTGATCTCCACCGTCGTCTCCCTGCTGACCTCATTGCGGTGGATCGCCGGCCTGCGCGAGGGGATGCGCGGGGTCTTCGGGCTGCTCAAATCGCAGTCCAACATCGTCCTGGCCAAGATCAAGGACCTGGGGGTGCTGCTTCTGCTGGGCATCAGCCTGATCCTCACCACCGGCCTGGGGGTCATCGCCAGCACGGCCCTGCAGACGATCATCGACTTCCTGGAGCTGGAATCGACCTTCTCGGTGATGCTGACCCGGGTGGCGAGCCTGGTGGTGATGCTGGTGCTGGACTCGGTGGTCGCGGTGATCCTGTTTCGGCTGGCCTCGGGGATCACCATGCCCCGCGTGGCGCTGCTGCAATCTGCCTTCATCGCCGGGGCCGGTTCCACGCTCCTGCGCTACTTCTCCTCACTGCTGCTGGGCAGCGCGAGCAGCAATCCGATCCTCGCCCCCTTCGCCGTGATCCTGGGGCTGTTCGTCTGGTTCTACCTGCTGAGCCAGGTCTACCTCCTGGCGACCGCCTGGGGTGCGGTGACCACGGCGGACATCGTTGCCACCGCACTGCGCGGAAACCCGAAGGGCCTGCGCTCGCGTTCGAAGCAAATGCTCACGCCGGGACCAGTCGCCCATCTCCCGGCGGGGTGGAAGCAGGGCAGGAACCAGAAATGACGAAGGCGCCGTCCCCGTGGGGGCGGCGCCTTCGTCAGGCCTCGGGGGCCGTGGTGGCTAGACCGAGCGGGCCAGGATGGCCTGCTTGACCTCGGAGATCGCCTTGGTGACCTGGATGCCGCGGGGGCAGGCTTCGGTGCAGTTGAAGGTGGTGCGGCAACGCCACACGCCTTCCTTGTCGTTGAGGATCTCCAGACGCATGTCGCCGCCTTCGTCCCGGGAGTCGAAGATGAAGCGGTGGGCGTTCACGATCGCTGCCGGGCCGAAGTACTGGCCATCGGTCCAGAAGACGGGGCAGGACGAGGTGCACGCGGCGCAGAGGATGCACTTGGTGGTGTCGTCGTAGCGCTCGCGTTCCTCGGGGGACTGGTAGTGCTCAGCAGTCGGGGAGTGGCCCTTGGTGATCATGAAGGGCATGATCTCGCGGTAGGACTGGAAGAAGGGTTCCATGTCCACGATGAGGTCCTTCTCGACCGGCAGGCCCTTGATGGCCTCCACGGTGATGGGCTTCTCGGTGTCCAGGTCCTTCAACAGGGTCTTGCAGGCCAGGCGGTTACGGCCGTTGATGCGCATGGCATCGGAGCCGCAGACGCCGTGGGCGCAGGAACGGCGGAACGACAGCGAGCCGTCGATCTCCCATTTGACCTTGTGCAGGGCGTCCAGCACGCGGTCGGTGCCGAACATCGTCAACTGGAAATCCTCCCAGGTCACGTCTTCGGAGAATTCCGGTTGGTATCGGCGCACCCGCAGGGTGATGTCGAACTTCGGGATCTCCCCGCCGCCGCCGACACCGGGGGCCAGGTCGACCTTGGATGCTGGTTCGGGAATCTCGCTGCTCATTAGTACTTACGCTCCATCGGCTGGTAACGGGTGAAGATGACGGGCTTGGTGTCGAACCGGATGCCCTCGATGCCCTCCATCTGCGCGGTGTCGTCCTTGTAGACCATCGAGTGCTTCATGAAGTTCTCGTCGTCGCGGTCCGGGAAGTCCTCGCGGAAGTGGCCGCCACGGGATTCGTGACGGTGGAGTGCGGAAACGGACATGACCTCGGCCAAGTCCAGCAGGAAGCCCAGTTCCACGGCTTCGAGCAGATCCAGGTTGAAGCGCTTGCCCTTGTCCTGGATGCTGATGTTGGCGTAGCGCTCACGGAAGGACTTGATGTCGGCCATGGCCTTCATGATGGTGTCCTTGGAGCGGAACACCTGCATGTTGGTGTCCATGGTCTCCTGCAGGTCCTTGCGGATCGCCGCGATGCGTTCGGTGCCGCCGGCATTGCGGACGACGTCGAGCATGGCCTCGGTGGATGCCGTGGCGTTCTCCGGCAGATCGACCCAATCGGCCGTCTTGGAGTATTCGGCGGCCGCGATGCCGGCCCGCTTGCCGAACACGTTGATGTCCAGCAGCGAGTTGGTGCCCAGCCGGTTCGAGCCGTGCACCGACACGCAGGCGACCTCACCGGCGGCGTAGAGCCCGGGAATGGTGAATTCGTTGTCCTGGAAGACCTCGCCCTTGATGTTGGTCGGTACCCCGCCCATGACGTAGTGCGCGGTCGGGAAGACCGGCACCGGCTCCGTGTAGGGCTCCACCCCGAGGTAGGTGCGGGCGAACTCGGTGATATCCGGAAGCTTGGCGTCGATATGCGCCGGCTCCAGGTGCGTGAGGTCCAACAGCACGTAGTCCTTGTTCGGGCCGCAACCGCGGCCTTCGCGGACCTCGTTGGCCATCGAACGGGCGACGATATCGCGTGGCGCCAGATCCTTGATGGTCGGGGCGTAGCGTTCCATGAACCGTTCGCCCTCGGAGTTGCGCAGGATCGCGCCCTCACCGCGGGCCGCTTCGGACAGGAGGATCCCGAGCCCGGCGAGGCCGGTCGGGTGGAACTGCACGAATTCCATGTCCTCCAGCGGGATGCCCTTGCGGAAGGCGATGCCCATGCCGTCACCGGTCAGGGTGTGCGCGTTGGAGGTGGTCTTGAAGACCTTGCCGGCCCCGCCGGTGGCGAAGACGACCGACTTGGCCTGGAAGACGTGGATCTCGCCGGTGGCCAGATCGTAGGAGACGACGCCGGCCACCCGGGTCTGCAGGTAGGTGGTGCCATCCTCGCGGGTGGCCTCCTCCTGGACGGTGAGCATGTCCAGGACGTAGAACTCGTTGTAGAACTCGACGTTGTGCTTCACGCAGTTCTGGTAGAGCGTCTGCAGGATCATGTGCCCGGTGCGGTCCGCGGCGTAGCAGGACCGACGGACGGGGGCCTTGCCATGGTCGCGGGTGTGGCCGCCGAAGCGACGCTGGTCGATCTTGCCCTCGGGGGTGCGGTTGAACGGCAGGCCCATCTTTTCCAGGTCCAGCACCGCCTCGATGGCCTCCTTGGCCATGACCTCGGCGGCATCCTGGTCAACCAGGTAGTCGCCACCCTTGACGGTGTCGAAGGTGTGCCACTCCCAGTTGTCTTCCTCGACGTTGGCCAGGGCGGCACACATGCCGCCCTGGGCGGCGCCCGTATGTGAACGGGTGGGGTAGAGCTTGGTCAGCACGGCCGTATGGGCCTGCTGGCCGGATTCGATGGCAGCGCGCATGCCCGCGCCACCGGCGCCGACAATGACGACGTCGTACTTATGTACCTGCATACCGGATGTTCCCTCTTCTTTGAATCTTGGTGTCGGCGAAGCGTGCCGGGACTACTGGCAGACCGCGAGCGTGGAGCCGGGGATGCACGGATCGAAGGTGAAGATCACGAGCGTCCCGAGGATGACGATGGCCGCCGAGCACAGCACCAGCACCAGCTGGAGCCAGAACCGCGGACGATCCTTTTCGACGTAGTCGTTGATGATGGTGCGAACGCCATTGGTGCCGTGCAGCATCGCCAGCCACAGCATGGTCAGATCCCAGAACTGCCAGAGCGGGTTGGCCCACTTGCCGGCGACGAACCCGAAGTCGATGGCATGCACGCCGTCACCGACCAGCAGGTTCACGAAGAGGTGGCCGAAGATCAGGATGACCAGCAGGACCCCCGAGATGCGCATGAAGAGCCAAGCGAGCATCTCGAAGTTGCCGTTCTTGGACTTGGAGCGCAGGTACTTCGGGTCGACCCGAGTCGAACGCGGTGCAACGAATTCCGTGGGAGCCATGGCTTAGTAACCTCCGAAGGCGAGCGACAGGTGACGGATGGCGAAGCCGATCATGACCACGACCCACACGATCAGCACTCCCCAGAGCAGCTGACGGTGGTACTTGGGGCCGGACTTCCAGAAGTCGACCAGGACCAGGCGCAGGCCATTGAAGGCGTGGAAGACGATCGCGGCGACGAGACCGAGCTCTCCGACGGCCATCAACGGGTTCTTATACGTGCCGATCACTGCGTCGTAGGCGCCGGGGTCGACCCGCACCAAGGCCGTATCGAGCACGTGCACCAAAAGAAACAAGAAAATGACGACACCGGTGACCCGATGCCCTACCCAGGACCACATGCCTTCGTGGCCGCGGTAGAGGGTGCCTGACGATGTCTTCGACACTGAATTTACCTCCATGCATGCAAGGGCGTTCGTGTGGCGTGCACACAAAAGATTGGCGCCGGTGCGTAAGCGTTCCTAGCCTGATCCTAGACCACGGGGTCCGTCAGGGTTCGTCTCCACCCTACCTGTGTGGCGAGCCTCACGGCGACCGTGGTGACGAGGGGGAATACACGGATTCGCGCGGAAAATACGTGACATTTTCGTGCCCTAAATCCAGCCCGTCCTCCAGCGAAACGGTTCGGTGATCGCCTACTGTGGGATCCATGAATGATGACCTCCTCGCGCGCTTCCACGGCGTGATCCCCGCCGGCGGCGTGGGAACGCGGCTGTGGCCGCTCTCCCGAGCGGCCGCCCCCAAGTTCCTGCACGACCTCACCGGATCGGGGACGACGCTGATCCGCGCAACCTATGAGCGGCTCGTTCCCCTGGCCGAGAAGCGCATCATGGTGGTCACCGGGCAGGCCCACCGCGAAGCCGTCCAGTCGCAGTTGCCCGAACTGAGCGAAACGAACCTCGTACTCGAATCCGAGCCGAAGGACTCCGCGGCGGCGATCGGCCTGGCGGCAGCCATCCTGCACCGGAGGAATCCGGACATCATCATGGGGTCCTTTGCCGCGGACCAGGTCATCGGACCGGTGGAGGTCTTCCAGGAGGCCGTCCGCGAGGCCATCCTGACCGCAGCTACCGGCAAGATCGTGACGATCGGGATCAAACCGGCCTCACCGTCCACGGCGTTCGGCTACATCCGCGCCGGCGATGCCCTCACCGTGGAAGGGGCCCCCAGCGCCACCTCGGTGCTCGAATTCGTGGAGAAGCCCGACGAGGAAGTGGCCCAGCGCTACGTCGACAGCGGGGATTACCTGTGGAATGCGGGGATGTTCGTCGCCCCCGTGTCCTTGATGCTCGACCATCTCGAACGCAATGAACCGGAACTGCATGCGGGGTTGATGGAGATCGCCGACGCCTGGGACACCCCCGAACGCGATGCGGTGAAGAAGCGCATCTGGCCGACCCTGCCGAAGATCGCCATCGACTATGCGGTGGCCGAACCAGCAGCCGAACAAGGCGACGTCGCAATGATCCCCGGTGAATTCACCTGGGATGACGTCGGCGACTTCGCCGCCATCGGCCGGCTGAATCCGGCCAGCGAGGCCACCAACCTCACCGTGCTGGGGGACGGGGCCCGGGTCTACGCCGACGATGCCTCCGGAGTGGTGGTCTCGGACACCAAACGCATGATCGCCCTGATCGGCATCAAGGACGTGGTCGTCGTCGATACCGGGGATGCACTGCTGGTCACCACCAGCGACCATGCCCAGTCCGTGAAGAAGGCCGTCGAGGCACTCAAGGCCTCCGGCGACCTCGACGTGTTGTAGCCGGGTTCCCGCCGGCCGGCGACGCGCACGAAATGATGCGTTGCAAACTCGGTGGTTGCCGCGGCGACGTCGTAAAGTCGCTTCTGTGACTTACGATTCCTCGAGGCAGACGACCTATCCCGCGATCGGGCCCTGGGCGCAGCCGTTGCTGCCCCAACTGGTGGGCTTCCGACGTGACCTTCACGCCAACCCGGAACTCTCCTTCGAGGAGACCCGGACGACGGCACGCATCCTGGCGGAGCTCGAGGCGGCCGGACTGGAGCCACGGGCCCTGGAGGGGACCGGGCTCTACGTCGATATCGGTGAGGGGGACATCGCCCTGGGCCTGCGGGCGGATATCGATGCCCTGCCGATCCTGGAGGAAACCGGGCTGGACTACGCCTCGACCCGGGAAGGGGTCTGCCACGCCTGCGGGCACGACATCCACACTACGGTCATGCTCGGGGTGGCCCTGACC
Source organism: Arthrobacter sp. AOP36-C1-22 (assembly GCF_052377515.1). Lineage (NCBI taxonomy): Bacteria > Bacillati > Actinomycetota > Actinomycetes > Micrococcales > Micrococcaceae > Arthrobacter > Arthrobacter sp. AOP36-C1-22. The sequence goes on along the minus strand of NZ_JBQSWW010000008.1, from coordinate 77,267 downwards.
CTGGGGCGCATGCACGCCGCCGGTGAACTCGGCGGCAGGATCCGGGTGATCTTCCAGCCGGCGGAGGAGACCATGCCCGGCGGGGCCCTGTCGGTGATTGCCCAGGGAGTCCTCGAAGGGGTCCCGCGCATCCTGGCCCTGCACTGCGAACCCCGGGTCGACGCCGGGACGATCGGCACCCGCATCGGGGCGATCACCAGTGCCAGCGACACCATCAAAATCGAACTGTCGGGCCGGGGCGGCCACACCTCCAGACCGCATCTGACCGAGGACCTGGTCTTCGCCCTGGCGGAGATCGCCGTCGGTGTCCCGGCGGTGCTCAACCGGCGGATCGACGTGCGCAGCGCCGTTTCGGTGGTCTGGGGCCAGATCCATGCCGGGTCGGCCCCGAACGCCATCCCCGCCGCGGGCTACCTGGCCGGGACCATGCGTTGCCTGGACGGGGACGCCTGGGAATCGGCGGGGGTGCTGTTGGACGAGGTCGTCCGTCAGATCGCCGTCCCCTATGGTGTCGACGTGAAACTCGAGCACACCCGCGGGGTCCCGCCGGTGGTCAATGCCGAAGCGGAAACGGATCTGATCGAACGGGCCGCGCGCGCCGAGATCGGGTCGACGGCCATCGTGCTCATCCCGCAGTCCATGGGCGGGGAGGACTTCGCCTGGATGACCCACACCATTCCCGGGGCCATGATGCGGCTGGGAACGCGTACCCCGGGAGGGGAGACCTACGATCTGCATCGCGGTGACTACATCCCGGACGAGAAGGCCATCGAAACAGGCATCCGGGTCATGGCTGCTGCCGCCCTGCGCGCCATCAATCCTGGACAAAGCGTCTGATCGAGCTACCAGTAGGTAACAAAAGGTCAACAATATAGTCGTGTCAACTATTTATGCTGGCAGGTCGGTCCGAGTGGGGCATACTGTATCTTCCGTCACGTCCTCCCCACATGTGGAGGCCGAAGGCGGTCGGCACCCGTTCGAGGGGCCCAGGTAGGTCACCTGGCCCGTGGAGGGGGTGGCCCTGAAGCATCACTCGTCACTGGAGGAACCTTGAAGAAGTCACCGCGCACCCTGAAGCGCTCCACCGGCAAGCTCGCCGCCGTCCTGGGCGTTTCCGCCCTCGTCCTGACCGCCTGCGGGGCCGCCCCCGATTCCGGTGGCGATGATTCGGCCGCCTCGAGCCACCCCGGCGCCGCCGACTACACCGGCTGCATCGTCTCCGACTCCGGCGGATTCGACGACCGCTCCTTCAACCAGTCCTCCTACGAGGGCCTGATGAAGGCGAAGAAGGACCTGGGCATCAAGACCAAGCAGGCCGAGTCCAAGGCCAAGACCGACTTCGAGCCCAACCTGAACTCCATGGTCAAGGGCGGGTGCAACCTGACCATCACCGTGGGCTTCCTGCTGGCCGATGCCACCAAGGACCTGGCGGAGAAGACCGAGGACGCGCACTTCGCGATCATCGATGACGACTCGATCGACCTGCCCAACGTCAAGCCGATCATCTACGACACGGCCCAGGCCGCCTTCCTGGCCGGCTACCTGGCCGCCGGGACGTCCGAGACCGGCAAGGTCGCCACCTACGGCGGCATCAACATCCCGACCGTCACCATCTTCATGGACGGCTTCGACGAAGGGGTGCAGTACTACAACGAGAAGAACGACGAGAAGGTCAAGGTCCTGGGCTGGAACGCCGATAAGCAGAACGGTACGTTCACCGGCGACTTCGAGAACCAGGGCAAGGGCAAGACGACCACCACCAACTTCATCAACGAAGGGGCGGACATCATCATGCCCGTCGCCGGTCCGGTGGGCCTGGGCACCATCGACGCCGTCAAGGACGCCAACTCCAACGGCAAGGACGCCAAGGTCGTCTGGGTCGATTCCGATGGCTACGAGTCACTTCCCTCCGGGCAGGAATTCGTGCTCACCTCCGTCATGAAGCTGATGGGTGAGGCCGTCGAGAACGTGATCACCGAGGACCTGGACGACGAGTTCGACAACACCCCGTATGTCGGGACGTTGGAGAACAAGGGTGTCGACCTGGCACCGTTCCACGACTTCGACTCCGATGTCTCCGATGACATGAAGTCGCAGCTGGACGACATCAAGGCCGACATCATCTCCGGCGACATCAAGGTCGAGTCGCCGTCCAGCCCGAAGAAATAGTCCGCGGGAGGTCCTGACCCATCGAAGCGATGGGTCAGGACCAACCAGCAGACACGGCGCGCGCCGTCCGGAAAGACGGGAGACCATCCCGGAAACGGGCGGCGCGTGCCTCATCCGACGTCCAACGATTCGCGGCTACGCTGGATTCGATGGCCCACGGTGCATCGGGGCAGATCCCCTGGAGCCCGGGCCGCTAAAGAAGGGAACACGGTAGAGCACGTGAAATTGGAACTTCGCGGAATCACCAAGAAATTTGGTTCGTTCACCGCCAACGACAACATCGACGTGGTGGTCGAAGACAGTCAGGTGCATTCACTGCTGGGCGAGAACGGGGCCGGCAAATCAACCCTGATGAACGTCCTGTTCGGCCTCTACGAGGCCACCTCGGGGCAGGTGCTCATCGACGACCGGCCGGTGTCCTTCAACGGCCCCGGCGACGCCATGGCCGCCGGCATCGGCATGGTCCACCAACACTTCATGCTGGTCCCGGTCTTCACCGTGGCGGAAAACGTCGCCCTCGGGGACGAGGCCACCAAGGCCGCCGGGATCCTCGATCTGGAGGCCACCCGCCGCAAGATCCGTGAGATCTCCGAGCAATTCGGTTTCCACGTCGATCCCGACGCCATCGTGGAGGACCTGCCCGTCGGGGTCCAACAACGCGTGGAGATCATCAAGGCACTGGTCCGCGATGCGCGGATCCTGATCCTGGACGAGCCCACCGCGGTGCTGACGCCCCAGGAAACCGACGAACTGCTGAGCATCATCGGGCAACTGCGCGACAACGGCACCTCGGTGGTCTTCATCTCGCATAAGCTACGCGAGGTCAAGGCCGTTTCCGACGTCATCACCGTCATCCGTCGGGGCCGGGTGGTCGGCAAGGCCGAACCCGAGGCCTCCGCGAGCGAACTGGCCTCGCTGATGGTCGGCCGTGAGGTGAACCTCGCCCTGGGCAAGGAGGACGCCACCCCGGGGGAGGAGACCTTCCGCGTGGAGCACCTCAACGTGGTGGCCCCCACCGGCCAGGTCCTGCTCGACGACATCAGCTTCGGCGTGCGCCAGGGGGAAATCCTGGCGGTCGCCGGGGTCCAGGGCAATGGGCAGACCGAACTGACCCAGGCCATCATGGGCCTGATGGACCAGGCCACGGGCCGGGTCATGCTCGAGGGCGAGAACCTGCTGGGCCGGAGCGTGAAGTCCATCATCAACTCGGGGGTCGGGTTCGTCCCGGAGGACCGCAGCACCGATGGACTGGTCTCCACGTTCACGGTCGCGGAGAACCTCGTGCTCAACCAATATGACCGGGCCCCGTATGCCCGCGGACTGAACATGCGCCCGGCGGTGATCAACCGCAACGCCGAGGACAAGGTCGAGGAATACGACATCCGGACCCAGAGCGGGCAGTCCAATGCCGGAACCCTCTCGGGCGGCAACCAGCAGAAGGTGGTCATGGCGCGGGAGCTGTCCCGGCCCCTGAAGCTCTTCATCGCCTCGCAGCCAACCCGCGGCGTCGACGTCGGCTCGGTCGAATTCCTGCACCGGCGCATCCTCGCCGAACGCGACGGAGGCACCCCCGTGCTGATCGTCTCCACCGAACTCGACGAGGTGGCCGAACTGGCCGACAGGATTGCCGTGTTGTACAAGGGCAGCCTGGTGGGCATCGTCCCCGGAGACACCCCGCGCGAGGTCCTGGGCCTGATGATGGCCGGCAGCTCCGCCGCCGAGGCCGGCGCCACCCCGCTTCCCGAGGCCACGGATCAGGGATCCGGTGCCGCGGCTGCGAACCCGAACCAAGAAGAGGAGTCCGGGAATGAATGATCCCGTGGACGGGCCCGGACCGGGCCCCGTCGCCCCAGACAGCGAAACCCCGGCGGGGGAGCCGGGATCGATCCCCGGAGGAGCCGACGCCGGGAACTCGCCGGCCCAGCTGGCCGAGGCGTCCGGACCGGACCCCCAGGCTTCGCTGATGACTCGGATCACCACCGGCAACGGCATGGTGTCCGTCCTGGCGATCCTGTTGTCGTTGATCGTCGGAGCCATCCTGATCGCCGCGACCGACGAGCGGGTCACCGAGGCCTCGAGCTACTTCTTCGCCCGGCCCATGGATCTGTTGGGGGCCGTGTGGACGTCGGTGTCGGAAGCCTATGTGGCGCTCTTCCGCAGCTCCATCTTCAACACCCAGGCCGACGGTTTCGCCAATGCGATCTATCCCCTCACCGAAACCCTGACCGACGCCACCCCGCTGATCCTCGCAGGACTCGGGGTCGCCCTGGCGTTCCGGGCCAGCCTGTTCAACATCGGTGGCCAGGGGCAGATCATCGTCGGCGCCCTGCTCGCCGGCTGGGTCGGATTCACCCTGGACCTGCCCGCCGGAATCCACCTGATCCTGGCGATGGTGGCCGGGATCATCGGCGGTGCCCTCTGGGGCGGCATCGCGGGGGTGCTCAAGGCCCGACGCGGAGCCCACGAAGTGATCGTGACGATCATGCTCAACTACATCGCGCTCTACTTCCTGCTCTATCTGCTGACCACCCCCGGCTTCCAACGCCCCGGCTCCAACAACCCGATCAGCCCGAACATCGACTCCTCGGCGGCCTACCCGCTGATCTTCGGCAGCGGCTTCCGGCTGCATTACGGTTTCGTCGTGGCCCTGGCCGCGGTGGCCTTCGTCTGGTGGCTGCTCAACCGTTCCACGACCGGCTTCGAACTTCGTGCGGTCGGGGCCAACCCGTTGGCGGCCCGCACCGCGGGGATCAATGTCTCCAAGGCCTACATCACCGCCATGGTGGTCGCCGGGGCCCTCGCCGGGCTCGCCGGCACCGCACAGATCTCGGGCACCGAACGCGCCCTGTCCAGTGACATCGCCGCCAGCTTCGGATTCGATGCCATCACCGTGGCGTTGTTGGGACGCTCCAAACCCATGGGCACCCTCTTCGCCGGGCTGCTGTTCGGCGCGTTGCGGGCCGGTGGCGTGGGCATGCAATCCAACACCGGCATCCCCATCGACATCGTGCTGGTCGTCCAGTCCTTCATCGTGCTGTTCATCGCCGCCCCGCCGCTGGTGCAAGCGATCTTCCGCATCAACACCGGCAAGAAGAAGAGCAAGACCACCACGGCGCGGACCGCCGGGACCGGAGGAGCAGCGTGAGCACCGCAACCACCACCCCCTCGGCCGGCGTGACGTCGGTCGGCACGGCCCACCGGAACTGGAGCACCCCCATGGTGCTGGCCGTCCTGGCCCTGGTGGCACTTCTCGGATTCGCCATCGGCAGCCCGAGCGCCACGGCCAGGTTCCGCATCTCGACCGACCACGACGCGATCAAGGTCCCCGACGTGATGCTCGGCACCACGCTCGTGGGATGGATCGGCGCCATCCTGCTGCTGGGACTGGCGGCGTATTCCTTCCGGCTGACCTCCCGGCGGGCCACCGCCCCGAAATGGCTGGTCCCGGCCTTCGCGGCCATCTGGGTCATTGCCTTCCTGGTCTGGGTCATCGGCAGCGCCAACAACCCCAACGTCTACTTCTCCGGTCTGATCGCCGGTTCGTTCACGTTGGCCATCCCGCTGATCTTCGGTTCGCTCTCCGGCGTGCTGTGTGAGCGGACCGGGGTCATCAACATCGCCATCGAGGGCCAGCTGCTGGCCGGGGCCTTTGGCGCCGCGGTCGTCGGATCGATCACGCAGAGCCTGCTGGCCGGTGTCCTGGCCGCCGTGGTGGCCAGCATGCTCGTCTCCGCGGTCCTGGCGGTGTTCAGCATCAAATACATGGTCAACCAGATCATCGTCGGCGTCGTACTCAACGTCCTGGTCGCCGGGCTGACCAGTTTCCTCTTCTCCACCGTGATGAAGGCCGATACGGCCCTGTTCAACTCCCCGCCGTCGTTCCACAACATCAGGATCCCCGGCCTGGCCGACATCCCGGTGTTCGGTCCGATCTTCTTCGACCAGACGATCCTGGGCTACGGCATGTACGTCGCCGTCTTCCTGGTCTGGTTCGGCCTGTTCAAGACCCGATGGGGCCTGCGCGTGCGGGCCGTGGGCGAACACCCCCAGGCCGCCGACACGGTGGGCATCAGGGTCAAGGCCATCAGGTTCTCCAACGTCCTGCTCGCCGGGGTCGTCGCCGGTCTCGGGGGTGCGTTCTTCACCCTGGTGACGTCCTCGTCCTTCAGCAAGGAAATGACCGCCGGGCAGGGGTTCATCGCCCTGGCGGCCATGATCTTCGGGCGCTGGAACCCGATCGGGGCGTTCTTCGCCTCCCTGTTGTTCGGCTTCTCGTTGAACCTCTCGTTCGTGCTGAGCATCCTGGGCACCCCGGTGCCCAACCAGTTCATGCAGATGCTGCCCTATATCGTGACGATCTTTGCCGTCGCCGGGCTGGCCGGGAAATCACGACCCCCGGCCTCCAACGGCGTCGCCTACGTGAAGGAGTAGGCCCGTGCCCCACCCTCCGACGACGCCGCTGGACCCCGCCGGCTGGGAACGCCTGCGGATCGCGGCCACCGCGGCGATGGAACACGCCTACGCCCCGTATTCGAAGTTCCCGGTCGGGGCGGCGGCAGTGACCGAGGACGGGCGGATCATCAGCGGCTGCAATGTCGAAAACGCCGCCTACGGGGTCGTCCTCTGCGCCGAATGCACCATGATCGGACAATTGCATATGGGCGGGGGCGGCCGGCTGCGCGCGTTCTACTGCGTGGACGGAACCGGCAACATCCTGATGCCCTGCGGGCGCTGCCGGCAATTGCTCTACGAACACCGTGGACCCGGGATGGAACTGATGACCGTCCGCGGGATCGCCACCATGGACCAGGTCCTGCCCGACGCCTTCGGCCCCGAAACCCTGTTGCACTAGCTCCGGCCATCCGGCCGGAGCACCGACGAAAGGTCCAGCATGAGCACCGAGCACTTCGACGCGGTCGAGATCATCGGCATCAAACGCGATCGCGGGACGCTGAGTCCCGAACAGATCGACTGGACCATCGACGCTTATACCCGCGGGGTCATCGCCGAGGAACAGATGGCGGCGTTGAACATGGCGATCCTGCTCAACGGGATGGACCGGGCGGAAATCTCCCGCTGGACGACGGCGATGATCAACTCGGGCGAACGCATGGACTTCTCCTCGCTGCGCACCCCCGCGGGGGCGGTCAAGCCCACCGCGGACAAGCACTCCACCGGCGGGGTGGGGGACAAGATCACCCTGCCGCTGGCCCCGTTGGTGGCGGCCTTCGGGGTCGCGGTACCCCAGCTGTCCGGCCGTGGCCTCGGGCATACCGGCGGAACCCTGGACAAGCTCGAATCCATCCCCGGATGGAACGCCTCGCTGTCCACTGCGGCCCTGATGGACCAGCTCTCCGATTGCGGTGCGGTGATCTGCGCGGCCGGGACGGGGCTGGCTCCGGCCGATAAGAAGCTCTACGCCCTGCGTGATGTGACCGGAACCGTCGAAGCCATCCCGCTGATCGCCTCCTCGATCATGTCCAAGAAGATCGCCGAGGGCACCGGGACCCTGGTCCTCGACGTCAAGGTCGGATCCGGGGCGTTCATGAAGAACGAACAGGACGCCCGCGAACTGGCCCGCACGATGGTGGGATTGGGCACCGACGCCGGGGTCAAGACGGTGGCGCTGCTGACCAACATGGCCACTCCGTTGGGGCTCACCGCCGGCAACGCGATCGAGGTCGCCGAATCCGTGGACGTCCTGGCCGGAGGCGGACCTGCCGATGTGGTGGAACTGACGGTGAAGCTGGCCCAGGAGATGCTCGCCGGCGCCGGGGTGCACGACGCCGACCCTGCGGCCGCGCTGGCCGACGGCCGTGCCATGGACGTCTGGCACAAGATGATCTCCGCCCAGGGAGGGGACCCGGCCGCCGCCCTGCCGGTCGCCCGCGAATCGGAGACCGTGTACGCCCAGGCCGAAGGGGTGCTCACCGAACTCGATGCCCTCTCCGTCGGGGTGGCGGCCTGGCGGCTGGGTGCCGGGCGGGCCCGTCGGCAGGACGAGGTCCAGGCCGGGGCCGGGGTGCGCCTGCACGCCAAACCCGGAGACGTGGTCCGCCGCGGCCAACCGCTGATGACCTTGTTGACCGACACCCCCGAGAAATTCGGCAGGGCCCTGGAGGCACTGGAGTCGGCAGCGGTGATCAGCGCCGAAGGCAGCAGGAACGGCCAACGCCTGATCCTGGAGCGGATCGCCGAATAGCCGCTCCGCCGGGTTGCGTGTCCGCCGACCTCGGGGATGACCCGGGTCGGACCCGTAATCATCCCGGGGTGGGAGGCCACGGCCGGGTCCGATGGGCCAGACTGGATGCATCACCCGACGAAGACCGGGTGCGGCCGCCGTCGTCCACCGGAAGACGGAATAATTCCAGCCAAGGGACCCTGCCTCATGGAGATCGTCAACGAGGTCATCCTCCATGCCTCGACCGCCTGGTGGATCCTGCCGTTGCTCTTCCTGCTCTGCCTGATCGACGGGTTCATGCCGGTGGTGCCCAGCGAGTCGCTGCTGGTGGCGCTGGCGTCCGTCGCGGTGGCCTCGGGGTCCCCGTCGCTGTTGCTGCTGGGCGTCGTCGGAGCGGCCGGGGCGATGGCCGGGGACCAGATCGCCTACGGGTTCGGCCGGCGGATCGGCCTGGATCGGTTCCGCTGGATGCGTCGTCCACGGACGCGACGGACCTTCGCCTTCGCCCGACGGGAACTCGAACGACGGGGCGCCCTGCTGATCTTCACGGCCCGCTACATCCCCGTCGGCCGGGTGGCGGTGAACTTCACCGCCGGGGCCACCCGGTTCTCCCGCCGCCGTTTCACCCTGCTCGACGTGCTGGGATGCCTGACCTGGAGTGCCTACTCCACCACCATCGGTGCCGTCGGCGGCCACTGGATGAAGGACAACCCGCTGCTGGGGATCGGCCTGTCCATAGCCATCGCCATGGTGTTCGGCTTCATCGTGGACCGGGTCCTCAATGTCCTGCGGCGCCGGCTTGGCACGGACCCGCAGGCCCCGGACGCCCAGCCGGCGCCCCCGCTGCTGGAAGTCCCCGCCGAGCGGGGGCACTGAGCCGCGGCAACGCCGTCCCGGGCTCCCGGGATTCAGTGGTTCCGCTGCGTTGCCCCGCCCAGTACGCTGGGTACGTGAGTGAAGAGCTGATCCATACCGCCTATGACCCCGAATTCGACTTCCGCAGCCTGCCGAAGGTCTCGCTGCATGACCACCTCGACGGCGGACTCCGTCCGTCCACCATCATCGAACTCGCCGCCGCGGCAGGCCATGAACTGGCCTCCACCGACGCGGTCGCCCTGGGCGAATGGTTCCGCCAATCGGCGAACTCCGGTTCGTTGCCGCGCTACCTGGAAACCTTCGAACACACCGTGGCGGTCATGCAGACCCACGAGAACCTGGTCCGGGTGGCCCGTGAATTCGTTGAGGACCTCGCCGACGACGGCGTCGTCTACGGGGAAGTGCGCTGGGCCCCCGAACAGCATCTGGCCGGCGGGCTGAGCCTGGACGAAGCCGTCCAGGCCGTGCAGCAGGGCCTGGACGAAGGGGTTGAAACCGTCGCCGGTAGTGGCCGGCCCATCCAGGTCGGCCAGCTGATCACCGCGATGCGCCATGCCGATCGAGGCGTGGAGATCGCCGAATTGGCGTTGCGCCATCGCGGCAACGGGGCCGTCGGCTTCGACATCGCCGGTGCCGAGGACGGGTTCCCGCCCTCGCGGATGAAGGAGGCCTTCGATCTGTTGGCCACGAACTTCTTCCCCACCACCGTCCACGCCGGCGAAGCCGCGGGAGTGGATTCGATAGTCGATGCCCTGCTGACCGGGCGGGCCGAACGGCTGGGCCACGGCGTGCGCATCGCCGAGGACATCGAGATCCAGTTCGGTGGCACCGACGATGACGGATCCGAGGTCGAAGAGGACACCGGGCTGGTCACCCTGGGGCCGGTCGCCAACTGGGTGCGCGACCGGGGCATTCCGCTGGAGATCTGCCCGTCCTCGAACCTGCAGACCGGGGCCACCGCGGCCTTCGGCGAGGGCATCGAGTCCCATCCCATCGACCTGCTCTACCAGACGGGTTTCACCGTCACCATCAGCCCGGACAACCGCTTGATGTCGGAGACGAGCCTCTCGGGCGAGTTCGAGTTGCTGGTCGAAGCATTCGACTACGATCTGGACGACCTGCTCGAGCTCACGCTCAACGCGGCCGAGGCGGCCTTCCTGCCGCTGGAGGAACGCGAAGCCCTGGTCGAGTACATCAACGCCGAATATGCGGGGATGACCGGCGACGGCGATGACCAGGACGATGACCAGGCCTGAACCGATCATGAGCGGGGCCCGGCCCGGGGGGAGCCCGGGCACGCCGGGGGAGCCGCAACGCCTTATGGGCATCATTGCGGACCTCCGCCGGCACTGCCGCTGGACCGCCGGACTGAGCCATGCCTCGCTGGTGGAATACCTGGTCGAGGAGTCCTACGAACTGCTCGAGGCCATCGAAACCGGCCAGGATGACGACGAATTGCGCGGGGAACTGGCCGACGTGCTTCTGCAACTGGTCCTGCACGCCGAGATCGCCGCCGAACGGGGGGCCTTCGACTTCTCCGACATCGCCGCGCATCTGAGCGAAAAGATGATCCGCCGCAACACCCACGTCTTCCACCGCGACGGCAGCCTGCGCGGAACCTACCCCGAGGACGTCCAGGAGATCGTCGAATCCTGGGATGCCGCCAAACGCGCCGAGGACCCCTCCCGCACCGACCCGTTCTCCTCGCTGCCGCGTCATCTTCCGGCCCTCGCCCTGGCCGATAAGACGATCGGCCGGGCCCGTCGCTGGAGCGGCGGGCCCGGGGCGCCGGCCGCCCCGCCGGTGCCGGGCGCCGCGGTGGTGGAGACTGAAGCCGAACTCGGCGAGCTGCTCCTGGGGATCGTCGCCGACGCCCACGAACGTGGATTGGACGCCGAACGGTCCCTGCGCACCGCCGTCGCACGTTACATGACGGCCGCGCAACCAACTTCCTCCTCCACACCCGGCACAGGCTAGGCTGGGACGCGAGGCAACGTGCCCGCGTATCCAATGCTGTGTACGGCCCCCAACCCACCCACGAAGGAGTACCTTCCATGGCCTTGATCGATGCCATCCACGCTCGCGAAATCCTCGACTCGCGCGGCAACCCGACCGTAGAAGCCGAAGTCCTGCTCTCCGATGGCTCGCTGGGCCGCGCGGCAGTGCCCTCCGGCGCTTCCACCGGAGCCTTTGAAGCCGTTGAGCTGCGCGACGGTGACAAGTCCCGCTACCTGGGCAAGGGCGTCACCAAGGCCGTCGACGCGGTCATCGACACGATCCAGCCGGCCCTGATCGGCCAGGACGCCACCGACCAGCGGGCCATCGACCAGATCATGATCGATCTGGACGGGACCCCGAACAAGTCGACGCTGGGCGCCAACTCCATCCTCGGGGTGTCGCTGGCCGTGGCCTCCGCCGCCGCCGAGTCCTCCAACCTGCCGCTCTACCGCTACCTGGGTGGACCGAACGCCCACGTCCTGCCGGTGCCGCTGATGAACATCCTCAACGGTGGTTCGCACGCCGACTCGGATGTCGACATCCAGGAGTTCATGGTCGTGCCCGTCGGCGCCTCCACCTTCTCCGAGGCACTGCGCTGGGGCGTCGAGGTCTACCACGCGCTGAAATCGGTCCTGCAGGAACGCGGGTTGGCCACCGGCCTGGGGGACGAGGGCGGCTTCGCCCCGAACTTGGAAAGCAACCGGGCCGCCCTGGAACTGATCATCGACGCCATCAAGAAGGCCGGGTTGACCCCGGGCGAGGACATCGCCCTGGCACTGGACGTCGCCTCCTCGGAGTTCTTCGAGAACGGGACCTACCAGTTCGAAGGGGCCTCCCGCACGGCCGCCGAGATGAGCGACTACTACGCCCAGCTCGTCAAGGACTTCCCGCTGGTCTCCCTCGAGGACCCGCTGGACGAAGACGACTGGGAGGGCTGGAAGACCCTGACGGACGCCATCGGCTCGAAGGTCCAGATCGTGGGCGACGACCTCTTCGTCACCAACCCGGAGCGCCTGCAGAAGGGCATCGATTCCGCCACGGCGAACTCGCTGCTGGTCAAGGTGAACCAGATCGGTTCACTGACCGAGACCCTCGATGCCGTGTCGCTGGCCCAGCGCAACGGCTACACCACCGTCACCTCGCACCGCTCCGGCGAAACCGAGGACACCACGATCGCCGATATCGCGGTGGCCACCAACGCCGGCCAGATCAAGACCGGCGCCCCGGCCCGCTCCGAGCGCGTCGCGAAGTACAACCAGTTGCTGCGCATCGAAGAAGAGCTCGGCGATGCCGCGTTCTACGCAGGAAAGGCGACCTTCCCGCGTTTCACCGCCTAAGGTCGCACCGCAACGCGTAAAGTGCTGAGGGGAGTCGCCGGACACCGGCGGTTCCCCTCACGCCTTTCAGGCGCGTGCACCCGGCCCACCCCCGGACCCACCGAGCAGACCGGAAGGACACCCATGGCAAACCGACGTCCCAACATGCCACGGGCCAGGCCTGCCGAGCCGGGGCACGACCCCGCCGCCTCCGGCGACCACGAAGACGCCGTCGTTCCTGCACCGTCCGCCCCCCGCACCCCGGCGGCGGTCAACCGGCAGAAGGTCGTCCCGATGGGTGCCGCTCCCGGACCCGGGAACACGTCCGAGGATTCCCCGTCCCCGTCATCGGCGGCCGGCCGGTCCGCGGCGAAGAAACCCACCCCCGATAAGCCGGCGGCCCGCAAGCAGCCCGCAGGGCCCTCCACCGCGCGGAAGCAGCCAGGTACCCCGGCGGCCCCGGGCAGCGGCAAGTCCCCGGCGAAATCCTCGCCGGCCTCCCGCGGGAGGGCACCGGCCACACCGTCGGCAGCGAAGTCGACTCCGGCCGGCAAACGTCCCGGGCCACGCCCGAGCGGGCCCCGCGAGAAGCGGCTGCGCGAACGCGCGGAACTCTCCGGGGCGATCCGCTCCGGCAACGGCCACCGCGAACCCGAGGCCACGCAGGCCCCGACCGAGGCCGGTGCCCCGGTCCCGGCCCGGGCCTTCTCCGGACGGTTGCTGACCCTGGCGGTCATCCTGGCCGTGGTGACCGTCCTGCTGCTACCCAGCGTCGGAACCTACATGGACCAGCGGGCCGAGGTCGCCGAAGTGCAGGCCTCGATCGCCGAGAAGCAGCAGGAGCAGGCCGAGCTGACCTCGCAGATTGCCCGCTGGGACGACCCGGCCTACGTCAAGGCCCAGGCCCGCAACCGCATCAACCTGGTCATGCCGGGCGAGAAGAAGTACATGGTGGTCGGGGCCACCGGCGACGATTCCGCCGCGGGCCCGCAGAGCGTGGGCGATGTCCGGACCGACCTGCCGTGGGTCGACTCCCTCTGGGACACCGTTGTACGCTCGGCCACCGACTGATCATTTCCTGAAGGAGAATCCGTGGAGCATCCCGCCACCGCACCGCGCCATGAGGCGCTGGACGCCGAACAGCGGGTCCCCACCCCCGGGGACCTGGACACGCTGAGTCGTCAGCTCGGCCGTCCGGCCCGCAATGTGGTGGAGATCGGGGCCCGGTGCCTCTGTGGCAATCCGCTGGTGGCCACCACCGCCCCGCGGCTGGCCTCGGGCATCCCCTTCCCCACGACCTTCTACCTCACCCATCCGGTCATCACCTCCGCGGTTTCCCGCCTGGAGGCCGCCGGGTTGATGGCAACGATGACCGAACGCCTGGGACAGGACGAGGCGCTGACGGCCGCCTACACCGCGGCCCACCAGGACTATCTCGCGGCCCGCGATGCCATTGGCCGGCGCACCGGAGTCGGCGCCGTCCCGGAAATCGACGGGGTGTCCGCCGGCGGCATGCCGACCCGGGTGAAATGCCTGCACGTGCTGGTGGGACATTCGCTCTCCGCGGGGGCCGGGGTCAACCCGCTGGGCGATGAGGCCATTGCCGGAATCGCCGAATGGTGGACCGCCGAGCGGTGCCACTGCCGGGGGGCCTGGGATACCGAGGCGCCCGTTCCCGCACAGGACCGCAGCCGCCACGTCAAGACCCAGGCCGAGGACCCTGCCGTGAAGAAGGCCCGGCGCAGCGCTGCCCGACAGGCGCGCGAACACGCTGAAACGACCGGGCAACAGCCCGCACCACACGATCCAGGAGGCCAGGCATGAGGGTTGCCGCCATCGATTGCGGAACGAATTCCATCCGGCTGCTGATCGCCGATGTCATCGAGGACGACGACGGACGGATCCGACTGCTCGACGTGGCCCGCCAGATGCGCATCGTGCGCCTGGGCCAGGGCGTCGATGCCACCGGGAACCTGGCCCCCGAGGCCCTGGAGCGCACCTTTGAGGCACTGGATGAATATGCGGCACTGATCGGCCGGCACGGTGCCCAGCGGGTGAGGTTCGTCGCCACCTCGGCTACCCGTGACGCGGGGAACCGGGATGAGTTCATGGACGGGGTCCGCACCCGGCTCGGCGTCACCCCCGAGGTCATCGAAGGCTCGGAGGAAGCCGCCTTGAGCTTCGCCGGCGCCGTGTCGGTCCGGCCGCCCGCCGACACGGAAGACGTCCTGGTCATCGATCTCGGGGGAGGGTCCACCGAATTCGTGGTGGGCAGCAGCGAAGGCGTGCGCGCGGCGATCAGCATGGACATGGGCTGCGTGCGTTATGCCGAACGCTTCCTCACCGACGACCCGCCGACGGCCGAGCAGATCGCCGCCGCGGAAGCCGAAGCCAACCGGCAGATCGACACGGTGCTGCAGACCGTGCCCCTGCAGGAAGTGGACCGGGTGGTCGGCGTGGCCGGAACCATCACCACGGTGACCGCTCATGTGCTGGATCTGCACAGCTACCAGCCCGAGAAGATCGACGGCGCCGAACTGCCCGTCGGGGTCATCGAGGCCGCGGCCAGCGAATTCCTGGGCTTCTCGCGGCGCCGCCGCGAACAACTGCCGTACATGCACCCGGGCCGGGTCGATGTCATTGCCGCCGGGGCGCTGATCTACCGGACCATCCTGCTCCGGGTCGCCGAGCTGACCGGAAACCGGGTGCGCACCGCGGTGGCCAGCGAACACGATATTCTGGACGGTATCGCCCTCGGGTTGGCGCGGCAGTAGGCCGTCCTCCCGCCGTCGTCCCCGACCCTTGAAGGAACCGCCCGTGACGTCACGTCCGACCCGTGCCACCGCCGGCCTCCTGGCGAGCCTGCTGGCCGCGGCAACGCTGCTGGTCGCCGCCCCCGCTGCCCAGGCGGATCAGATCCGTGACAGCGAATACTGGCTCAAGGACTACGGCATCAAGCAGGCCTGGAAGGTCTCCAAGGGCGAGGACGTCACCGTCGCGGTCATTGATACCGGCATCGCCGACTCGCACCCCGATCTGAGCGGGACCGTCATCGGCGGCAGCGACTTCTCCGCGGCAGGGAACAAGGACGGCACCGAACCCCTCGGCGCGCTGCCCGAGCACGGCACCCTGGTGGGCACCCTGCTGGCCGGACACGGAAACAACGAAAAGGCCATCGCGAAGGCCAAGGCAGAAGACGAGAAGCAGACCATTGCCTGGAAGCGTGCCGTGAAGGACGCGAAGAAGGACGACGAGGATCCGCCGAAGAAACCCGATCCGGTGAAGATCCCCAAACCCGGGCCCGGCCCCGACGGCGTCATCGGTGTGGCCCCGAAGGCGGAGCTGCTCTCGGGGTCGCTGTGGCTGGGGTCGGAGAACCCCGGGGGCGTCCCCATCAGCGAGCAGGTCCCGCGCGCGGTGAAATGGGCCGTGGACCAGGGGGCCGACGTGATCAACATGTCGTTGGGGTCCACGACGCCGAGCTGGCCGACCAGCTGGGACGAGGCCTTCAAATACGCCGAGGAGCACGACGTCGTCATCGTCGCCGCCGCCGGGAACCGTGCCGGGGGCATGGAACAGGTCGGGGCGCCGGCAACCATCCCCGGGGTGCTGACCGTGGCTGGTGTCGACAAGAAGGGCAAGGCCAGCTGGGACTCCTCGACGCAGGGAATCAGCATCGGCGTGGCGGCCCCCGCCGACCCGCTGGTGGGCGGGCTGCCCGATGGCGGGTACGCCGACTGGTCAGGGACCTCGGGTGCGGCACCGCTGGTATCCGGCGTCGCGGCCCTGATCCGTTCGAAGTACCCGGAGATGAAGGCCCGCGACGTCATCCAGCGCATCCTGGCCACCGCTGAGGACGCGGGGGAGCCCGGGGTGGACAACCTCTACGGCTACGGTCTGCTGGACGCCGAGGCCGCCCTGACCACCGATGTCCCCTCGGTGGACCAGAACCCGCTGGGCACCATCGCCGAATGGATCCACGTCCACCGCCGCGGCCAGGTCACCCGCCCCAATGCCTCCAAGCCCAGCGCCAAGCCCGAGGAGGAATCCTCCGTCCCGGCGGTGGCCGCCCCCGAGGCCGTCGCCCCGGAGGATCCCGCCGGCGCGCTGCCGGCGGTGCTGGTCATCGGATTCGGCGCGCTGGCATTGATCATCATCGTCGGTGGCGGTGTGCATGTGGTCACGGTGCGACGCCGGAACCGGGCCGCCCTGGCCGCCGCGGCCGGGACGGTGGCGGATGCGGAATGGACCGCCTCCGAGGCGGATCGGGATCCTTTCGATGATCTCCCGGAAAGTCGCTAGTGAAGACTTTCACATAGCGGTTGATGGCGTTAGTATGGGCTCATGGCAAACACTCCTGAACTTTCCGATCGCCCACGCATCCTCGTCGTTGGCGGTGGATACGTCGGCTTGTACGTCGCAATGAAGCTGCAGAACAAGGTCAAGGCCCATGGCGGCGTCGTCACGGTCGTTGATCCGCTGCCCTACATGACCTACCAGCCGTTCCTTCCCGAGGTCGCCGGTGGCAAGATCGAGCCCCGCCACGTGACCGTCTCCCACCGCACGCACCTGGACAACGCGGAACTGATCACCGGCCGCGTCAGCGCCGTTGACCACGCCAACCGCAAGGCCGTCGTCGTCCCGACCGACGGGGAGCCCTTCGAACTGGGCTACACCGACGTCGTCATGGCCGCCGGCTCCATCACCAAGACCTTCCCGATCCCCGGCCTGGCCGACGAGGGCATCGGACTGAAGTCCATCGAAGAGGCCGTCGCCCTGCGCAACAAGGTCCTCGAGCGTGTCGAGACCGCGTCGATGATGAGCGATCCGGCAGCCCGCCGTCGCGCCCTGACGTTCGTGGTGGTCGGTGGCGGCTTCGCCGGCATCGAGACCATCACCGAACTCGAGGACCTGGTGCGCGCCGCCGTCGCCAAGACCAGCCGCGTCGAGCAGGACGAGATCCGCTTCGTGATGGTCGAGGCCATGGGCCGCATCATGCCCGAGGTCACCGAGGAACAGGCCGTCTGGGTCGTGGAGCACATGCGCTCGCGCGGCATCGAGGTCCTGCTGAACACGTCGCTGGGCAAGGCCGAAAACGGCACGCTCGAGCTGACGAACATGCCGGAGAAGACCCCCGGCGAGACCTTCGAGACCGACACCCTGGTCTGGACCGCGGGCGTGCAGGCCAACCCGATGGTCCACTCCACCGATTTCCCGATCGAGCCGCGCGGCCGCGTCCGCGTTGGAACCGATCTGCGCATCACCGGCGACGACGGCCCCATCGAGGGCGCCTGGGCCGCCGGCGATGTCGCTGCCGTCCCGGATGTCACCGGCGGCCTGCCCGACGGCACCTGCGTGCCCAACGCCCAGCACGCCGTCCGCCAGGCCAAGCTGCTGGCCTCGAACATCTACGCCACCCGCTACGGCGTGGGCCAGGTGGGCGAGTACGAGCACAAGAACATGGGTGCCGTCGCCGGATTCGGCACCGGCAAGGGCGTCGCCAAGGTCCTCGGCCTGCAGCTCAAGGGCGTGCCGGCCTGGGTCGCCCACCGCGGCTACCACGGCATGGCCATGCCGACGTTCGAGCGCAAGTTCCGCGTGGCCGGCGACTGGTTCGCCAACCTGCTGTTCAAGCGCGACATCACCCAGATCGCCGATCTTCAGACCCCGCGCCGCGGGTTCGTCGAGGCAGCCACCCCGAAGCCCAAGGCCGCAGCCAAGTAGTCTTCGGCACCGCCGGAACCCGGCATCCCACGGCGCCGCGTCCCCCGAATCCCGGGAAGGACGCGGCGCCGTGTGGCGTCCGGGGGCCGACGCTCTTGTAGGATCTAGCTGCGGGCCCCCATAGCCCAATCGGTAGAGGCGGGAGACTTAAAATCTCTGTGTTGTCGGTTCGAGTCCGACTGGGGGTACTACTGCCGGAGCCGGCGGTTCACCGGCTCACCACGTCGTTTCCCTGACCAATTCGGCTCCGGCGAATTCGACCACCCGGGCGATTCCCCCGTGCTCGAAGGCCACGCGCTGGCGGGCGGCGCCGTTCCCGGAATTCAGGAGTTCCCGCAAACCCGCCGACACATAGGCGGCATCGCCGAATCCGATCAGATGGTCCTCGACCGTGTCGAACATCAGATGGGCCAGTGCCGAGGGCGAGGACCGTTCGCAACTGGGGAGCCCGACCAGATCCCCCTCCACGCCGTGGCGGGCGGCATGCCAGGTGGCGGCGTCGGACTCTTCGGGAGTGATGCCATCGGGAGTGGGGGACCGGTGCAGTGCCTCCACGGCCAGCGAGCGGACCAGCAGGGCGAAAAGCACTGATTCCCCGGCGGTCAGCTGCATGTCGATGGCGCGGACCTCCAGGCTCCCGCGCAAGGGGGAAAGCCGTGCTCCCCATCCGACGTGGTCCTGGGTGTCGATGCCCGGACTCTCCAGCAGCCGGTCGACGCGTTCGGTGTAGTCGCGGGCGCCGAAGAAGTGCGGAGGGATGCCGTGGACGGGCAAGGTCCGGTTGCGTAGCGTCCTCCAGCTGGCGTATCCGGTGTCGGCGGTGTTCCAAAGCGGCGAGTTGGCGCCCAGGGCCATGAGGACGGGCATCCAACGACGCAGGTGGTTCATGACCTGGACCCCTTCTTCGGGAGTCGGAACCGGAAGATGGATCCGCAGGGCACCCCCTTCCCGACCGGTCGAGGGGGCGCAGGGGTCCGCCGCGGGGGACAGCGCGGGAACCAGACCGAACCCCGTGGCGATCGCACCGCCGTCGGCCGCCAGCGCCCCCAGCGCCCGGCGATCCTCCAACAACGCCTCCAGCGCCTCGGCGCCGGTCCGGAAGATGAATGAATCCGGCTCCGCCTCGTCGGCCTCGCTGCCGGTTCCCGGATCACCGGTCTCGACGCGTCGGCCCGTGGCCGGGTCCACGCACAGGAGATCCTCCTCGATGCCGAACTTCATATCTCCTCCTGGCTGGTGTCCGCCCCGAAGAGGGACGAACCGGTGCGCCGTGCCGGCGCAGGGTTGGGCGAAGGCCCCCGCTGCAGCCGAGCGTAGCTGTGGACGCCGTGGCTGTCACCCCTCCTCGGGCCGGCGGGGCGCCGAGGCCGCCATCGGCCGACGAAGGGGGCCCAAGTCACGAAGCCCGGCCCGTGCGTGGCGGCGCTGATAGGCTAAGCCGGTGACTTATGAGATTGAGATCGGCCGGGGAAAACGAGGCGTCCGCGCCTACTCGCTGGATGACGTCGCCGTCGTCCCCACCCGCCGCACGCGTGACCCGCAGGACGTGTCAGTGAACTGGCAGATCGACGCCTACCAGTTCAGCAGCCCCATCATCGGTGCCCCGATGGACTCGGTCATGAGTCCGGCCACGGCGATCGCCCTGGGCAGGTTCGGTGGCCTCGGGGTCCTGAACCTCGAGGGGCTGTGGACCCGCTACGAGGACCCGGAGCCGGTGCTGGCGGAGATCGCCTCGCTGGAGTCCAGGGTCGAGGACGACAGGACCCTGGGCGAACACGTCAACCCGGCGGTGACGGCCCGGCTGCAGGAGCTCTACCAGGCGCCGATCCAGGCCGAGCTGATCACCTCGCGGCTCGCGGAAATCCGCGACGCAGGGGTCACGGTGGCCGGCTCCCTGACCCCGCAACGCACGCAGGAGTACTACCGGACGGTGATCGACGCCGGGGTGGACATCTTCGTGATCCGCGGTACCACCGTCTCCGCCGAACACGTGTCGCAGAACCAGGAACCGCTGAACCTCAAGCAGTTCATCTACGAGCTCGACGTTCCCGTCATCGTCGGCGGCGCCGCCGGATACACCCCGGCCCTGCACCTGATGCGTACCGGCGCCGCCGGCGTCCTGGTCGGATTCGGCGGGGGTGCCACCGCCACGACCCGTCGCGCCCTGGGCATCCACGCCCCCATGGCCACCGCGATCTCCGATGTGGCCGCCGCCCGCCGCGACTACCTCGACGAATCCGGGGGACGTTACGTCCACGTCATCGCCGATGGCGGACTGGGCACCAGCGGAGACATCGTCAAGGCCATTGCCATGGGGGCCGACGCCGTCATGCTCGGCAGTGCCCTGGCCCGGGCCCAAGAGGCCCCGGGACGCGGCTGGCACTGGGGTGTCGAAGCCCACCACGACAACAGCCCCCGGGGCGACCGGGTCCGCGTGGGAACCGTGGGTCCGCTGGAGGAGGTCCTGCTCGGCCCCTCGCGCCACACCAACGGCACCTCGAACCTGATCGGCGCCTTGCGCCGGGCCATGGCCACCACCGGTTATTCGGATCTGAAGGAGTTCCAACGCGTTGACGTCGTCGTCTCCCCGTACGAAGCTGGGTAGCATGACACCACCGATGAAGCACCGCGAACCGGGATCCACGTCAACCAGGGGAGTGCTCGACCCGACCTTCCGCACCGCCTCGCTCGAGACGATGCGGGCGACCACGGAGGGGCCCGAGGCCGAACTGGACCTGCTGATCATCGGTGGGGGAGTCGTCGGAGCCGGATCCGCCCTCGACGCGGCCACCCGGGGGCTGAAGGTCGGCATCGTCGAAGCCCGTGACTGGGCGGCCGGGACGTCCTCGCGATCCTCCAAGCTCATCCACGGCGGGTTGCGCTATCTGGAGATGCTGGACTTCGCGCTGGTGCGCGAGGCCCTGCAGGAACGTGGACTGCTCATCGACCGGATCGCACCACACCTGGTCCGGCCGGTCCCGTTCCTGTATCCACTGACCAAGCGCTTCATCGAACGCCCCTACGTCGGGGCGGGAATCGCCCTCTATGACGGGATGTCGCTGGCCTCAGGACATAGCCGCGGGGTGCCCTTCCACCGGCACCTGAGCCGGAAGGCGACATTGCGCAGCGCACCGAGCCTCAAGGACGAGGCCTTCGTCGGTTCGATCCGCTATTACGATGCCCAGGTCGACGACGCACGGCTGGTCATGGATCTGGTCCGCACGGCAGCGAACTACGGCGCCGTGGCGGCCAACCGGGTCAAGGTCGTGGATTTCGTCCGCGAGGCCGGACGCGTGGTCGGGGCCCGGCTCGCGGATCAGGAAAGCGGTGAGGAGTTCACCGTCCGGGCCAAGCAGATCGTGAATGCCACCGGCGTCTGGACCGACGAAACCCAGGACCTGGTGACCGATCGGGGACAACTGCGGGTCAAGGCCTCCAAGGGCGTGCACCTGGTGGTGCCCCGCGACCGCTTCCAGTCGACGGTCGGGCTGATCCTGCGCACCGAGAAATCGGTGTTGTTCGTCATCCCCTGGGGACGGCATTGGATCATCGGGACCACTGATACCGCCTGGACGTTGGACAAGGCACATCCCGCGGCCTCCAGTGAGGACATCGACTACATCCTGGATCATGTGAACAAGGTGCTCAAGCGTCCATTGACCCGCGAGGACGTCGAAGGGGTCTATGCGGGGCTGCGCCCGCTGCTGGCCGGGGAATCCGATTCCACGGCCAAGCTCTCCCGTGAACACGTCGTGACCCACCCCGTCCCGGGGCTGGTGGTCGTCGCCGGCGGCAAATACACCACCTACCGGGTCATGGCCCGCGATGCCATCGACGAGGCGGTGCGTTCGATGGACCTGAACGCCCCGACCTCCTGCACCGAAACGATCCCTTTGCTGGGGGCGGAGGGCTTCCAGGCGGGCTGGAACAGCCGCCACCGCATGGCCAAATCCTCGGGGCTGCACGTCTCCCGGGTCGAACACCTGCTGGGCCGCTACGGTTCGCTGGCCCGCGATGTGCTGGCCCTGGCCACCGCCGACCCGGATCTGGCCCGCCCGCTGCCCGGCGCGGACGACTACCTGGCCGCCGAAGTCGTCTACGCGACCACCCATGAAGGGGCACGACACGTCGAGGACGTGTTGACCCGCCGAACCCGCGTCTCCATTGAATCGTGGGACCGGGGAGTGGCGGCGGCCCCGGTCGTCGCCGGGATCATGGCCCCGCTGCTGGGGTGGAGCCAGGCGCAGTGCGATCGCGAAGTCGCGTTCTACGAAGCCCGCGTGGCTGCCGAACGCGCCAGCCAGGAGCAGCCCGACGACGAGTCCGCCGATGAAACACGACTGAATGTTGAAGATATTGTCCCCGTCCGCGACTGAACAGAACGATGAACTCACGACCCCTGAACTGGTCGTCCTGGAAATGGAGGCGGCCGACCGGCAGGAGGCCGTCCGGCTGTTGGCCGGAAGACTGTTCGAAGCCGGTCGGATCGATGACCTGGAAGGCTTCGTCGGCGAGGTCAATTCGCGCGAACACCAACTAGCCACCGGGCTGCCCGGCGGGATCGGCATGCCCCATGCCCGGACCGCACACGCCGACCTGGTCTCCATTGCCGTGGGGATCACGG
This sequence comes from Arthrobacter sp. AOP36-C1-22, assembly GCF_052377515.1. Lineage (NCBI taxonomy): Bacteria > Bacillati > Actinomycetota > Actinomycetes > Micrococcales > Micrococcaceae > Arthrobacter > Arthrobacter sp. AOP36-C1-22. The sequence continues at coordinate 54,379 of NZ_JBQSWW010000008.1, read as the reverse complement.
CGTTCGGACACTCCTTGGATTTCGGGTCGGTCGACGGCCCGGCCACGGTCGTGCTGCTCCTGGCGACACCCGCCGGAAGCTATTCGGTGCATCTGCAGGTCCTGGCCACCCTGGCCCGCAGTCTGGTCAAGCCGTCCTTCCGTGAATCCCTGCGCCGAGCCTACGACGCCGAGGTCATTGCCGATCTGATCAATTCCACGGTCGACTTCACCGACGTCTAGTCGATCCGGTGCCGGCCGGCACCTGCCGGGCCGGGTCAGCCGGCCGGCGGGGTGAACCCCGGGTCGGTGATCAGCAGACCGGCGACCTTGCCCGAACGGTCCACGGCGACCCGGCCATCGAGCAGACCGTCGGCAAAGACCAGCGAACAGTGCACGAAGCGGGTGGAGCCGTTGCGCCGCACCGTGGCTGCGGTCAGCCGATCGAAGGGGCCGAGGGATCCGATGGCATCGGCCCACAGCGCCGTGACGGTGGACGGGGGGACCTGGGCCAGCATGCGTGGGGTGAATTCCGCGCCGATCCGTTCAAGGCCGCCTGAATCGATGGCCGCGAATAGCCTCCGGACCTGGTCGAGGAGCGCGTGGTCCTCGCGCCGCCGTTCGTCGTCGGCCGGGTTGCCCACGGCGAACCGCTGGTAGGCGGCCTGCCGGGAGATTCCCAACTGGTTGCCGATGTCCTGCCAGCTCAGACCGGCATCATGGGCCCGGGATGCCGCGGCGGTCAGGAGATCATCGGCCAGGTACTTCAACTCCTCGGCCTGCCGCAGGGCGGTCACGGCCCCGTCCGCTTCGAGGGGGTCCGCGAGCCGGCCGGCCAGTTCGACCGCACGGCGGGCCCGTGCCGTCGTCTCGGCCGTGGCGTTAGCGAAGGAGTCCATATAAGACCACTACCAGAACCATGCTCTCGATCACGAGCGACACGACGGTGCGGATCCGCCGGTCCGCCGGGCCCGACCGGACCAGGGTCGGCCAGCGGGCGCTGAGGGCAACGGCACCCACGCCGACGGCGACCGCGGTGGGACACCAGGTCCACGAGGGGACGATGTCGGCCCGGAGGGCCACCATTCCCAAGGCGGCAAGGGCCGTCATGGACATCAACTGGGAGATGCGGTTCAGCGCCGGTTCAGCCGTCCTCGTGCGCAACATCCGAAAGCACCAGGGGGCCGTGAAGGCCAGCAGGATGACAGGAACCGCGTAGGCGATGAAGGTGTTCAACGGCTGCCTCCGTCCAGGAGACCGAGTCCTGCTTCGTCGACGCCGCGGGCTGTAGCGGAGAGCACGACGACGGCACGCTCTCCGTCGGGCAGCAGGCCCAGATACGAGGCGGATCCGCCGGTCATCCCGTTATGCCAGACGACTTCTCCACTAGCGGGGGAGTCGACTGGTTCCGCGGTGGTCATCCAGGCCAATCCCACTTGCCCCCCGCTATCGTCCGCGGTCACCGGATTCAAGCTGTCGGTTCCCGGGGCGGTTCCATCCAGCACGGCCTGGGCCAGGAGGGACAGGTCTCCGGCGGTCGAGTGGATGGCCAGGGCCGGGGCGAAGCCCCCGGCGGGCCACGCGCCGGCCACGTGTCCCGTGGCCCGATGCCCTGTAGCACTGGCCGTGGCCAACCGTGGTGCCGTGCCCCGGTCCGCGGAGGCGGATGCGGCGTCCAGTGGTTCGACCCACGTGCGGTCCATTCCCAAGGGGCCGGTGATCCGTTCGGCGACCAGCGCCGGATAGCTGGTGCCCGTCACCCGGGCCAGGGCCTGCCCCAGCAGGGCCGCCCCGAAATTCGAGTAGGCGAATCCGGGATCGGCCTTCGGATGTGCGGTGCGCCCCAGCTCGATCACGTCATCGACCGACTGGGTATACGGGTTCGAGTTGGCGAATATCGAGGCGAGGGTCTTGGCGTAGAAGGGCACCGAGAGCGGCAAGCGCGGCAAACCCGAGGTGTGGGTGGCCAGTTGTTGAAGGGTGATGGCCCCCGACCCGTCTGCGGGGTAGCCGAGGATCTCGCCCAGCGTCGTGTCCGCGCTGACCTCCCCACGGTCGATGGCATCGGCGAGTAGCAGTCCGCCGAAGACCTTGCTGATGGAGCCGAGTTCGAAGGCCGTGTGCTCATCGGCGCCGCGTCCGGCGAAGTCGATCTTACCGTCCTCGATGACGGCGGCGGCGAAATTCCCGGCGGGAGCCTCGGGGCCGTGGCCGATCCGGGTTCCCAAATCCTGGTCCCCGGTCGGTGCCGCGGCGGGCAGGGCCCGTGGTGCGGCCACGAGGAGGACGGCGATGGTCACCGCGGCGATGACCCAGGGGATCCGGCGGTTCGTCGTCCGCGAGCGGTGATCGGTGGAAGGGGAGGAAAGCATGGCGTCAATATTTCCTTGACGCTGATTCAATGTCAATATCTTATTGACGTGATTTTTGGGTGATGGATACCGACGATGCATTCGCTCTTCTACAGAGAATCGAAGTACGGTTGGGTATGTGTTGAAGACTGCCCTGAAGCCCAAATGGATCCTCGCTCTGGTGGGGGCCCTTTTGTTGGCGAGCGGCTTCGTGCTGCTGAGCCAATGGCAGTTCTCCAGATCCCAGGATGCCCCGCCACCACCGGTATCCACCACCGAAACGGCGGTGCCGCTGACCGATCACTTCGAACCCGAAACAGTGATGTTCGAATCCGTGGCCGACCAGGTCGTCAGCGCCAAGGGGCACTTCCTGAAGGACAAGGAAGTCCTGGTCAGGGGGCGTGTCCAGGAGGGGGTCCAGGGATACTGGGTGGTTTCCGCCTTCGCCGTCGACGGCGCCCCGGGGCACAACACGATTCCGGTCGTCCGTGGCTGGCAGTCCGAATCCACGACCCCGCCGCGGCCGCCGGCCGGCGAGCTGGAAGTCACCGGGCGGCTGCTGCCCACCGAAGCTCCCGTCGATGAGAAACCCGATGACGATCCGTCCTTGCGCGCCCTTTCGGTCGCCCAACTCATCAACCTCTGGGACGTGCCCTCCTATAGCGGCTTCATCGTCGCCTCGGAGGTCACCGGGCCCGACGGGGCGGATGCCGGGGCCGCCTCCGTGGGACTGGACGAGGTCCACGTCGGACCCCAGCCCCAGGAACAGCCGCTGAACTGGCTGAACATCTTCTATGGCATCGAATGGGTCGTCTTCGCCGGCTTTGCCGTCTTCCTCTGGTGGCGTCTGGTGGCCGACGACTACCGCCGCCAACAAGAGGACATCGAAGACGCCCTGGCCGAAGCCCACACACCAACCATCCCCCCGAACCACGAGGACCAGCAGTGACCCAGCAACCCGCCCCAGCACCCCGCAAGCGCCGCTTCGCCGGAACCCCGGCACAAATCCGCACGGCAGCCACCTTCTACCGGGTGCTCGCCTACGCCACCGGCGTGATGCTGCTGCTGCTGTGCGTGGAGATGATCGCCAAATATGCCTTTTCCTTCGAGGCCTACCTCGGGTCGCTGAACCTGTCCACGACCGTGCTGATCGTGCATGGCTGGATGTACGTGGTCTACCTGCTGGCCGACTTCAACCTGTGGTCCAAGATGCGCTGGCCCTTCAGCAGGTTCATCACGATCGCCCTGGGTGGGGTGGTGCCGTTGCTCTCCTTCTACATGGAGAAGAAGGTCCATAAGGAGGTCGAGCGGGAGTTGCACGAACATCCCGAGGCCGCCAAACGGTACTGAGGCAAAACGCGGCGCCGACGGTGAAGGTGCGGCCGATGCCCACTGGCGACTAAGCTGGAGCGCGTGAGCAACCCAGCACCCACCCCAGAGCACCAGCCGGTTCTGGTCGTCGACTACGGAGCCCAGTACGCGCAGCTGATCGCACGCCGCGTCCGTGAGGCCAACGTATATTCGGAGATCGTTCCGCACACCTTTACGACCGAGCAGATCCTGGCCAGGAACCCGGCGGCGATCATCCTCTCCGGCGGACCCTCCAGCGTCTATGCCGACGGGGCCCCCAGCGTCGGCCCCGACCTGTTCGAGGCCGGTGTGCCGGTCCTGGGCATCTGCTACGGCTTCCAGGCGATGGCCAACGCCCTGGGCGGAACGGTCGCGAAGACCGGCCTGCGCGAATACGGGTCCACCGACGCCACCTCCACCGGGGTCTCCCGGTCGTTGCTGGCCGGGCTGCCTGAGGACCAGCAGGTCTGGATGAGCCACGGCGATTCCGTGCAGGAAGCGCCGGAAGGCTTCGATGTCCTGGCCTCCACCGAAGGAGCCCCCGTGGCGGCCTTCGCCCACGAGGACAAACGGCTCTTCGGCGTCCAATGGCACCCCGAGGTCAAGCATTCCTCCTACGGCCAGCGGGTCCTGGAGAACTTCCTGTTCAACGGTGCCGGACTGGAACCGAGCTGGAACACCGGGAACATCCTGGAGGAACAGGTCGCCCGCATCCGTGAGCAGGTCGGCACCGGCCGGGCCATCTGCGGACTATCCGGCGGCGTCGATTCGGCCGTCGCGGCGGCCCTGGTCCAGGAGGCCATCGGCGATCAGCTCACCTGTGTCTTCGTCAACCACGGCCTGCTGCGCGAAGGCGAAGCCGAACAGGTCGAACGCGATTTCGTGGCTGCCACCGGCGCCAAACTCCATGTCGCCGACGAACGCGAACGCTTCCTGAGCGCCTTGAAGGACGTCACCGACCCCGAAACCAAGCGCAAGATCATCGGCCGCGAATTCATCCGCGCGTTCGAAGCCTCCGAGGCGGCGATCATGTCCGAAGCCGCCGATACCGGCGAACCGGTGCGCTTCCTGGTCCAGGGCACCCTCTACCCCGACGTCGTCGAATCCGGGGGAGGCGAAGGCGCCGCGAACATCAAGAGCCACCACAACGTCGGTGGTCTGCCCGAGGATCTGCAGTTCGAACTGGTCGAGCCGTTGCGCGAACTGTTCAAGGACGAGGTCCGTGCCGTCGGAGCCCAATTGGGTCTGCCGGCCGAAATCGTGCAGCGTCAGCCGTTTCCCGGCCCGGGGCTTGGCATCCGCATCATCGGTTCGGTCGATGAGGAACGCCTGGAACTGCTGCGCAAGGCCGACGCCATCGCCCGCGCCGAGCTGACCAACGCCGGACTGGACCAGGAAGTCTGGCAGATGCCGGTCGTTCTGTTGGCCGACGTCCGGTCGGTGGGTGTCCAGGGTGACGGCCGCACCTACGGGCATCCGATCGTCCTGCGCCCGGTGTCCTCCGAGGACGCCATGACCGCCGACTGGTCACGGCTGCCCTACGATCTGCTGGCGCGGATCTCCAACCGCATCACCAACGAGGTCGATGGGGTCAACCGGGTGGTCCTGGATGTGACCAGCAAGCCCCCGGGAACCATCGAATGGGAGTAGGCCCGCGGTCCCCTCGGACCCTGGCCTGACACGGAGGGAGGGCCTGCGGCCCTCTCTTCGTCGTCCTGACCCGTCGTCGACGTGTTGCGATCAAGCGCCGAGGGGCCGGGGTCGCGTACCTTAAGTAGTGGCGTGCGCCGAGGATCGCGCACCGGCCGATCTCCATCACCCCGCGCCGGGCGGGTACTGAGGGGGGGACCAAATGCAAGGAAGGTGGTGTTCCGGTGGTAGGGACGCAACAAGGCGAGGCAGCATTGACCGATTGGCTGGAGAAGCTCGGTCCGGGGGCGGGTACCGACACCCTGTTGCGCTTTGCCGGTTCGACGTCCAACTGCATCGACATCACCCACGCCCATCCCTCGGGGCTGGCCCAGTTCCTGGCCGGACGGAGGACCCGGCTGTCCATGTTGTTGCGCGACGTCGACGCCTATAACCAGGGTCGTCGCACCGCCCGGGCCCTGCGCGCGAAGATCCGCGAGTTGTCCGAGGACCGCGGCATCGACGTGGGCTACCTGGCCTCCGGCGTGGCGACCTGGCGGGCGGTACAGGACGGCCGTTCCGAACAGTTCAGCGCCCCGATCATGCTCGGGCGGATCTCGCTGACCCAGCGCGAAGGCCAGGAAGAGGACGAGGTCCAGCTGGCCGGCCGGGCGCAGGTGAATCCGGCGCTGGTCCGCTATTTCCAGGAGCAGCAAGGACTGGACATCGACGTGGAGGCCCTCGAGGGCGCCGCATACATGACCGCCCGTTTCGATCCCCGCCGCGCGCTGGACACGCTGCGCGAACAGGTGGCCTCCCTTCCCGGAACGGTCATCGAACACCGGCTCCTGGTTTCGACCTTCGCCGATCTGGCCGATCCCGCCGACCCCTCGCTCATCGATACCACCCATCCGGTCATCTCCCGCTTGCTGGCCGAGGACGCCGGCGAGGACGCCGGTGAGGACGTCGTCGTGGACGAGCCCGAGGTCACCGTCCTGAGCAGCGACGAACGCCACCCCGCGGATGAGGCCCTGGTCCTGGACGCGGATGCCAGCCAACAGGAGGTCCTGGACCTCGTCGACGCAGGGGAATCCGTCGTCGTCTCCAGCCCGCCCGGCACCGGACAGACCCAGACGGCCGTCAACGCCGCGGCCATCCTTGCCGGCCAGGGCAAACGCGTGCTCGTCGTGGCGGAACGCCGGGACACCTCCCGGAGCCTGACGGAAAAACTGGCCGAACTCGATCTGGCGTCGATGGCCCTGCGGTTGTCCCCGGAGGTCGGACCGGAGGAACTGCGTGATCAGTTGACCCAGGCCATCCTGCGCAACGAACGAGCCACCGAACCACAGCTGGGCCAGCTCCACCAACGCCTCACGGAGCACCGCCATGCCCTGCTGGACCACGTGAACTCGTTGCATGACGTGCGCAGCCGGTGGGGCTGCTCGCCCTACCAGGCCATGCAGGAACTGGCCCGCCTGACCTCCATGGAACCGGCGCCCGCCACCTCGGTGCGGCTCAAACGCTCCGTCCTGGACAGCATCAGCGACCGTGAGGAAACCGCGGTCCGCCTGCACCGGGCCGCCGAGGTCGGCAGCTTCACCGCCTCCACCGCCGCCAGCCCCTGGTACGGAGCCCGCCTGCGCAACCGGCGGGAGACCGACGACGCGCTGGAGATCGCCAGCTCGCTGGCCGAGGACCTGCCAGAACTGCACGCCCGGATGCTCAAGGTCGCCGAACATTCGGAGATCACCTTGGGGGAGACCTTCGTTGAATGGGGTGCCCAGCTGGACCTGCTGGTGGCCGTGCGCGGATCGCTGGATAAATTCGAGCCCGATATCTTCGACCGTTCGGTCGAGGACCTCATCAGTGCCACCGCCAGCTCCTCCTGGCGCCGTGAACGCGGCATCGAAATGAGTTCGATCACGCGTTCACGACTACGCCGGGTGGCCAAGGAATACGTGCGCCCCGGCGTGCACATCTCCGATCTGCACCACTCGATCATCGAGGTGCAGCAGCAGCGCGAACTGTGGAACAGCTATGCCACGAGCCAGCGCCACCCCAAGGTCCCCACCGGGCTGATCGAACTGAACAAGGCCTACCTCGATGCCGCCGGGCGGATCGCCCGGCTCGACGAATCCCTCGCCCCCGTGGACGCCGATGACGAGCTGCAGCATCTGCCCCTGGGTGACCTGGTGACCCGGCTGAAGGAGCTCGTCGACGACGAGAATGCCCTGCACGTGCTGCCCGAGAGGACCCTGGTCCTGGAACAGCTGCGCGAACAGGGACTCGGTGAACTGCTCGAGGACCTGGCCGAACGCGAAGTGGTCGCCGAGGAGGTGGCCGCCGAGCTGGACCTGGCCTGGTGGCAGTCCGCGCTGGAGGCGATGATCTCCGGTGACGAATACCTGGCGATGTCCGACGGCGCGAGCCTGCGCCGGCTCGAGGCCGAATACCGCCTCGCCGACAACGCCCACATCGCCTCGGGCGCCTCGCGGCTGCGCTGGCAGCTGGCCCAACGATGGAAGGCCGCCCTAGCTGACCACCGGGCCGCCTCCCGGGAACTCCGGGCCCTGCTCAAGAACGGCGAACCAACCCTGGAGGACGTCGCCGGCCTGGGCGTCGGCCTGGTCAACGCCCTGGTCCCCGTCTGGGTCGGCTCCCCGCTGCTGATCCCGGCCGTCGTCCCCGAGGACGTCGAATTCGATGCCGTGATCCTGCTCGACGCCGATGCCTTGTCGTTGCGTTCGGCGGTCGGCTCGATCAGCCGTTCCGGACAGGTCATCGCCTTCGGCGACGCCATGCTGGGCAAACCCCGCGGTTTCAACGTCTCGGTCGATCCGACCGCCTCGGCCCGGGCGCCCCACGAACCGGCCAGCACCTTCGAGGAACTCTCCACCGTGCTGCCGCTGCGGCGCCTGCGGACCGTCTATCGCGGAGTCGATGAGGGACTGACCGAAGCGTTGGGTCGCGCCTACTACTCGGGCTCGCTGCACCGGCTGCCGGCGGCCCGGGCCATGTCCGGCGGAACGCCTTCGTTGTCGGTGGATTATGTCCCGGACGGGACCGGGATGCCCGGTTCCGGCGGCGAATCCGTGGAGACGACCGTCGCCGAAGTCAACCGGATCGTGGATCTGGTCTTCAGCCACATCCGTCGCCGCCCGCACCGCTCCTTGGCCGTGATCGCCGCGAACCAACGTCATGCCGCCCGGATCGCCGAGGCGATTTCGCTCCAGCTGCCCAACCACCCCTGGGCCCAACCCTTCTTCAAGGAACGGGTGGAGGCCTTCCAGGTCTCCTCCGTCGAACGTGCCCACGGTCTGGTCCGCGATGCCGTGATCTTCTCGCTGGGCTACGGCCGGACCCCGCATGGCAAGAGCCTGCATGACTTCGGCGCGCTGTCCTCCGAACGAGGCGACGAACTTTTCGTGACCGGGGTGACCCGTTCGCGCGATCTGTTGCATCTGGTGAGTGCCGTGGCCCCGGAGGACATGGACATGGACCGGGTGACCGGCGGGGCACGCCAGTTCATCGAACTCGTCGGCCGCGTCCTCTCCGGCGAATCCGGGGTCACCGGTGACGGGCATCCTCTGGAGGACCCGCTGGTGGCGGATCTGAAGGAACGGTTGGAAGCGGCAGGGGCCATCGTGAAGGAACGCTACCGTGGCGTGCTGGATCTGGCCGCCCAGGCAGCCGATACGAGCCAAGGCGCCGAACTGCCGTTGGCCGTCGTGTCCGACGGGACCGAGGAATACCGGAACATGACGGTGCGCGAACGCAGCCGGCTGCGCCCGCAACTGCTGGAGACCATGGGCTGGCGGTACATCCCGTTGTGGACGATCGACGTGTTCTCGGACCCGGCGAGCATCGCCTCGACCATGGCCCGCTCCCTGGGGCTGGACGATCCGGCAGCTACCGCACACGACCGGGAGGATGAGATGGAATCGCACGCACAGGACCACGACCGGACCGGCCAGGCGGAGAACCCCGCCGGCCGGCACGCCGCCGATCCGGGAGCCGGTGCTCCGGCGGACCGGACCGCGGGCCAGGGGAGCGAGCCGGTGCTTCCGACCCGTTCCGGCGACGACGACCCGCACGGTTGGGGCGATGGCGAAGGAAACCACGACCAGTGGTTGCGCGAACAGCGCCCGCCGCACTGGGGCTAGGAGGAACCGGGGCCGACGAGGACCAGGAAGATCCGTCCCCGGGCGGCGGCCCCCGCCAGAGCGGCCGAATCCTTTTGTGAGGCGGCAACGACCACCATGCCCGCCGATTCACCCGCATCCAACCAGGTGTCGGCGGCACCGGTGGGCACCCACAACACCGGGACCCCATGGGCGATCACTTCCGAATCAACGGCGCGCTCGTAGCCGTTGCCTTCGCTGAGGACGACGTCGACCAGCTGGCCGGGGGAGAGCAGCCCGATCGTCTCGGGATCACTGGGGCGAACCGGCACGGCGACCGTCCCGGAGGCCGTACCGGTCAACAGTCCGGGTCCGACCAGCATGGCCGAAGCCAGCGGTGACCCCGACGCCGCCGGAAAGGCCAGTTGTTCCCCGGTGACGGCTTCGACGTCGTCCAGGACACCAGGGGGCAGGGCCTCACGGGCCAGTTCGACGATCCGCACGGAGGTGGCGTCCAAGACGGCTCCCGAGGGCAGGTCCCGGGCCGCGACGACGACGGCGGAGGTCTCGGTGTGCTCCGGGGCCAGTGCCGATAGTGAAACGGCGACGGTCAACGCCGCCAAGGCGGCCACCAGCGGGCGGCGGTAGCGGGCCAGGACCTCACGCCAGGATCGTCGATATCCACTGGTCCGGCCGGACGCGGCACGACGCTCTCTGGTTCTCATGCCTCCAGTAGGCCCGGAGTCGGCCGTCCGGGGCGACCCGGAGACCGCCGGTTGTGGACGAAGCCGGCCCCCAGGGGAGACCGCGGCCCCTGTGAGGTGTCCGTCAGGAGTTCGTGGAGACCTTCTGCGCCGATGAGGCTCCGGAGGACCCGGAGGATCCGGAGGATCCCGTGGAGGAGGAGTCCGTAGAGGTGCCCGAGGAGGAATCGGAGGACGACTCCGACGTCGACGCGGAGTCCGACCCGCCGGCCTTGGTCCCGGAGGTGGAATCCTTCGTCGCCGGGGAGGAGCCGTTGGAACTGTTCCGTGAATCGTTCCGGTAGAAACCGGATCCCTTGAACACGACGCCGACGCTGTTGAACTTCTTGCGCAGCAAGCCATGGCACTGGGGGCATTCGGTCAGCGAATCCTCGCTGAAGGACTGCACGGTGTCGAAGGCGTGGCCGCAATCCTTGCAGGCATAGGCATAAGTGGGCATTGTCTTCCTTCATTGCACTGGTCTCGGCGGAGGGCCGGTGCGGTCCATCGAGGCCTTCTTGGCACTCACATCCGTCGAGTGCCAATTCTACCTCATGCGGTGCGCGGAGGACCGATCCAGGTGATTCCCGAGGCGGTGAGGACCCCGTCCACCGGCTGGTCCAGTTCCCCGACCTCGAAGGTCCCTGCCGGGACGAGCTCGTGCTCGTAGACCATGGCCAACAGCACCGGCCGGGTTCTGCGCTCGGCCAGCGAGGCGATGAAGCGGTCGTAGTATCCGCCGCCCTGGCCCAGCCGTCCACCGTCGGGATCCACGATCTGGGCGGGGACCAGGACGACATCGACGTCGTCCATGACCTCCACCCCGTGGCGTTCCCCGACGGGTTCGTCGATCGGGGCCACCGTGGCCCGGGCCATGGGAACCGAGGGGTACCAGTCGGCCCACGACAGTTGCCGCCCCGGCTCGCAGATGGGGACCAGAATCCGGTGTCCCAGCCCATGCAGCCGGTCCAGCAGTTCCGCGGTGGGTGGCTCGGAGCCGAAGGACAGGACCGAGGTCAAGGTGTATCTCCGGTCCCGGCCCAGCCAATCCAGCAGGACCGCGGCGATGCCCCTGGCTTCCTGCCGGCGTCGTTCGGGATCCATTTCACTGCGCAGGGTCCGGAAATGCGTACGGGCCGCCGCCTTGCTCATCGTCTCCACTCCTCGATGGTAGGACAGCAGAGGGCCGAAGCCGAGGGCAGGGACCGCCCGATGAAGCACCCCTGCGTCGAGGCCTCCGAACCGCGGTGCTGAGGATAAGCTGGGGGCATGGGATTCGGGACCGGTTCGTGGCCGGTGGTACTGGAAAGCGACGATCTTCTCCTGCGGCCGCTGCGCTACCGGGACAAGGCCGAATGGATGGCGTTGAAACGGCGCAACGCCGACTGGCTGCAGCCCTGGGAAGCCACGTCCCCACGTCCCGAGGGGCCGTTGCCGAGCTACCGGGACATGATCGCCTCGCTCAACCGCCAGGCCCGGGCCGGATTGACCCTTCCGTGGGCGATCGGCCTGCGCACCAGCGACCGACGCGAACCGACGATGGTCGGCCAGCTCACCGTCTCGGGCATCCTCTGGGGGTCGGCGCTGAGTGCCTCGCTCGGGTATTGGGTGGATGGCCGGTACGCCGGCCGGGGGATCACCCCGCATGCCGTGGCCCTGGCCACCGACTACTGCTTCTCGACGTTGGGACTGCACCGGATGGAAATCAACATCCGCCCTGCAAACGCCTCCAGTCTGCGCGTGGTGGACAAGCTCGGATTCCGGGATGAGGGTGTCCGCGAACGCTTCCTGCACATCGACGGCGCCTGGTGCGACCACCGGGCCTTCGCGCTGACCTCCGAAGAGGTCCCCGAAGGACTGCTCCAACGGTGGCTGGGCGACGCCGCCACCCGCTGAACCGCAGGTCATGCAGGGGTCCGGGACCGACTTCGGAGCGGACACACCGGGGTCAATGCCGCCCCCTGCGCGGTGGGCCACGTAACGTCGAGGTGTGGACATCCAAGTCGAAAGCTCAGTGGTCCTGGCGGCCATGATCGCCGTGCTGCTCGCCTTCATCGTCCCCTCACTCATCCGTCGCGGTCGGCGAACCGGCGAGCCCGCCTTCGTGCTCGCCTCGGCGCCCGACGAAGCACTTACGTCCGGCCCCGACCGGCTGGACGAAACACCGGCGCCGGACGGCCCGGACCCCGCCGAGGGCCCGCCGACCCAGGCCCCGACGACCAGCCCAGCCCACGACACCGAACGTCCCCGGAGGAACACCATGGCAACGCCCGCACGGACCCGGACCGCCGCACCGACCACGGCGGGTTTCCGGATCCGATACGGCCGGCTGTCGATCGCCCTGGCCGGCGTCCTGGCCGCGCTGGCGCTGGTGGTCGGTGGACTGTTGGCCCCCTTCGGGATCCTCTCTGGGCTCGTCCCGCTCATCGGGGCGATCGTGCTCGTGGGATCCTTCATCGGACTGCGCGTGCTGGCCGTGCGGGATCGCCGGCGCAAGGTCCTGGCCCGCATGGACGCGATCTTCCACGAAGCCATGGACACCCGGCCGGCCGAACCGGTCGTCCGGCACCAGGCCACGGAGGTCTTCGACGCCCGGGAACAGGAGAACGCGCAGGCTTCGGCCCCCGCAGCCCACGGCACCGTCCGTCACCACGCACCGCTCGCGGCCCCGACCGCCCCGGCGACCTGGGAACCGGTCGCCGTGCCGAAGCCCACCTACGTCGGAGCCGCCAAGGCCGAACGCCCCGCCCCCGAGCCGCTGCCGGCCGGCGAGGAGAAGAAGCCGCAGAAGGCCACCAGCATCCTGGCGCAGACCCGCCTCGCCGAGCAGGAGGCCCAGCTGGCCGAACGGGCCGAGCGCGCCGAACGGGGCGGGGAACTGCCCGCAGTGGCCGAGGCACCCCGTCGTCGTCCCGCGGCACCGGCCGGCGGGATGAACCTCGACGCCGTCCTGCAGCGCCGCCGGGCCTGAACCGGCGGGTAGCCGACACCGCGGTCCCCACCCATGCAGCCCGGATGGTCCGACGCCGAACAGGCAGAGGCCCTGGGCCGCCACGCACCGACACTGATTGCCCGGGTCTGGGCGGACCACTTCGACGCCCGGGTGGCCGGAACGGCCCGCCAGGTCCAGTTCCAGTTGCGGCCCGGCGCCGGGGCCAGCGCCGTCTACTCGCTGCGTCGCGGCACCACCGAGCATTTCGTGGGCCTGAGCACCGAACGGCTGGAGGCATCGCCGGGGCTGCGGCGTAGCGATGTCCCCGGTCCCGTGGGAGTGGACCGGGCGAGGATCCCGTTACGGATCTCCAGTTGGCTCCATCCGCAGGACCCCCGGCTGCCGGGCCTGGCCCATGCCGGGGTCGCAGCCACCGCCGAACGGCTCTGGGGTGGTGGTGACCGTCTGACGGATCTGCGGACCATGACCTACCGCCCCTTGCGCCGGGCCGTCTTCCGCGCTGATTTCTCGACCCCCGGGCCGGTGGTGGCCACCCGCAGGGTGTATTTGAAGGTCCTGCGGGCCGGGCAGGCCGAACCATTGGTGTTGCGCCACCGGCTACTGGCCGACGCCGGCCTGCCCGTGGCCGACGTGCTCGACCCGGTGGCCCATTCGGTCGTGGCCACCGCCGGGCTCCCCGGCACCGCGCTGGGCGCGGCCATGCGCCTGGAAGGAGCCGGCGGGGTGCACCCGGCCACGCTGGTGTCCCTGCTGGACCGGCTGCCCGCCGCGGTGCTGGATCTTCCCCGCCACCCGTCCTGGACGGACCGACTGTCCCGCTACGCCCACGCGGCCGGTAGCGCGCTGCCGGAGGAACGCCGGGGGATCGCCGCGCTGGCGGACCACCTGCGCCTGGTCATCGACGCGCACGACGCCGGACCGGTGGTTCCGGTGCACGGGGACTTTTACGAAGCCAATCTGCTCATGGACGGCCCCGCGGTCAGCGGGCTCCTGGATCTGGACTCGGTGGGACCGGGACACCGGGTCGATGACCTGGCCTGCCTGCTGGGACACCTGGCCATGATCCCCGCGCTCGGGGGCAGGAACTTCCGACGGGAACGAATCATCTGGTCGACGCTGCAGGCGTGGGGCACCGAATTCTCTCGGGAGGTGGAGGCCGGCTCCCTCTACGCCCGGGCTGCAGCCGTGGCGGTGTCCCTCATCGCCGGGGCCAGGAGGCCGGGCATGCGGACCTGGAACCGGGAAGCACTGGCCCGCCTCGACGTGGCCCGGCGGCTGGCCGAACTGGCGCAGTAGCTAGCCGGGTTCAGGGTCCTCCGGGGTGCCCTGCGGGTCCGGACCTTCCACCGGGTCCTCCGGGTCGGTGGCGTTGGCCCCGGTCGTGGGGGCGGGATCGTTGCCGTCCCGGGGTTCCTCGTCGTCCTCCGGCTCGTCGCGGTCATAGGTCTCCTGCGCCTCCACGAGGGCCCGGTTGGCCAGATCCGCGGCCTCCTTGGCCTGCACCGGCAATCCGAGGGTGGTCAGGACCTCGGAAAGGCCGCGTTGGGCCGCATAGAAGTGCGCGACGCTCTGGCGGTGTTCGGCCGCGATGAGCCGGTACAACTGGATGGCCTCGTCCCCGCGGTCCGTCTGGGAGAGCACATGGGCGGCAAAGAGCTCGGCGTTGCCGGCCCCGTCGGAGTCCTCGGCCACCCGGAAGAGGTCGGCGGCCTCCAAGGCCGCGGCCACGGCTTCGGTGGGGTAGCCCAACGCCCAGAGTGAGCGGGCCCGGGTGTCCCGGAAGTCCGCTTGATGCCAGTCGGCCCCGTCGTCGTCCGCGAGTTCGATCGCCTCGGCCAGGATGACCAGACCGGTGGGGTCCCCGCTTTCGGACAGGGCGTGGCCGTAGGCGTGCAGGGCCACCGGCAGGACGGTCGGATCGTCTTCGCAGGCGCGCGCCAGCTCGGTGGCGCGGGAGAAATGGGCCAGGCAGGCCCCGGGGTCCTCGGCGTCCGAGAGCAGGGTGCCGGCGCTGAGGTGGGCGCGGGCGGCATCGCCGGCCAGTCCGGAGGCCTCGAACCCGGCGGCGGCCTTCTCCCAGACCTGCAGGGCATCCACCTCGCGATCCTGGTGCCGCAGGCAATGCCCGAGGGACATCAGCGTCCGGGCGGCGTCATCCTCCCGTCCGCGGGCTTCCAACAGCTGGGCCAGCGATTCGAGGACCTCCTCGGCGAGCAGGAACTCCTCGGCCTCCAGCAGTTGGTTGCCCAGGGCCAGACGGATGGCCCAGGTCTCCTCGAATTCTCCGCGTTCGGCCTGCTCGACGGCTATCCGCCAAGCGGTGATCGCAGCGTCCTGGTCCAGATCGGCCGAGGCGAAGTTGGCCACCAGGGCGGCGGCGGAGATCGCCCCGCGGCGCACCCCGGAGGCCGAATACAATTCCAGCGCCTCGACGGCGCAGCCCTCTGCCTCCACCGGATGCCCCAATTCGTGGTGGCAGGAGGCCTTGACCATCCAGATCGCCGCCCGCATCGCCTGGTTGGTCCGCAGGGCCAGCAACCGGTCGGCGGCCTCGATGGCCTCGGGCTGCCGGCCGTGTTTGGCGAAGCCGTGGGCCAGGTACAGCAGCGCCCCGGCCTCGCTTTCGGCACGACCGCCATCGCGGTAGTCGTCGGCACAGCGCTGCAACTCCTCCAAGGCGGATTCGTCGCCGCCCTCGAAGCGGACCACGGCCAGGGGGAGCCGGGCATCGGCCAGGACGTCGGCGTGGGCCCCGGAGGCCGCATGGGTGGCCAGGGCGGCCTGCAGGATGGCGGTTTCCTCGGGACGGGGCTCGCGGAAGAGCAGCCCGCCCAGATGTTCCTCGAGATCGGCCTGATGGGTCCGGCCGGCAGAGCGCAACAGGACGATCCGCCGGGCGGCGGCCTCCTCGGCGTCGGAGATGTTGCCATCGAGCTGCTGGACCGAGGCCAGGACCCCGAGCAGCGACAAGGCGGTCTCGAGGGCGGGGGAGTCCTCCCCGGTCGCGCAGACACCCTCCCCGGTCGCGGGGGCCCCTGCCAAGAGGGGGCGCAGCAGATCGAGTCCGGCGGCTGCGGCGCGCGCGGCCCCCGGATGGTCCTCCGAATAGGCGCGGTCGTAGGCCAGCTCAAGCCAACCGTGGGCGGTGGCGGGCGAGGCCAGCGGGTCCGGCTGCGGCATGCCGGAAATCTCCTGCAGCCGCTGTGTCAATGCCGACAAGTACCTGATTCTCCCAAGTTCTGCGTTTCGTTCGTTCCCGGGTGGCCGGTGGCCTTCCAGCTTAGTGCCTGCCCGGCCCGGCGAGGTGCCGAAGTAGTGGTTCGGCGCGGTACGGGATGTGTTCACTCAAGGCCAGGGAGGTCTCGGTGCGGATCACCCCGCGCATGCGCAGGATCGAGCGCAACAGGCTTTGCAGGTGGTGGGTGTCCCGGGCGACGACCCGGCACCAGACGTCGCCGCGCCCGGAGATCTCATGGACCTCCAGGACCTGCTCCTGGGTGCGCAGGGCGGCGATGACGGAATCGAGCTCGCGGTGGGAGACCTCGATGGTGATGAAGGCCAGCACGTCGAATCCCAGCGCCGCCAGATCCACTTCCCGTCCGCCATGGCGCAGCACCCCGGTCCGGTCCAGGCGTTTAAGCCGGGACTGCACGGTGTTCCGGGCGACCCCCAAGGTGGTGGAGAGGTCCCCGATCTGGGCCCGGGGGTCCTCGAGCAGGGCCAGCACCAGACGCAATTCGAGTTCATCAAAAGTAGCCATAGTGCGTCCCAGTAGATCACATTGACAATAAATTTTGATCAAAACCATCAATTTTGAACTTCTATATGTACTATTTCGGCTCATCCTCACCCAGAATGGCTACTCGAAGGTCAAAGCGGGACATCCACCGTTCAGGCCGCCACCGCCCGACCCACCCTGTGAGGCCTCGTGACCGTCATCAGCGAACTGCGCATGCGCGCCCAGCCCACCGCCTCCACCCGCGGTTGGAACGCCTCCGTGAAGGCGCGGCTGCTGCTGACCTTCGCGGCCATGACGCTGTTGCTCATCGGGGCGAACCTGGCCACGCCCTTGTATCCGCTGCTGCAGGAGCAGCTCGATCTGGGGCCTTTCGCGGTGACGCTGGCTTTCGCCTCCTACGTGCTGGCCCTCATCGCCGGACTGGTGCTCTACGGTCACTGGTCCGATCACATCGGCCGCCGGGCGGCCCTGGTGGTCGCGGTCCTCGTGGGCCTGGCCGGCTCGCTGGTCTTCGGCATGGCCTCCGGACTCGGCGGACTGATCTTCGGCCGCATCCTGCAGGGGGCCGCCGTCGCCCTGTGCACCGGAGCCAGCAGCGCCGCCCTGCGCGAACTGCTGCCCCGCAACCCCGAATGGGCCAGCCGGCTGACCCTGCTGGCCTCCGCGTCCGGGGTGGCCGCGGGCCCGGTGCTCGGCGGCGCGCTCGGCGTGTTTCCCCGGCCGGACCTCACGCCGTTCCTGCTGCTGGGGTTCGCCCTGCTGCTGGTGCTGGTGCCGTTGTGGGTGCTGCACGCCCGCCCCGCCCTGGACCCGGCCCCGGGGGCGGCAGCCGTCAAGGCCCTGCGTCCGCGCCGTCTGGGCCCCGTGGCCGATGCCCGGGTGCAGTTCCGCCGGGCGGCCGCCATCGGGTTCCTGAGTTTCGCACTCTTCGGCTTCGGCCTCTCACTGGCGCCCCGCTATTTCGCCGACCTGTTCGGGATCACCTCGATGCTGGGCATCGGCACGTTGGCGGCCCTGACCCTCATGGCCTCGGCCGCCGCCCAACTGCTGGGGCGCTCGCACCGGGGGTTGCTGCCGGTGGCGCTGATGGTCATGGCCACCGGGATCGTACTGATCGCCGTCGCCGGGTCCGTGCGCAGCCTGCCGCTGCTCATTGCCGCCAGCCTGCTCGCAGGGGCCGGACAAGGCACCGCCTTCCGCACGGCCTTCAACGACGTCGCGTTGGCGGTGGAACCTTCCCAGCACTCCCAGGTCATCAGCACCGTGTATGTGGTGACCTACCTGGGCAGCGCCGTCCCCGTGCTCTGCCTCGGCCTGGTCGCCGGGCTCATCGGCCTGCCCGCAGCGGTGGCCTGGTTCGCCGGGATCATCGGCGCCGGCTGCCTGGCGGTGGCCATCAGCGTGCTGGCCCACCGCCGACCCGCGGCCGCCTAAGGCCTCAAAGCGGGCCGGCCTGCCCCTGGACGTGGTCGAAGACCAACGTCGTCTCGGTATGGCCGACGGCTTCATCGGTGGCCAGGTTGTCCAAGACCCAATCGCGCAGGGCCTCCGTGGAGGGGACCGCGACGTGGAGCAGGTAGTCGGTGCCGCCGGAGACATGGAACATCGACAGGACCTCGGGCAACTGCGGAACCCCACCGGTGAACCGGTCGATCTGCACCCGGTCGTGGATCCGCAGCTTCACCGCGATCAACGCCTGGACGCTGCGCCCGACGGCCGGTAGGTGCAACCGGGCATGGTAGCCCTCGATGATCCCGCGCTCGACCAGCTGGCGGGTGCGCAGCAGGGCGGTCGACGGAGCGATTCCGGCCCGCTGGGCCAACGCGGCATTGCTGATGCGTGCGTCGGCGAGCAGTTCGGTGATCAACACACGGTCGACCTCGTCCAACGGGGCGTTTCCCAGGGGCTTCTTGGCGGCAGGCATGCCAATATTCCACCACATGCGGCCGGGTCCGCGGAGCGGGAGGGTCTGCGGCACAGTACGCTGGGGCCATGAGCGCTGCGCCCCGGAAGCCGGAGACAGGTTTCGATACGCGGCTGGCCGCCTATTGCGTGGTGGTCCGCCGATCCAAGATCCTGCTGGCCCTATGGGACATGCGACCCAGTTGGCCTGGCTTCACCCCCCGCTGGACCCTCCCCGGGGGAGGCGTCGAACTCGGAGAGGCCATCGAGGACGGTGCCGTCCGCGAGGTCTCGGAGGAAACCGGCTACGACGTGCGCCTGACCGCGCTGCTCGACGTCGATGCCGGACATGTTCCTGCCGAATCCAGATTGCACCCGACCAGTAAACCGCTGCAGAACGTCGCGGTGCTCTACTCCGCCGAGATCACCGGCGGGGAACTGGAATTCGAAGTCGACGGCACCACCTCCGAGGCCGGCTGGTTCGACCTCGCAGAGCTGTCCCGGCTGGAGCGGACCTCCCGGGTTGATTGGGCCGTGAAAGCACACCACCACCACGTCGACGGGGGCCGTCCATGATCCGATTCCAGCAGGTGAACAAGCAGTACGACGGCGGTGCTCCAGCCGTCTCCGACCTCAACCTGGAGATTCCCGAGGGCTCCATCACCGTTTTCGTCGGCCCCTCCGGCTGCGGGAAGACCACGTCGCTGCGGATGATCAACCGCATGGTGGATCCGACATCGGGCACCATCGAGGTCGATGGCCGCAACATCGCCGACGTCGCCCCCTATCAGCTGCGCCGTTCCATGGGCTACGTCATGCAGGCGGGCGGACTCATGCCGCACCGCACCATCGCCGAGAACATTGCCACCGTGCCCCGGCTCATCGGCACCGCCAAGGCGGACTACCGTCGCCGCGTGCAGGAACTGCTGGAGACCGTGGGGCTGGACGCTGAACTCGCTGGACGGTACCCCTCCCAGCTCTCGGGGGGCCAGCAGCAACGGGTCGGGGTGGCCCGCGCCCTGGCCGCCGATCCGCCCGTGCTGCTCATGGACGAACCCTTCAGCGCCGTGGACCCGGTGGTCCGCGGGGAATTGCAGAACGAACTGCTGCGGCTGCAGGACCAACTCTCCAAGACCATTGTCTTCGTCACCCACGACATCGACGAGGCGGTCCTGCTGGGAGACCACGTCGCGGTGATGGGCAACGCCGGAATACTTCAACAGTTCAGCCCGCCGGACGAACTGCTGCGGGCCCCCGCCAACGATTTCGTCGCCCACTTCATCGGCCGGGACCGTGGCTTCCGGGCTTTGTCCTTCCGACCCGCCACCGAACTGCGCTGGAAGTCCCTGGCCGGCCATACCGACGACGACGTGGCGCGGGCCGTCCGGATCCCACGCTCCTCCACCGTCCGCGCCGCCCTGGACGCCGCCCTGACCTCGCTCTCCGGGCTGGCGCTCGCCGTGGACGAGGACGGAACCGAAACCGGACTGCTGGATGCCGAGGAGATCGGCCGGCAGATCGGGGGGAGGGACCACGATGAAGTGGCTTGAAGGCCACTGGCAGGAGGTGTTGAGCCTGGCCGGTAGCCACCTGGTCCAATCAATCCTGCCGTTGCTGCTGGCGGCCCTCATCTCGATTCCCGTGGCCCGGCTGATCCGCATCAACGGAACCCGCCGGCGTCGTACCGTGAGGTGGGGTGTGGTCCAGCTCAGTGCCCTGCTCTACACGATCCCCTCGCTAGCGTTGTTCGTGGTGTTGCCCTCCATCCTGGGCACACAGATCCTGGACCCGTTGAACATCATCGTCGCGTTGACCATGTATGCCATCGCCCTGCTGGTGCGGAGTGCCGCCGATGCCCTGGAATCGGTGGATCCCGCGGTTCTGCGCGCCGCCGACGCCATGGGCTACCGGCCGGTGCGCCGGTTCTTCTCGGTGGACCTTCCGCTGTCGTTGCCGGTGCTCTTTCCCGCGTTGCGCGTGGTCTCGGTCAGCAACATCTCCCTGGTCAGCGTCGGGGCACTGATCGGTATCGACAATCTGGGGACCTTGTTCATGGACGGGTTGCGGCGTAGTTTCACTTTCGAAGTCGGGGTGGGCATCGTCGCCACGTTGCTCCTGGCCCTGCTGATGGACCTGATCCTCGTGTTGGCCCAACGCATGCTCACCCCCTGGGAACGCGCCAGGACCGCACCGCGAGCGACCCGGTGGGTGGCCGCATGAGCGCCCCCACCACGGCGTTCGCCCTGCTGCCCGCCGCCGTGCCCACGGCCGGCCCGCTGGGCGGACTCGCCGAATGGTTCTCCCGCCCCGGGACGCTCTCCGGCCCCGGAGGCATCCCGACCCGCCTGGTCGAGCACCTGGCCTATACCGGCCTGACCCTGGCGATCGCCCTGGTCATCGCCGTCCCCATCGGGCTCTACGTCGGACACACCGGCAAGGGCCGGGTCGCGGTTATCGCCGGATCCGGCATGTTGCGGGCCCTGCCGACGCTGGGCATGGTCACCTTGTTCATCCTGCTCTCCGGAACGCTGGGCATCATGCCGCCGATCTGGGCCCTGGTGCTGTTGGCGGTGCCACCCCTGCTGGCCGGGATCGCCGCAGGCATCTCCGCCGTCAACCCCGGAATCGTCGATGGGGCCCGGGCCATGGGCCTGACGGAACCCCAGGTGCTTTTCACCGTCGAGGTCCCCAATGCGCTGCCCGTCCTCATGGGCGCCCTGCGTCTGGCGGTCCTGCAGGTCATCGCCACCGTCGCCATCGTCTCGATCATCAACCTCGGAGGGCTGGGCCGTTATCTCATCGACGGCATTGCCGTCCGTGACTACCCCCAGGTCTTCGGCGGGGCCGTCGTCATCGCTGCATTGGCTATTGTGGTTGATGCGGTGCTGGCGATGGTCCAACGGATTGCCGTCTCGCCCGGCTTGAGAACCAACACAGGAGGCACCCCATGAACCGCATCAACCCACCAGGAGCCCGCCCGGTCCGCCGGGCCCGGCTCGCGGCCGCACTCGGAATCGTCGCAGCCCTCGGCCTGTCGGCCTGCAGCGGCTCGGACCCGCTGGCCGGCGACAGTGCCCAGGCCTCGGGGTCGGCACTGGACCGACCGCTGGTCATCGGCAGCGCCGATTTCCCCGAATCCCAAATCATCGCCGAGCTCTATGCCGGGGCCCTGGAAGGCGCCGGGATCGACGCGACGACCAAACCTGGCATCGGGGCCCGCGAGGCCTATGTCGGGGCCGTGAAGGACGGGTCGGCCGACGTCGTCCCGGACTATTCGGGAAACCTGCTGCTCTTCTTCGACAAGGACGCCAAGGCCGTCTCCGACACGGAGATCACCGACGCGCTCCAGGACGCCGTGCCCGAGGGACTCGGCGTGCTCAAGGCCTCCGCGGCGGAGGACAAGGACTCGATGGTCGTCACCTCGGCGACCGCCGAGAAATATGACCTCAAGACGGTGTCCGATCTGGCGAAGGTCTGCGACAAGCTGGTCCTGGGGGCACCGCCGGAGTTCAAGACGCGCGCCTACGGGCTGCCGGGGCTGGAAAAGGCCTACGACTGCGTCCCGAAATCCTTCGAACCCATTGCCGACGGCGGCGGCCCGCTGACCGTGAAGGCGCTGATCTCCGATCAGGTCCAGATCGCCGACATCTTCACCACCAGCCCGGCCATCGAGGACAACGGTCTGGTCTCCCTGGAGGACCCTAAGGACAACTTCATCGCCCAGCAGGTCCTGCCGCTGATCAACGCCGGCGTGGTCAGCCAGGAAGCGGCGGGGGTGCTGGACCAGGTCTCCAGCGAACTGACCACCGACGACCTGGTGGAACTGAACCGCTCGGTCTCCGGTGACGCGAAGCTGGACCCGGCCGAGGCGGCCGGGGAATGGCTCAAGGACAAGGGGCTGGACGGGAAGTAGCACCTCACCGACCCCCAGTGGTTCCCGCAGCGCCGGGTCATCCTTCCGGGATGACCCGGCGCTGCTGTCATATGCTGGGACAATGCCCGAGTTCAAGCAGTCCAATAAGCTCCACAACGTCCTCTACGACATCCGCGGCCCGCTGCTCGAGCACGCCCAACGGATGGAATCCGAGGGCCACCGGATCCTGAAGCTGAACATCGGCAACCCGGCACCCTTCGGGTTCGACGCCCCCGACTCGATCCTGGTGGACATCATCCGCAACCTGCCCCAGGCGCAGGGTTATTCGGATTCGCGCGGCATCTTCTCCGCCCGGACGGCGGTCTCGCAGTATTACCAGACCCGGGGCATCCAGACGATCGGCGTCGATGACGTCTATCTGGGCAACGGGGTCTCCGAATTGATCACGCTGAGCCTGAATGCCCTGTTGAACAACGGCGACGAGATCCTCATCCCGGCCCCGGACTACCCGCTGTGGACGGCCTCGGTGTCGCTGGCCGGGGGCACCCCCGTGCACTACCTCAGCGTCGAAGAGGAGGGCTGGCTCCCGGATCTGGAGGACATCGAAGCGAAGATCACCCCGCGCACCAAGGGCCTGGTGATCATCAACCCGAACAACCCCACCGGTGCGGTCTACCCCAAGCATGTGCTGGAGGGGATGCTCGAGCTGGCCCGCAAACATTCACTGATCGTCTTCTCCGACGAGATCTACGAAAAGATCCTCTACGACGACGCGGTGCACCACAACACGGCGGCCCTGGCCGACGACGTCCTGATCATGACCTTCTCCGGGCTCTCCAAGGCCTACCGGGTCTGCGGTTTCCGGGCCGGGTGGATGGCCATCTCCGGGCCCCGGCATCTGGCCGCGGACTACATCGAAGGCATCAACCTGCTGACGAACATGCGCCTCTGCGCCAACGTCCCGGCACAACACGCCATCCAGACGGCCCTGGGCGGATACCAGTCGATCAACGACTTCCTGCTGCCCGGAGGCCGGCTCAAGGAACAGCGCGACACCGCCTACCGGTTGCTCAACGAGATCGACGGCGTCTCGGTCCAGCAGGCCCAGGGAGCGATGTACCTGTTCCCGAAACTGGACCGGGAGGTCTTCCGTTTCGACAACGACGAGCAGTTCGCCCTGGATCTGCTCAAACAGCAGAAGATCCTCATCTCCCACGGGCGGGCCTTCAACTGGATCACCTCCGACCATTTTCGGCTGGTCACCCTGCCGTCGGTGCCTGACCTGGAGGAGGCCATCGGACGGATCGCCGAGTTCCTGGATGACATCCGCCGCTGAGCCGGTTCCGCCCCACCGCCGTGCTCCCGTCGCTATCCGCGCAGGGCCCCGGATGGCATAGTGGACCGCACGGTGGAGGTGCCGCCGGACGAGCGAACCGCTAAGGGGCCTCATATGGGCAAGAAGCACAAGAAATCCCAGGGTTTCCCGGGGGCCTCCTTCGGGGTCACCCACCCGCTATCGGCCCTGTTGCGGGCCGGCCGGGGCTTCTCCCTGCAGGATGCCGACCCCGGGGCGAAACCCGGCTTCCCCGGGAGCAAGAAGGACGGGCGGAAGGCGTTGGCCGCCGCCGATGAACGCCTCGACGACCTGCAGGAACGCCTCTACGCGCAGGCGATCGGCGGCGACGCCACCGAACGGGTGTTGTTGGTCCTGCAGGCCATGGACACCGCCGGCAAGGGCGGGATCGTGCGCCACGTCATCGGATCCGTGGACCCGCAGGGGGTGGAGCTGCAATCGTTCAAGGCGCCGACGGCGGCCGAGAAACGCCACGACTTCCTGTGGCGGATCGAACGCCGTCTGCCGCATGCGGGCATGATCGGGGTCTTCGACAGATCGCATTACGAGGACGTGCTCATCGGACGGGTGAGGTCCTTGGCCACCGACGAGGAAATCGAACGGCGTTACGGGGCGATCCGCGAGTTCGAGGAACGCATCGCCGCTGAAGGCACTCGCATCATCAAGGTCATGCTCCATATTTCACCGCAGGAGCAGTACCAGCGTTTGGCGAAGCGACTGGACCGCAAGGACAAATACTGGAAGTTCGCCCCCGACGACATCGATGACCGGCTCCTCTGGGAGGAGTACATGCAGGCCTACCAGCGGGTCATCGAGGAAACCGATGCGGATCATGCCCCGTGGTACGTCGTGCCGGCCAACCGCAAATGGTATGCCCGGGTGGCCGTGCAGCATCTGCTGCTCGAGACCCTGGCGGGGATGGACCCGCAATGGCCTGCCGCCCGCTTCGATGTGGACGCCGAACGTCTCCGGCTCAAGGAGTCCAAGGACGTCGGCTGAGCCGATCAGCTGCCCGCCGTCTCCTCGGCGTCGCCACGACCGGCCCGGTTGCGGGCGGCGTCCAGGCGTTCCCGGGCGCCTTCGAGCCAGGCCTCACAGCGGGCGGCCAGCGCCTCGCCACGCTCCCAGAGGGCCAACGACTGCTCGAGGCTGGCCCCGCCTGCTTCGAGCTGGGCCACCACGGCCACCAGTTCCTCACGGGCCTGTTCGTAGCTCAGCGCTGCGATATCGCCGGTGGAGTCCGTCTCTGTCATTGTGGTGCCTTCCTGTCGTGCATCGTGTCCTGGTCGTCGTCCTGCCCCGACAGGACGACGGCGGTGAGTTTCCCCCGGGCCAGCCGGATGGCCAGCTCGGTGTCGGGGGGAGCATCGGCGGGGGAGCGGACCACGGCACCGTGGGCTGTCTGGACGACCGCATACCCCCGGTCCAGGGTCTGTTGCGGTGACAGTGCCCTGACCTGGGCCCGCAGATGCGCCACGGCATCACGCCCGCGCCGCACCAACGTATCGATGGAACGATGCGATCTTTCACGCAGACGCTCCAGGTCCTCGCTCCTGACCTGCACCATGCCCTCCGGATGGGAAAGGACCGGCCGGGTACGCAGGGATTCGAGCTGGTGGGACGCACGGTCCAGGAACAACACCACCGAGCGGTCCAGCCGCTGCCGGGCCTGCTCGATCCCCTGCAACTCCTCGGCCAGATCCGGGACGATCCGCTTGGCGGCGTCCGTGGGCGTGGAGGCCCGCAAATCGGCCACGTCGTCGAGGATCGGCCGATCGGCTTCGTGTCCGATCGCGCTGACCACAGGCGTCGTCGCCGCGGCGACCGCACGGACGAGTTCCTCGGCGCTGAAGGGCAATAGATCCTCCAGCGCACCGCCACCGCGGGCGATGACAATCAGATCGACCTCCGGGTCGGCATCGAGCTCCCAGAGCGCGGCGATGACTTCGGGAACGGCATTGACCCCCTGCACCGCGGTGTTGCGAACCGTGAAGTCCACGGCCGGCCAGCGCAGCGTGGAATTGCGGATGACGTCCTTTTCCGCGTCCGAGTCACGCCCTGTGATCAAACCGATCCGTTGCGGTAGCAGCGGAAGCCGGAGTTTCCGGGACGGGTCGAAGAGTCCCTCTCCGGCCAGGGCATGGCGCAGCCGTTCGAGCCGGGCGAGCAGATCGCCCAACCCGACGGGCCGCACGTCCGAGGCGATCATCGACAGGCGGCCGGTCTTCAGATAAAGGTTCGGGGCCACCCGGGCCACCACCCGGGAGCCGACCTCGGGTTTGGTCTCCAGCCGGCGCATCACCGAGGACCAGACGTTGACCGAGAGTGAATATTCGACGTCGACATCGCGCATGGTCAGATAGGCGTGGCCGTTGCGGACATTGGCTTCGAGGAGCTGGCCTTCGATCCAGGCCGCCGGCGCCCGTTCGACATGCTGCTTGAGCTTTTCGGAGAAGACCCGCAGCGGCCAGGGGGCGTCGGGGCTGGTGTCACCGGCCATCGGGGGCAAGATGGCTCCGCCATCGGGCTGCCGTCCCGCGGCGGCGGACGGGTTCGGGTTCTCCACGGCTCTTGCTCCCCGGTCTCGTTGCGGCTCCGGCAGTCGTCCGGGCCCATGTACATGCATACCAGTAGGCTGGGATAAATGGCGTACGCCCGGCCGGGCGTGCCGAGGCAAACCATCCGGGAAGGGGAGGCCGTGCGCTCCATCGGACCCGTGGTGCTCATGATCCTGTCGGCGCTTCTGGCTGGCGGGGCCGTCACCGGATCCTCCATCGATCGAATCGCACACACCGCCGGACCGGCCCGTGAGATCGCCGGGGGCCTCCCCACAGACCAGGACGTCAGGGACGCACTGCCGCAGGTGATGATCGATGGAATCCACGAGGCCCTTCCCGGCAGCATCGAAGTACCCGAGATGTTGGTCGAGCCGCTGAACAAGGCCAGTGCACGGGCCGTGGAGGTGGTGCTGGACAGTGAAGGTTTCGAGCCGGCCTGGCTTGAAAGCATCGATGAATCCCGACAGGCCTATGTGGATCGGCTCTCCGCGGTGCGGAACGGCGCGGCGGAAACGGCGCCGGCCACCCTTGAACTCGGCCCCGTGGTCGATCTCGGCGTCGAGGGCCTCAAGGAGGCGGCCCCCGGGGTGGGGCTGGGGCTGGTGATCGATTCGCTGGGCCAGGACATCACTGCCTCCGTTCCCCTGGATCTCCCGTCCGCCGATCCGACGGTGGCGCAACGGGTGGCCACGACGGTATGGCTGGCTGGTTCCTGGGGATGGGCCGCCGTTGGCTCGGCGATCCTGGCATTAGCCGGACTGGTGCTGGCCCGGCCCCGGTCCCGGGGAGGGGTCGTCGCCCTGGGAGGAGCGGTCGTCTGCCTCTGGTCGGCGGCCCTGTTGATCCTGGCGGAGCGTCTCGCCCCGGACGGCGCGGTCCAGGCCTCGGAGGGGCTGGGCGCGGTGGCCGGATCCCGGATCATGACCGGGCTGGCGGAGCAGGTGCAGGGCGTCGGAACGGCCTCACTGGTGGGTGGGGTAGTGGTCCTGATTGGCGGGGTTGTGATCCGGCTCCTCGTGGGTCGTGGCAGGAACGGATAGCATGGATGGCATGTCCATCAGTTCTGCCGCCCCGGTTTCCGTGCCCATGCCACAGGTGCCCCGTCGTCGTCGTTCGCCCGAGGAGGTAGCCGCCGTTGCCCCCGTTGAGGGACCCAAGAGGGTCCTTCTGGCCGCCCCGCGGGGTTATTGCGCCGGCGTTGATCGGGCGGTGATCGCCGTGGAAAAGGCCCTGGAACATTATGGGGCCCCGGTGTATGTCCGTAAACAGATCGTGCACAACGTCCACGTCGTGTCCACATTGGAGGAACGCGGAGCCATCTTCGTCGAGGAGACCGACGAGGTCCCCGAAGGCGCGCTCGTCGTGTTCTCGGCCCACGGGGTGAGCCCCGCCGTCGTCCAGTCCGCCGAAGACCGCAATCTGCGGACCATCGACGCGACCTGCCCCCTGGTCACCAAGGTCCACCGCGAAGCCGTCCGGTTCGCCAAGGCCAAGAACCACATCCTGCTCATCGGCCATGCCGACCACGAAGAGGTCGAAGGGACCTACGGGGAGGCCCCGGAGAGCATCACGATCGTGAACAACCCGGCGGAGGCCCGTACCGTCGAAGTCGAGGATCCGGAGCACCTGATCTGGCTCTCGCAGACGACCTTGTCGGTCGACGAGACGCTGGAAATGGTGGATATCCTGCGCGAGCGGTTCCCGAAACTCCAGGATCCGCCCAGTGACGATATCTGCTATGCCACCTCCAACCGCCAGACGGCGATCAAGAAGATCGCCCCCGAGGCGGAACTGGTGATCGTCGTTGGCTCGTCCAACTCCTCCAACTCCGTGCGTCTGGTCGAGGTCGCCCTTGAATACGGGGCCAAATACGCCCACCGGGTCGACTTCGCCCATGAGATCGACGAGGCATGGTTCGAAGGCATCTCCAGCGTGGGGATCTCTTCGGGCGCCTCGGTTCCCGAAGTCCTCGTCTACGAGGTGCTCGAACTACTCGCCGATTACGGGTTCGGTCCCGTCGAGGAGATCGTCACCGCGCAGGAGGACATCATCTTCTCGCTGCCCAAGGAACTGCGGGCCAAGCTCAAGGAAGCCGGCGACACCTCGACCGGACTTGGCGGGCACGGAACCGCGAACTAGGCGTACCTGCGCCGCACGAGAAGCACGTCATGACCGCATCGAACGGCACCAAGGCGCACGTCTTCGATGCGGCCGGTACGGAAGTGGCGGACCCGGAGCGGGGTGCCGCCCTCATCCAATGGACCAACCCGCTCGAAGGTACCGATGGCGGACTTCGACGGACCTGCCGGGGATCCTGGGAACGTCCCGGGGAAATAGGCGCTCGATGCGACCGGCCCCGGCCGCCGTGCGATTAGGCGGAAATCCACCGTACGCAACATTGTGGACGATTCCCCCCACGGGGCCCGGCGTGCGGCATCGGATCCTGCCGTCTAAGCACCTGCCCCGCTGCGTGGTTCCGCGGGCTGCTCCTGCGTGGGCCGCTCGGCCTGCAGGAGCTCACTGGCACTGAGGACCCGGGGAGTGGACTCCAGGGGCGGCACGGACAGCCCGGCTCCATCGGTGGAGGACAACCCATGGCCCGGGTCCAGGTTCTGGATCCGACGTACCGAGGGCAGGACCCTGGACTCAAGGGTTCCGACGAACGAGTTGTAGCGTTCAACGCTGGACTTCAGCGAGGATCCCAACTTCGTCACATGGGATCCCAACGTGCCCAAGCGGTTGTAAAGGTCCTTGGATTCGTCGAAGAGGGCCCTGGCGTTTTCCGTGAGCAATTCCTGGCGCCAGGCGAAGGACAAGCCCTTGAGGATGGAGAGCAACGTGGCCGGTGCGGCCAGGGCGACGTTCTTGGAGAACGCATGATCGAGGAGCTCCGGATCACTGGTGACTGCTGCGGCGAGGAAGGATTCCGCCGGTAGGAAGCAGACCACCAATTCAGGGCTGGCGGCCAGGGATTCCCAATAGGCCTTCGACCCCAGATCGTCGACATGCGCCCGCAGGGCCTTGGCATGGGCTTCGAGCAGCGTCCGCCGTTCGGCCTCCCGTGACGGTTCCGCCAGGAGATCAATCTCCTGGGCCAATAGGTAGGAATTGAGCGGGACCTTTGAATCGACAACGACGGATTTGCCGCCGGGCAGGGTGATGACCATGTCGGGGCGCTTGCCGTCGGACGTGGTGACCTGCTCGTTGAAATCCACCCGGGACAGCATCCCCGCTGCTTCCACCACCCGGCGTAGCTGGACCTCGCCCCAGGTGCCCCGCGCCGACGTGTTGCGCAAGGCCCCGGCCAGTGACGACGTCGTCCTCAAAATGGCGGCGTCTTGCTCGGCTGCCATGTTCAACTGCTGGCTGAGCTGGCCGTATTGCTCGACCCGGTCACGTTCGAGGACCGTCACCTGCTGCTGGACCTGCTGGAGCTTCTCCGCCACGGGAGCCAACACCTGCAGCACCTTCCGTTCGTCGCCGTCGCGTTGGCGTTCAGCGTCCTGCCGGGACTGGAGCGAATCAATGTGGCTGTGTGCGGTCGCCAACGCCGATTCGGCGGTGGCGAGTTCCTGCGTGGCCGTGCGGTTCTCGTGATTGAGGACGGAAAAACGGTCCCTGAGCCCGAGCATCCAGAGGCCGAAAGCCCCGAGAACCAGGCCCAATAACAACGTGAGAGTCGACACAACCCATGCAAAAGCGTCCATGGGTCCACTGTGCCAGTCCGCGCCGACACATTGCGGCAGGTAGAGTTGTCTCCCGTGGCACTTACTATCGGAATCGTCGGACTGCCCAATGTCGGCAAGTCAACCATGTTCAATGCACTGACCCGCGCGCAGGTTCTCGCGGCGAACTACCCGTTCGCCACGATCGAGCCCAACGTCGGCGTCGTCCCCCTGCCGGATGAGCGGCTGAAGGTCCTCGCCGGGATCTTCGGATCCGAGCGCATCCTGCCGGCAACGGTGTCGTTCGTGGACATCGCCGGAATCGTCAAGGGCGCCTCCGAGGGGGAGGGGCTGGGCAATAAGTTCCTGGCCAACATCCGCGAAGCAGACGCCATCTGCCAGGTCACCCGGGCGTTTGCTGATCCTGACGTGGTCCACGTCAACGGAGAAATCGACCCCGCCGGAGACATCGACACCGTCGCCACGGAGCTGATCCTGGCCGACATGCAGACGATTGAAAACCAGCTGCCGCGGCTGGAGAAGGAAGTCAAGGCCAAGAAGGCCGACGCCTCGTTGCTGGCAGCCATCAAGACGGCGCAGGAAGTGCTGGAAACGGGCACCACGCTCTACGCCGGCGCCGCAGCAGCCAAGCTCGATCTCGCCGAGATCGCTTCGCTGCAGCTCATGACCACCAAGCCATTCATCTACGTCTTCAACATGGACGAAGAAGCCCTCGCCGACGAGGCCCTGCGCACCCGACTGAGTGAACTCGTGGCTCCGGCCGAGGCGATCTTCCTGGATGCCCAGTTCGAATCCGACCTGGTCGAACTCGAAGAGGACGAAGCCGCGGAGATGCTGGCCGACGCCGGCTATGAGGAGTCCGGCCTGGATCAGTTGGCCCGCGTCGGGTTCAACACCTTGGGGCTGCAGACTTATTTGACGGCAGGCCCGAAGGAATCACGTGCCTGGACGATCCCGCAGGGGGCCACCGCGCCTCAGGCAGCCGGAGTCATCCACACCGACTTCCAGCGAGGATTCATCAAGGCCGAAATCATTGGTTTCGAAGACCTGGTCGCTGCCGGGTCAACCGCTGCCGCCAAGGCCGCCGGCAAGGCACGTATCGAAGGCAAGGAATACATCATGAAGGACGGCGACGTCGTGGAGTTCCGGACGGGACTTACGTCTGGAAGTAAGAAATAGCCCGGACGCGCTACGGATGATGACGAAGGAGCCCTATCCGTGTCGAGACTGACGGAACTGCTGCGGCAGGTGCGCAAGGCGGACGCGCAACTTGGTACTGACCTGGAAGCCGAGGTCGCTGCGCTGACCAAGCGTCGCACCTTCGGGCTCGTCTTTGAGCAGCATCAGCCTGAGGCTGTCGAGCTGCCCGGCAGGGTCGTCCGTCGCGGCGACAAGGTGCGGGTGCTGCCTCCGCGAGGGGGGACAAAGGCAGGTGACCAACGGCTGTGGCGGACAACTCGGATCGAGTGCGTCGACGGGCAGCGTGTGGCTCATCTCGCGGAGCTCGACGTCGAAGAACCCGAGACTCGGGCAGTGCTTGCCGACGACGTGGTGGTCGTCGCGGAGTTCCGGGATCGCATCTACCCCGGCCTGGTGGAGACAGGCAGGGTTGAGCGGGGCGGCGACAAGCCGTTCCACACGGTCGTCAACGCTGAGAACTACCACGCGCTGGAGATGCTGACCTATACGCACCGGCATTCCATCGACGCCATCTACATCGACCCGCCGTACAACACCGGGGCGAGGGACTGGAAGTACGACAACGATTACGTCGCGAGTGATGACGACTATCGACACTCGAAATGGCTGGCGTTCATGGAGCGACGGTTGAAGATCTGTCGGGAGCTCATGCGTAGCGATGCTACTCTTGTGGCAACTATCGATGAGCATGAAGTAAACCGTTTGGGCGTGTTGCTAGATCAGCTCTTCCCGGAATCTACGCGGCAACTCGTCACAATTGTCAACAACCCTAAAGGCGTTACTCAGGGATATCTTTCGAGGGTCGAAGAGTATGCGTTCTTTGTATTTGGTCCTGACGCGCGAATCGGTTCGGTCGATGACGACCTTCTGACGCATCGAGACATGGCCGATGCTGAAGGGGAACTGCAGAGGCCTCGATGGAAGGGGCTCTTGCGGTCGGGCGACGACTCGCTTCGAGCTGACCGTAAAGATATGTTCTATCCGGTGTGGTTCGATGAGTCGACTGGGCGACTCAGCCACGCGGGCGAAGCATTGCCACTTGACGAAACTCCTGACTTCAGTCCGCAGGATGGCCTGACGCCGATCTGGCCTATTAGGCGGGACATGAAGGAGGGGCCTACCCGGGCAGCGCCACGCCGTTCGATCCTTGACTACGCGCTACACCCTCATCTGTGAAGAGCCACCAAACCTGGGACGGTTCAAGCGGCGCTAGGCGAGTCTGATTGCTGCGTCGATCTATGGGGTGAGGGCAGTGGCCGACATCGCGGTCCGAACTATCGCGGTCCGAACTATCGCGGTCCGAACCTACCGGAGTCCGAAAGTACCGCGGTCCGAAACTATCTGATGCGCATCTTGTACAATGAGGATGCGCGTATGCACATGCATA
Source organism: Arthrobacter sp. AOP36-C1-22 (assembly GCF_052377515.1). Classification (NCBI taxonomy): domain Bacteria; kingdom Bacillati; phylum Actinomycetota; class Actinomycetes; order Micrococcales; family Micrococcaceae; genus Arthrobacter; species Arthrobacter sp. AOP36-C1-22. The sequence continues at coordinate 21,554 of NZ_JBQSWW010000008.1, read as the reverse complement.
CGCACACGCACACTCCTTGGACGCCGTAGCGAGCTTCCGGGCAGACGGTCGCAGACGTCGTCCCCCTGGCTCGTTTCCCCGCCCATCAAAAAATGAACGACCGCGGACTAGCTCGGATCAAGGCGACATCCCCTCAGCATCATGACGCACTTGTGATGCAACTGAATATAGGAAGCTTAGAGATGACGCAACCAGGACAGACCACCACGACTTCGCACGAAGCGATCGATGCGTTCAAGAGAATCGTCGGCGACGAACATGTACTGACCTCTGAGCGTGCCACGATGCCATTCAGCAAAGGCTATCGATTCGGCGGAGGACCAGTCTTCGCCGTGGTGCGCCCCGGCACGCTGGTCGAGATGTGGCGGGCGCTGCAGGTATCCGTCGACAACAACCTCATCGTCATCCCGCAGGCATCGAACACGGGCCTGACTGGTGGATCCGGCCCCGGCTTCCAAGACTACGATCGCCCCATTGTGATCATCTCGACTCACCGCATCGATGAGGTGCACCTCATCAACGACGCGCGCGAGGCGATCTCGCTCGCGGGCACCCCGCTGACACACCTGACCGACGCGCTCGCCAAGCACCAGCGCGAGCCGCACTCGGTGATCGGGTCGACATCAATCGGCGCCTCGGTCATCGGCGGCATCGCGAACAACTCGGGCGGCAGCCAGATTCGCAAGGGTCCGGCATTCACGCGCGAAGCGATCTTCGCCCGCGTCAACGACGACGGCAAGGTCGAGCTGGTCAATCACCTGGGCATCTCGCTCGGAGACGACCCTGAGGTCGCACTCGACCGTCTACAGCGCGGCGAGTGGTCTCCCGAGGATGTCACCCCAGCTCCCGAAGACTCGAACGAGACCGAGTACGCCGAGCACTTGCGCAAGATCGTGCCTTCGCCTGCTCGCTACAATGCGAACCCCGAGTACCTGTTCGAGGCTTCCGGCTCGGCCGGCAAGCTGATGGTGTTCGCGGTGCGCACCCGCACCTTCCCTCGCGAAGTGCACCCGACCGTGCTTTACATCGGCACGAACAACACGCACGAGCTCGAAGAGATCCGTCGGTTGTTCCTCGAAGCCGACATGCCGCTGCCTATCTCTGGTGAGTACATGGGCCGCAGTGCCTTCGACTTGGCCGAGAAGTACGGCAAAGACACCTTCGTCTTCCTGAAGTTCATGAGTCCAGCGCTGCAGACGCGCATGTTCTCGTTCAAGACGTGGGCCAACGGCTTGTTCTCGAAGATTCCCGGCATTGGTCCGACCTTCGCCGACACGGTATCGCAAGCCATGTTCAGCGTGCTGCCCAACCAGCTGCCCAAGCGCATGATGGAGTACCGCAACCGTTTCGAGCATCACCTGCTGCTCACCGTCAGCGAGTCGCAGAAGGCCGCGAGCGAGAAGATGCTCAAGGAGTTCTTCGCAGAGCCCGAGCACACTGGTGAGTTCTTCATCTGCACGTCTGATGAAGAAAAGAGCGCGTCGCTCAACCGGTTCGGCGCGGCCAGTGCCGCCACTCGCTACGCCGCGTTGAAGCGCCGGCACATCGCAGGGCTCATCCCCATCGATGTGGCCCTGCGTCGCGACGATTGGAACTGGCTCGAGGTGCTGCCGGAGGAGATCGACGACCAGCTTGAGGTCAAGGCGTATTACGGGCACTTCTTCTGCCATGTGATGCACCAGGACTATGTCGCCAAGCAGGGCGTGGATCCCGAGGCGCTGCACGACCGCATCCAGCACCTGCTGGAGGAGCGCGGCGCGAAGCTGCCCGCCGAGCACAACTACGGTCGCATCTACAAGCTGCCGGAGTCCATGGAAGAGCACTTCAAGGAGCTCGATCCGACGAATACGTTCAACGCCGGTATCGGCGGCACGTCGCCGCACAAGGACTGGGCCTAAGTCCCCAAGGTAGCGCGACGCCGTGAGAGCCTGAGCGATGTCTTATCCATCTCGGGTGGACCTAGGGCTCGACTCCCTAGGTCCACCGGGACGGATGAGTCGAGACATCGGTCAGAGGCTGGGCAGGCCATAGAATCGCGTGGCGGCGAGGGCCGCGCCCGGTCCGAGAACGGGTCATCGCCTCACGCCGTCAGCTGACCCGCGACGGCCGGCACACCGGCGAAATCCTCGCCACCGGCCACATCGACGAGCCCGGAGGCTATTGCTGAAACACATTGCCTGAACATATTGGTGGAGCTGAAGGTGTGTAGGTTCAGGACATCGTTCATAGGTGAGTCGGGACATCGTTCATAGTGGTCCGTGACGATGAGGGATGTCTAAAGCGGCTCTTCACAGATGAGGGTGTAGTTGAGGTCTGAATCCGCCGGACTCGAGCAGGGATCTGGCGATGTAGTTGGTCAGGTTGCGGAAGCCCAGGGCCGAGCCGCGCAGGTGCTCCAGGCGTCCGTTGATCGCCTCTGTGGGGCCATTGCTGGTGCCAGGCCGCTCGAAGTAGGCCAGCACGTCGGTGGCGCGAGCCTTCAGGGTCCGACCGAGCTTGCGCAACTCGTCCAGCCCGGCGGGGACGTCTTGGCTGACGGCGTCGATGAGCGCCTCCATCGCCGCGCGGCCGAGGGATCGGTCCTTCTCGCGGTAGGCCGCGATCATCCGCTGGTAGATCCCCCAGGTCGCCTCGACGGGCACGTGCTCCTCGAGCACGAACAGCTCCTGCAGGCGGGTCTGCTGCTTGTCGGTGAGCAGGCCCGCGCCGGTGTGCAACGTTCTACGCGCACGGTAGAGCGGGTCGTCTTTGCGGCCGCGGTGCCCGTGCAGTTCCTGCTGGACTCGGCGTCGGCACTGGTCGAGGGCATCACCGGCAAGGCGCACGACGTGGAAGGGATCCATCACCGCAGCCGCGTCGGGCAGTTCCTCGGCGGTGGCGCTCTTGAACCCGGTGAAGCCATCCATCGCGACGACTTCGATGGCCTCACGCCATGCCTGAGGGCGAGCGGCGAGCCACTCCTTGAAGACTCGCTTGGAGCCGCCAGACGTGCTCGTCGACGCCGAGCACGCGGACGCCGTCGAAGCGGTTCGGGTCCTCGATCAGGACGCGTGTGCCCTGGGCCAGGACGGCATCGTTGGCGGTGTTCCACGCAACCCCGAGCCCCTCAGCGACCCGCGCGACCGTCAGGTGGGCGATGACGATGCCCTCCAGCGCCCACGCCAGCCCTCGCCGGGAGAGCTTCGCGCGTGGCTCGGCCGCCAAAGACGTGTCTTGGCGCCACACGTGGCCGCAGCCGGTGCACCGGTAGCGGCGGACCGTGACCTCCAACGTCGTCGGACGCCACCCCAACGGCTCGTGGGCCAGCCGGCGGACAACCGTGCCGCGCGCGGTTCCTTCACAGCCACAGCGTCGGCACCAGCGGTCGGGTTCGACGACTCGACAGGCCAGGACCGCACCGGCGGGCTCGAGGCGCTGACCGGTGGCCTCAAGGCCGAGCTCATTCAAGCGGCAGAACATGGTCAGGTCAGGGTCGGTGAAGGTAGCGTCAGGCACGTCGAGGTCTTCCAGATGGGCAGTGTGAGAACTTCCATCATCGGAAGGCCTCGATGCCTACCCGGGCAGCGCCACGCCGTTCGATCCTTGACTACGCGCTACACCCTCATCTGTGAAGAGCCCGTTTCGTCAGTGTTCGGCCGAGCTTGGCCAGCTCGGGCAAGGCGTCCGGGACGCGCTTGCTCAGCGCGGTGATGAGCTTCTCCATCTTCGCTTTGGCTTTCGCGGCTCTTCGGAATCAAGGGTGTAGGTGAGGTCTGAACCCTCCGGCTTCGAGCAGCGACCTGGCGATGTAGTGGGTGAGGTTGCGGAAGCCGAGCGCGGAGCCGCGGAGGTGTTCGAGGCGGCCGTTGATCGCCTCGGTCGGGCCGTTGCTGGTGCCGGGCCGGTCGAAGAACGCGAGGATGTCGGCGGCGCGTTGCTTCATGGTGCGGCCGAGCTTGCGGATCTCCACGAGCGCCGCGGGAACCCCGGTGGTGATCGTGGCGATCACCGCCTGCATGGCCTGCCTGGCCTTCTTCTTGTCGGGTTCCCGGTAGGCGGCGACGATGCGCTGGTAGATGCCCCAGGTCGCCTCGACCTCGACATGCTCCTCGCTCGCGAACACCGCGTCCAGGCGTGCCCGCTGCTTGTCGGTGAGCAGGCTCGCGCCGGTGTGGAGGGTGCGGCGGGCCTTGTAGAGCGGGTCGCCCTTCATCCCGCGGTGCCCGGTGGTGTCCTGCTGGACCCGGCGCCGGCAGGCATCCAGCGCGTCGCCAGCGAGACGGACGGCATGGAATGGGTCCATCACCGCAACCGCGTCGGGGAGCTCTTCCGCGGCGGCGGTCTTGAACCCGCTGAACCCGTCCATCGCGACCACCTCGATCCCGTCGCGCCACTGCTTCGGGCGGCCCGCGAGCCACTGCTTGAAGACGGACTTGGAGCGGCCTTCGATCATGTCCAGCAAGCGCGCGGGGCCGGTCTTCTCGCGGGCGGGCGTGAGGTCGATGATCACGGTGACGTACTTGTCGCCGAATCGGGTGTGTCGCCAGACGTGCTCGTCGACGCCGATCGTGGTGACCCCGTCGAACCGGGCCGGGTCGTCGATGAGGCGCCGCTTGCCTTCGGCGAGGATCGCGGTGTTCGCGGTGTGCCACGACACCCCGAGACCGGCGGCGGCGCGCGAGACGGTGAGGTGGTCGACCACGATCGCAGTGAGTGCCCACCCGATCCCGCCGCGGGAGATCTTCGCCCGGGGCGCGGCCGCCTTCGACGTGTCCTGCCGCCAGGTGCGGCGGCAGGACACGCACCGGTAGCGGCGCACCCGGATTAGCAGCGTCGTCGGCCGGTGCCCGAACGGTTCATGCGCCAGCGGGCGCGTCACCGTGTCCCGTGGCGCGCCCTCGGCGCCGCACTTCCGACACCACGGGTCGTCCTCGACGACGCGGCACTCGATCACCGCCCGATCTGGCTCGAGACGCTGCCCAACGGCCTCGAGGCCGAGCTCGTCGAGACGGCAGAACGTGGTCAGGTCGGGCGCGGCGAAGGTAGCGTGGTGCAAGTCGAGGTCTTCCGGCGGATGAGCAGTGTAGGAACTTCCATCTTGGAAGACCTCGACGTCTATCCACGAACCAGCCGCCCACCCCCGACTACACCGTCAACTGCGAAGAGCCTATGCGGCTCATCGCATTTGACGGTGTAGCAGGGGTCTGAATCCGCCGGTGTCGAGGAGGGATCGGAGGATGTAGTGGGCGAGGTTGCGGAAGCCCAGCGCGGTGCCACGGAGGTGCTCGAGGCGGCCATTGATAGCCTCTGTTGGGCCGTTGCTGGTGCCGGGCCGGTCGAAGTAGGCCAGCACGTCCCCGGCCCGGCGTTTCAGAGTGCGGCCGAGCGTGATGACCTCGGTCAGCGAGGCTGGAACGTTGCCGGCGAGGTCCTGGATCACGGCGGTGAGTTGCTGCTTGGCGGCAACGCGATCGGGATTGCGGTATGCCTGGACGATCCGCTGGTAGATGCCCCAGGTCGCCTCCACTGCGGCGTGCTCGTCTGCGGCGAACACGCTGCTCAGGCGGCCGCACTGGCGATCGGTCAGGAGGTCTGCGCCGGTGCGGAGGACTCGGCGGATCCCGTAGAGAGGATCCCCGGATCGGCCACGATGCCCGCAGGTGGTCTGCTGGATCCGTTGCCGGCAGCGGTCCAGTGCGTCACCGGCCAGGGCGACGACGTGGAACGGATCCATCACCGCGACGGCCTGCGGGATCTCTTCCGCAGCGGCGGTCTTGAAACCGGTGAACCCGTCCATCGCCACGGTCTCGATCCGGTCGCGGAAGCCCTGTTCCTGCTGGTCGAGCCAGGTCTTGAGCACCTTCTTCGAACGGCCGGGGACCATGTCCAGCAGCCTCGAGGCTCCGGTGCCATCGCGGACCGGGGTCAGGTCGATGATCACGGTGACGTACTTGTTACCGCCTCTGGTGTGGGACCAGACGTGCTCGTCCACGCCGAGGACCCGGACCCCCTCGAACCGGGCAGGATCGTTGATCAGGAGCTCGGAGCCGGCTTCGAGGACAGCGTCGTTCACGGTGTGCCAGGCGGTGCCGAGGTTCTCGGCGACCCGCGCGATCGACATCCGGTCGATGACCACGCTCTTGAGTGCCCAGAAGACCGCGTCGCGCGACAGCTTCGTGCGGGACGCGGCAGCGGCTGTGGTGTCCTGACGCCACACGGTGCAGCAGTCCGGGCAGCGGTAGCGACGCACTCTGACCTGCAGCATCGTCGGTCGCCAGCCGAGGGGGACGTGCACGATCGTCCTGAGGACCGTGCCGCGAGGAACTCCGGCCTGGCCGCAGCGATGGCACCACTGATCGTCCGCGAGGACCCGGCACTCCAGAACTGCCTGGCCCGTCTCGATGCGCTGGCCGGTGGCTGTGAGGCCGAGCCCGTCCAGGCCGCAGAAGGCATCGAGATCAGGGGACGAGAAGGTAGCGTGGGGCATGTCGAGGTCTTCCAGATGGCGAGCGTCAGAACTTCCATCATCGGGAGACCTCGACGTCTATCCCCGCACCGACGCGCCCACCCCGCCACCGACCGCTACACCCTCATCTGCGAAGAGCCGCTTTCGCCCGGTCGGGTTCTCGGTAGGCGGCGACCATCGCCTGGTAGATCTCCCAGGTCACCTCGACCGCAACGTGCTTCTCTCGCTCGAACAGGCTGCTGAGGCGCTGGCATTGGCGGTCGGTCAGCAGCTTGGTGCCGGTGTGGAGGGTGCGGCGAGTCTTGTAGAGGGGGTCGTCCTTGCGGCCCCTGCGCTTGTGGAGCTGCTGCTGGACGCGTCGTCGGCAGTCGTTCCAGTGCGTCTCCGGCGAGGCGGACGACGTGGAAGGGATCCATGACCGCGACCGCGCCTGGGAGGGCCTCGCCGGCGGCGGTCTTGTATCCGGTGAACCCGTCCATCGCCACTACCTCGATGCGGTCCTTCCATGCCTTGGGGAGGGCCTTGAGCCAGGCCTTGAACGCTGCTTTGGAGCGGCCGGGGATCATGTCCAGCAGCCTCGCCGGGCCGGTCTTGTCCCTGGCTGGGGTGAGGTCGATGATCACGGTGACGTACTTGTCGCCGCGCCGGGTGTGGCGCCAGAGGTGCTCGTCAACACCGATCACGCGGACGGCGTCGAAGCGGGCTGGGTCATCGATCAGCAGCTGCTGGCCCTCGGCCAGGACGGCGTCGTTGGCGGTGTGCCAGGCAACCCCGAGCCCGGCGGCGATCCTTGCGATCGTGAGGTGATCGATGACCAGGGCTTCCAGTGCCCACCGCATCCCGCCGCGGGAGAGTTTCGCCCGCTCGGGCGCGGCGGCGGTGGTGTCCTCTCGCCAGCGGTTGCCGCAGTGATCACACCGGTAGCGCCGGATCCGCACCAGCAGGGTCGTGGGGCGGTGGCCGAACGGCTGGTGAGCGAGGCGACGAGTGATCGTGCCGCGCGAGGTCGACCTCGCCCCGCAGGCGCGGCACCACGGATCTTCCTCCGCGAGTCGACACTCGAGCACCGCCCGCTCGGCCGAGAGGCGTTGACCGACGGCGACCAGACCGAGTTCGTCCAGGCGCGCGAAGGTCGTCAAATCGGGGCTGTCGAAGGTAGCGTTGGGCACGTCGAGGTCTTCCTGATGGCGAGCGTGAGAACTTCCATCATCGGGAGACCTCGACGTCTATCCCGGCACCGACGCGCCCACCCCACACTCCGCAGCTACACCCTCATCTGCGAAGAGCCAGAAATAGGCCCTGACGTGGACCTACGCTCTAGAGAGTGGGGGCGCTCGTGGCTTGGTCGGGGGTCCAGCTCGAGTTCGAGTTTCCTGCCGCGATCTCTTTCGCTCGGTGGTAGAGAGCGCCCGCGTATGTGTCGACCGTTGCCGCCCATGCATGCTGGATGATATCGCGTACATCCGTAGTCTCGCCGCCCTCCGGCAACGTAAACGTCAAGACGCGCTTGAAATCATTGTTGGCGTCGATGTTTGTATCGATGTTAGGCAGCCGGCCATCGAGTTGAAGAGTGTTGAGTAGTTTCTTGAATTCGGGGTCAATCCACATCTCACACAGTGACGCTGACTCTGTGAACCGGGCGCGGTCGGTCTCGGCGAATTCCTGAACGAGCGTCCTAAGCTCGGGGTGGACTCGGCTTGCGTGCTCGGCAAGGTCGGGGAAGCTGAGTGTCAGCTGCGGCATGGGTGTCTCCTGGGGCGTCTTGTGCGTTTGGTCAGATGGTGCAACTCTACCACTGTGCACACTGATGGTGACATCATCAGTTACGGATGGAGCTTACGTCATAATGTAGTCTGGCTACATGAACGAGCGTTCCACCGCGCCCCGCAAGGCAGCCATCTACCTCCGAATCTCACAGGATCGCGAGATGGACGGGCTCGCTATCGACCGCCAGCGCGAGGACTGCGAAAACCTTGCACGATTCCGGCGCTGGGAGGTCGTCGAGACCTACGTGGACCAGTCGAAGAGCGCCACCGACAGGAGCGCCATCCGCCCGGACTACGACCGCATGGTCGCCGACTATTTGCTCGGACGGTTCGGCGCGATCATCTGCTACGACCTCGACAGGCTCACTCGGCAGCCCCGACAGCTGGAGGACTGGATCGACGCCGCCGAGCTGCGCGGCCTCGCCCTCGTCACGGCCAATGGCGACGCGGACCTTTCGACCGACGGCGGTCGGATGTATGCCCGCATCAAGGCGGCTGTGGCGCGGGCCGAGATGGAACGCAAGAGTGCCCGCCAGTCTGCAGCCCAGCGTCAGCGCGCTATGCAGGGGCGCGCCCCGAAGGGCATGCGCCCGCTCGGCTACGCCGTCGACGGTGAGGTGATCCCTCACGAAGCCGAGGCCGTGAAGGCGATCTACGAGCTGTTCACCAGGATCGAGCACCCTGAGTCGCTGCGATCGCTCGCCCGGGCTCTCAGTGGCACCGAGCAGATCGATGGGATCACACCACTGCCCAAGCACACGCACACCGTGAGCGTCGAGCGCGCCACCGCCCGCGCGCAGCAGGGCCTCGAACCTAGGCCGATCGTCGAGGACGGTCCGTGGTCTCCCTCGACCGTGCTGGGCATCCTGCGGAACCCGCGTTACGCGGCGCTGAGCACGTACACTCCGAAGTTTGCTCAGGCGGATGGGAAGCGGCGCCGGATGTGGAAGGCGCAGATCCTCCGTGATGACGCTGGAGAGCCGATCCGGGGGCAGTGGGAGCCGATCGTTAGCGATGAGACGTGGTGGAAGGCGCAGCAGGTCCTCGATGACACGGAGCGGGTGACGAACACATCCGGCTCGACCAAGCGCAAGCACCTCGGCAGCGGGCTCTACCGGTGCGGATACGTCGACGAGGAGACCGGCGAGGTGTGCGGGAGGAAGGTGACCGGGGCACCGCGCGGGTACAAGTGCGCAGGGCACATCGTCCGCTCGGGCGCCGCCATCGACGATTTCGTCATGACGGTCGTCGCCAAGCGTCTTGCACGCAAGGACGCGACGGTGATGGTCGAGCTCGCGGACGGTGGGCCGCATGCGGCAGGCATCGACTCGGCGATCAGCGACCAGCGGGCGCGCATTCTGCGCGCCGAGGCCGACTACGACGCCGAGATCATCGAGGCCCGCGACCTCAAGCGTGTTCGGGACGCCGCAGAAGTGCGTATTCAGGAGCTGGAAGCCGAAAGGCTCATGCAAGGGCGCGCGGGCGCGCTGTCGCCGATCCTGGGCGTCGATGATCCTGCCGAGGCGTTCCAGGACGCTTCACTTGACCTCCGTCGTCAGACCATCGACACCCTTGCCACGGTTACCCTTCTCCCGCAGCCGCGCGGGCGCAAGGGGTTCAGGACCGAGTCCGTCGTCGTCGACTGGAGGTAGACCACCTGGTTGGGTAGCCACGCGGAGCGTGGCCGGGAGACCTCTTGAGAGCGGCGACGTGGCGTAAGCGCGTCGATTCACCGAGCACGACTGCCTGTCGCGCCCGCCGCTCTCCTCGACCACGGAGGAGACCTGCCATGACCACCCGAACGAACACCGACACCACGCCCCGAGCTTGGATCGGCTGCCTCGCCTGCGACAACAACGCTCGCCTCGTCGGCGAGTGGTTCGATGCCGAGACCGCCGACGAAGTCACCCTTGCTGACGTCCACGGCGGCGCTCATCGCGTGCACAGTGGGTGCGAAGAGCTGTGGGTCATGGACCACGAGAACATCCCCGCCTCGGGCGAGATGAGTCCGTCGGAGGCCGCAGAGTGGGCTCGCGTCCTCCTCGCGGTCCCCGAGCACCAGCGCGATGCTCTGTGCGCTTGGACGGCCTCCGGCAGCTACGTCGCAGAAGGCACTGGAGACCTGCCGTCTGTTTCCGACTTCGAAGAGCGCTTCTGCGGAACATGGGGCAGTTTCCGGGACTACGCCGAGACTCTCGCCGAGGAGATCGGCCTCATCCCGCAGGACGCGCCGGAAGAGCTTGTGCGCTACTTCAACTGGGTTGCCTGGACCCGCGACCTCGAATACGACTACACGGTGGTCCGAGCCGACGCGATCTCCGTGTACGTCTTTCGGGACCTGTGAGGGAGCGATCATGAGCGCTGAGACCAACGCCTACAGCCACGCCGAGTCGTTTCGGTGGTGGATCGGCGACCCCGAAATGAGCGATGAGGAGGCCCACCTCCATGACCTGCTCGCCCTGCACAAGGCAACCGTCGAGCTGATCCGCCAGCAGCGGGACCTTCTCGGGTACTTCGACACCGATGCCGAGTTGTTCGGTGATGACCCCGACGTCGACTGAGTTCAGAGTGCCCCGTAGCTTCGGCTACGGGGCACTCACTTTTTTCCTTGGCTACCAGCCACGATAGCTCTCGTACAGCTTCTTTCCGAGCCACCAAAGCAACCAACCGAACAGACCGCATCCGCCCAGGGCGGCGAGGGCAATGAGTGCCTTCGCCCACCAGGCACTCGCGGCGGCGAACGAGTCCCAGGCCCATCCGAGCAGCGGTCCGAGGCCGAGCATCTGCGTGATCCCGCCGACCATCCCCGTGAGCATGATGAACGCGACGGAGAACGGGATGAGGGCAAGGCAGATTCGCCCGACCGTTGCCCAGGTGACCTTCGCCGAAAGCTGCTCGATCCGGCGCTCGGCCCGCCGGGCAGCGCTGACCACTTCGTGGGCACGGTCGGTCACCTTGGCGAGTTTCTCGGTCCCGAGCTTGCTCACTCGCCATTCGAGTCCCGCGAGAGTCTCCTCGACCCTCTGGATGGGAGCTTCGACGGCCTTCGCCAGCCGATCATCGAGTACCTTCACGGCGTGTTCGGTGAGCTTGTCCGTGTCGATGCGGACGTTGCCGCGCTTGCGCACGGCGTCGGCGAGGTCAGCCGAGGCCGAGGCAGTCGTCTTCAGCTCCTCGCTGATCTTCCGCGTCATCGTGTGCGCGGCCAGGTCCGCCCTGGTCACCGAGAACCCGTCGGGCAGCTTCACCACCTCGCTGCTGCTCAGCTGCTGCGCGACGCTTGCGAGCGTCTTCTCGATCTCGTTCAGCCGACTCTTCGTCTCGGCGTCGAGCGGCAGCGTGGAGGGAAGCTCGTGCTGCTGCGAGGTCGACAGGCGATCCAGCCGCGTCGCCTGCTCCTCGTCCATGGTCTTCACGTACTCGGTCAGGTCGGCGACGGTCTTCGTGAGATTCACGATCTGCTGCCTGTCGGCGTCGCGCTGCGAGATCAAGGTCTCCAGCATCTCCGTAGTCCGCTGCTGCTCGTCGGACTGCTTGATCTTGTCCAGCGCTCCCATGAGCCTGTCCCTTCTGTGCGTGGTAGTCGAAGATCTCTTGAGCACCTTCGGCGGTGAACTCGGGTGTCAGCGCCGAGGCCTTCTTCCGTCCGAGCTTCCCGTTGTCATCCCGGCGCATCTTGTAACTCCAGCCGTCGCGGTTCGTCACCGCGAGCGTGACCCCGTGCCCGGCGAGGACGTGCTCGAACGCCTCGCGATTCGTCGAGCGTGAGTCGGTCAGTGCGTCGTAGACCTTGTCGCCGAGGACCTGCTCGAACCCGCCCGGAGCGAAGGCCTCGCGGCGCAGCTCCCAGTCGGGCTTCGGTTCCTCGGGATCGGGGAGTACCCGCAGACCCTCGTCTGCCATCAGCTCGTCGTTCAACTGACGCAATCCGTGCTTCCACGACGTGTACCGCTGGAGGCTCTTACCGGTGAGGTTGTCGTGGTTGATGACGAGGATGTGCGCGTGCCCGTGGCCTCCGGCAGAGTCAGAGTGCACCGCGACCATGTAGTCAGCGCTGTGCATGCGTTCCGCGAGTTCGACGGCCACGTCCCGGATGCGCTCAAGGTCGGCGTGCGAGGTCACATCGAACTCGTCGGGGTGGAACGCCAGCACATAGCTCTGAAGCTGGTTCGTCCGACCATGAGCAGCGGCGTGCGCCTCGGCACACGCTATGAACTCCGACGGGGTCGTCCCGCCGTCGACCATGGACATCGCATACGTGGCTGCACGAGTCGATCCGACCTTGAGGAGCTCCTTTCGCACCTCAGGGTCACGCCCGTAGAGGATGTACCCAACGGCTCCTGCAGCGTTGGTCGAGGGGCGGATGTTCACGGTGCTCATGACCGTGTCCGATCGCCGAGCGAGGCACGCACCTCGTCCACCGCAACCATCACCGCGTGAAGGAGGCCGTCATCGACGGCAGCGCCCTTGCGGAGCGCCTGGTTCAGGTTCACACCAACTCGACGCAGCTGCTCTACTGCCGGAGCAAGAGACGTAGGCGCCGTCTCCTTCACGCCGGCGTTGCTCTCCAGCTGAGCGACCTTCGAGGACCTCGAGTCCAGCGCGTCGAGCATGACGGCACGAGCCCATGCGCTCGGCTTGACGCTGAGCACGTGGGCGCGGTGGCGGATCGCGTCGCGATCAGCCACCGTCAGCCGCACGTCGAGAGAGACCTCTCGACGTCGGCTGTTCCGAGGCTCCACCGGAGCCTCGGCCGACCCTGCCCTCTGCGCAGCACCACGACCGGTGTTCACCTGGGAGTCGTGGTGCTGCTCCGCTGACAGGGCCGGGTCTTCCGCACACCCCTCCGCACGATCCCGACCAGCGCTGCTTGGGGAGTCGGGCTCGTTCTCCGGGGCGTACGGAAGACGGCCAGCAGGGTTCTTGTCGGACACTCGGCTAGCGCCTCGGTCCTCCAAGAGCCGCTGGCCCTCGTCCTCGGTCGCTGCGCGACCTCCGGGCGAGGGGAACCCGGGACGCTGGCGCAAGTCCCGGATCGGACTCGTCAGCCGTTCCACGGTGCCACCTCCTCATGCTCGGCATCGACGGTCTGCGAGGCGGCCCCGTCGTTCACCGCGCCCGAAGACGATGCAGCCTCCTTCGCGCGGATCGACCGCTTCACCTTCTCCGCGGCGATGGCTTCGCTCGCCTCATGGCAGAGCCGGTCGTAGAGGTCGGGGTTCTGGTCGCGCAGCAGATCGATGACCTTTCCGTCGATGCGGCGCAGCTCGGCGGCGGCAGCACGCTTGAGCTTGGCGATGCGCTCGGACGCACGGCGGCGCTCCTGCTCGATCAGCACGTCGAGGTTGGTCGTGGTCTTGTTGCTCATGGTCAGTTATCCTTCCCGTTGAGAGGGTGGCCCTCTCCGAGGACAAGCGACGCGATCTCGGACGGGAGGTCGAGGGCAGCAATGATCGTGTCTTCGGGCAGGCCTTCGTCTCGTGCTTCCTGCACGTCCTCGCGGAGCAAGTCGAGCGCTGCGCCAAGCACGAGTGCCTCAGAGCGCAGGGAACCCTCGACCGTGGTGCGCCGGGGGTCGCGGGCCTGCCATGCATCACCGGGCGCGTGCCCGCCGATGAGCCAGTCCGTCATCGCGATGCGCACCGTGTTCCGGTCGTGCATGTCCTGCATCAGGTCGTCGAGCATCTGGTAGTCGTTGTTCATGGTCATTCCTTTCGGGTCGTTGGGCTGGTCAGTACGGGAGTCGGTCGGCGTCCGTAGGGTGGTCGCCGGGCGCCATGGATGTCATCCGGTCGAGGTACGGGTCGAGGGTGTCGATGGCGAGCATCTGGGACGCCCGCTCAGGCCGGCGGGCGTTGTCCCAATCGCCTCGGGAGACAGTGCCGAGCCCCCACTCGCTGAGCCAGTCGAGGCGGTCGGCAATAGTCATCGAGCGGTCAGCGAGAGTCGGGATCGTGGCGACGCCTTGACGGTGCGCCATGACGATGGACATGAGCACTGCGCGCTGCGGAGTGACGATGCGGCGGCCCTTACCGTGCGTGTACTTCAGGTTCCAGTCGCGCCACTCAGCGACGGTGCGCAGGCATCCGGTCTCGGCCATGTCGCGGGCGATCTGGCGAGCGCGCAGGCAGTCCTCGACCCGCTCCCACGGCTGCGTGGTGAAGGTCGCCATCTCCTCAACGGAGCCGTCCGGCAGAGGCACCATCTCGGGTGTCATGGAGGGCATGACGGGCTGACGCTTGAGGTCGTAGTCCATGCTCACCGAGCGCTCGACCCGGGACGGCAGGAAGTCCTTACGATCCTCGGTGCGTGACAGCTCCTGGAACGAGGGGAATCGCGTGTACCCGTTCGGCACCCGGCCCTCGCGGGTCACGACAGCGGTCAGCAGCAGTTCCCGGTCCTCGGCACTGTCCGGGACGGTACCCTTCGGAGCCTTGAGGCCGTTGTGAGCGCACACCCCGCCTGGAGAGAGCGACACGTTGCCGCGCGTAGTGAAGTTCACCAGATCGTCCTGCGCGTGCTTCGCCTCCCAGATACTCGGGTCGCCGGTCAGAGCAGTGCGAGAGTCGCTGAGCACCTCGTCAAGCCCGTAGAGGTCGAGGCCAGCGACCTCATCAACGGTGAAGTCCGTGATGAACCCGTCCGTGGTCACCGAGAAGACGTGCCCGCCGTGTTCGACGATCTGGTTCATGGTCGCGAGCAGCTGCGCACGAACGAAAGACGTGGTGGTTGCGGCGTGGTAGGGGCTGGAGACCGCCGAGCCGCCGACGTTGTCCATCTCCTGTGCGCGAGCGTCCCATGAGCGCTGCTCAGCGACGTCCTGCGCGGTCTTGCCGTACACCGAGTTCACGCCGGTCTTCAGCGTCTGCTCTTCCAGAGACCCCTTGCCGAAAATCTTCTTGGCAGCGTTCCGGTCATCGATGAGCTGCTTCACCCCATGGCGCAGGGACAGGCTCGGCCCACCGTCCTGCCCCAGCTCGCGACCGAGATAGCCGATCTGGCAGTGGACCTCAGCGCCGAGGCGGAGAGCGAGCCACAGCTCCGGGCCGCAGACCCAGGTGCCAGCAACACCCTCGGACGTGCGCGGATAGACGAGGGTGCCATCAGCGACGATCGGCAAGCACGGATGCGCCACGTCTGCGGGGAACCCGAACGACACGAAGCCGACAAACGGGGTCGCCGCCGAGGACACGTCGTCAACGGTGAGCGCTCGCTCATGCACGACCTCCTCGATGGCACCGGCCTCCCAGTCGAGATCACGCACAAGAGCCATCGCGGTCGGGTAGGCGTTCTGCGCGTCGATGTCCACAGTCGGGGTCGGGTAGTAGCCCGGCATCGGACACGAGTTCAACCCACCGTGATACGCACGGGCGAACGCGGAGGAGAGCTGCGCGGCAGCGCCATCGAGCGGGTTGCGACCCCGCTTCGCGTAGAAGCTCAGCCGGTCACCCTCCTCGACAGCCTCGACGCCCTCGTCCTCGTCCACCAGCCCAGCGAACTTCCGGCGGAACTCCGAGGGGCTCGACGCCCCCAAGTAGGAGCTTCCAGAGTCCACGAGCGCTGCAGCAGCACCACCGCTGAGGGTGATCGGAGGAACGACTCCGTCACCCCACAGCCGAGCGAGGTATTCGACGACGATGACCGCGTCGTTGATGCCGTACTCCAGGAACTCATCCAGGTGCTCACGTCGGTAGTCCGTCATGCGGGAGATCCAGCCCTCCGGCACGTCCAGCTTCGTGACACCGCACGCCGCGCCGAGGACGGCAAGGCTCTTCTTCCCGGCGGGTGCCTGCGACATGGTGTCGCGGACGGACACCGACAGGCTCTGCCACCAGTGCCCGTTCTCGTTGCCGCGCTGCGAGCGGAACGGCAGGAGCGTCACCAGGCCACCGGCAGCCGAGGTTAGCCGG
Organism: Arthrobacter sp. AOP36-C1-22; assembly: GCF_052377515.1. Classification (NCBI taxonomy): domain Bacteria; kingdom Bacillati; phylum Actinomycetota; class Actinomycetes; order Micrococcales; family Micrococcaceae; genus Arthrobacter; species Arthrobacter sp. AOP36-C1-22. Next base: position 5,433 of record NZ_JBQSWW010000008.1, on the reverse strand, counting down.
ACGAGGCTGTCCAGCTCGCGGCTCTGACCGCCCGTGCGGAAAGTCGTAAGGTCCGCCGAGCCGTAGTGGCAGGCAAGCACGATGGGCACGCGCAGCTTCGCCAGCGCGTCCCGACGCTCCTGCCAGTCATCAGACCAGAACGCCCCGCGCGGCACGCCACGGGGACCGACCTCGTCGGGCACCAGCGCGGAATGCCACAGCTCGGCAGCGACCACCACGGCCCACAGCGCCGTGTGCAGCGAGAGGCGAGCGCCGGAGCCCAGCGGGGGAAGGATGACAACCTCGACCATCATCGACGGATCGACCGGGTCCGGCGTGACGAGCTGGTACGAGTCGATGATCCGCGCGCCGTCCACGGTCGTGAACTCGGTGTCGAAGCCCACGACGATCCCGGCGCGGCCGGTCCCCATCGCCTTCACCGACGGGAGATCGCCGAACGCCGTCGTGGACACCGGCACGCCTGCCCCGACAGCCTCCGGCGCAGGTGACAGCGGACCGCTCGCGGCGCCACGGTCATACAGTCTTAACTCGGGGCTCCCCATAGGGGCTAATGACCGTGCTGGAGCATTTCCTTCCTGGCCAGGGGAAATAGTCGTCTCGGAGAGGTCGAGAAGGTGTGACAGTTCGGAACTGTCACACTCGGTGACGGGAGGCTGAGACCCCGCCGCCCCGCCGGTCGAGGCATCGTTGGGCACGGTCGCGCCCCCGCTGACCGCGGCTCGTGTGCGACGTCGCACGAGCACCTCGAAGACGATGCCGCGCCGCACGCCGTCGGTGATGTCGTGGCGCACCCAGCTGGAGGCCGCGGCGCTCATGCCGCACCGCCGAAGATCGTGCTGAGACGACGAACCTGAGCGTCGTTCAGCGGGGGAGCGGATGCGGCAAGCCGTTCTGCGGCAGCCTCAATCTCCTCGAAGGTCGCGGGCCTGACGGCCACCGCGAGAGCTTCGAGGTCGGCGCGCAGCACCTTGACGCGGGAACCGACCTTGACGGCGGGCAGTCGGCCGTCAGTGATGTACTTCCGAAGTGTGGAGTACGCGGCATAACCCTCGGCAGCCGCCTGCTGGAGGGTGAGATAGATGGGTTGGACGTGAGGTGTCGAGGACACAGGGACTCCCTAGGAGTCATTACCCGTGTACTCGTGGCCGCCTCTTGAGTCCCTCACCTACCGATGAGGGCGGCTGCGCTCTGGCCTCTGTCCTCGTCGCTGGAGCGCCAGGCCCGACGAGTGTGGTTCGCAATCGGCCGGTCTACCCGAGCGCGTCCATCTCGCTCGGAACCCGTGACTCTGGCCTCTTTCCTCGCGCCGGGAGTCACGCCGGTCCCGCGAGTGTGGGTCACCAGTGGCAGTCGGAGGAGCCCATCCCTTGGGTCCGACACGCGACCCTGCCCTGTTATCCGAAGGTGGTGGGTCGCCCGCCAGTCCCTCTTACCCCGGTGTGCTCGTCCCGGGGTCTTCATCTTTTCCGCCGGAGGAGCACTGCTCCGGTCGGGGTAGTAGTCGACGTTCGGCTACACCACTAAGTGTAGCAAGATCGGGCGCATGTTGGCAGCCGAGAGCGTGGAATCCGAAGTCCAAGAGGTAAGCAATGTACGTGATGCGGTCGACTTCCGATTCAACGTCTAGGTACCGGCCGGCCTGAAACTTACAGCGGTGGCCGCCAGGAACATATGTTCGTGACGGCCACCCACATATTTCCACCCGTGGTGCGTCGCAATAATGCCGTGCTCCTTGTGCGGCTTCACTTTCGGGTGGCTCAGCTTGCGGGGCCAGTGGGGGCGCCTTAGAAAAGGGGCCAAGGCACCGCGGACATCTCACCGCGTGGGGATGGAAACCGGCCCTCTGAGAGCAACCGTGTGCAACGTGCCGCGAGAGATGCCAGTTCCTCGACGCTGAGCAAGTCCACCAGTTCCTGGCCCAGACCGCCCTGTAGCCCTTCGCTGACCCGACCTATGCCGTCTCGTTCATCGGCGGTGAGGGCTTCTCCCAGCCACCCCCACAGCACCGTCCGCAGTTTGTGGTCGCTGTGGAGGGTGAGCCCATGGTCCACACCGTGCCGATGGCCGTCAGCCATGGCAAGAATGTGATCTCCTTTGCGGTCGGCGTTGTTGACGATGATGTCGAACACCGCCATGCGTCTGAGGGCAGGCGAGTCTTCGTGGACGAGCGCGATTATCCGTCCGCTCTCATCACGCCCCTCGAGAACCTGTTTCCAGCCGGTCTCCGGAACCTGGTCCGTTGCGACCAGGTCCACAGCGTTTTGGGTTCGGTCCCGCTCCTGCCAGAGCTGCACCATTCCTTCACCCATCGGCCCATCACGCAGCCAGGTGCGTGGCACGATGTCCCAGCCGAGGGCCTGCGAGACCAGATATGCGGCCACTTCCCGATGAGCCAAGAGGCCCTGCGGAAAATCCCAGAGCGGAGTTTCGCCAGCTATCGGCTTATAGACAACCACTACATTGCCGATGGTGCCGAGGAACGTAGCGTTGGACGCCGTCGTGATGCGACCGGTCAGAGTCAGCTCGGCTGTCGCGAGGTCCGGCGTCGCCATCAGACCTCGGGGGAGGGACAGTTGTGCCCGTCTGCGTCCATGGGATAACCACAGAACGGGCATATCGGACGACCGGCCCCGACGATCTCGCGGGTGCGCTTGGTGAATGCACGGGCGCTGCCGACCGGAATTCGCACCCGAAGCATTTCGGGCTCGTCAGTGCCTTCCTCGACGAGCCATTCGCCGTTGCCATCAGCATCAGCATCGGTGATGGGGTAAGCCTCCATGACGATTTGGGCCGTGGTCGGGTCCCAGCCCAGGCCCACAGCTCCGGTACGGAACTGCTCCTGGACGACCTCGAGCTGGTCATTATCGACTAGTTCAACGGGAGTGTTCGTGGGAACACTGAAGGGGTTGCCATCGATGGTGATGAGCTGGTCGAGGATTTCGTCGATCTTCTCCGCGAGCAGAGCAGACTGCTGCTTCTCGAGCGCAATGCTGATGATCTGCGTCCCCGCACGCACCTGCAGGTAGAACGTACGCGCCCCCGGAAGGCCAAGGGTGCCAACGACGACCCGATCGGGCCAGTCGAATTCGTGAACACGTGTAGCCATGTCAGTATTCTAGGCGCATATGGTTCATGGGGCCTTCTGTCCTGCACCGCCGCCCACCGGGGCATCACCAGAAAGAGTGTTGGTAGTCAGCCACGATAGATCACCCGCGTTGGTGTTGGTCGCGTAGACGTTCGGCCGACTCGTTCCGTAGTGCACGATCGATACAGAGGCGGGGCCGACGTTAATACGCTGAAACAGGTCAAGATGCATGCCAAGCGCATCGGCAAGGATTGACTTGATGACGTCACCGTGGCTGACCGCCACCCATACGGCTTCCTGGCCGTACGCGGCTTCGAAGGCCGCATCATGGCGGCGAATTGCTGCCACTGACCGGGCCTGCATTTCTGCCATTGACTCACCGTCGGGGAAGACGACGGCGGACGGTTGGGTCTGTACCAACGGCCACAACTCCTCGGACGCGAGATCACTGAGCGCGCGGCCCTGCCATTGGCCATAATCGCACTCTGTCAGGGCTTGATCGACCACCGTGCCCGGTGTGCCGGTCTGGCGCTCGAGGATGATTTCGGTGGTTTCCTGACAACGCTCAAGTGGGCTCGATACCACCCCGGCAATGGGGACGGGCGCGATCCGTTCTCCGGTCAGAGCGGCCTGGTCACGCCCGACCGAGTCCAAGCTGACGCCAGCGGCTCGGCCAGCTAGCAGACCAGTGGCATTAGCTGTGGTGCGGCCGTGCCGCACGAGAAGAACTGTCGCCATCCACCCAGCCTAGCCACCCATTAGCTGGGGGGCGTGAATCGGGCTGGGGCGTGCGTCGACAGTTCATGCGATGTACAAGATGACCAGAGGGTGGTCCGTGACGTGACGGGGTCGACTCCCGCTCTACCATCCGACACCTATCGGCTGACCACCTACGGCGGCGGCGGGGAACCCGGAGCGTGTCATCTTCTGTCGGTCGTTGGAACTTTCCGCCGTTCTGTTGGAAGGTTGGCTGAAGGGCCAATTTTAGGTCCAACCGACATTTATGAAGGAGCATCAAACCATGACTTTTTCCGTCTATCTTTCCGGTGAGATCCACACCGACTGGCGTGATGAGATCCAGCGTGGTGCAGAGGCCCTCGGGCTCGACGTGGAATTCACCTCGCCGGTGACCGACCACCCCGCAAGCGACGCCGCAGGCGACCACCTCGGCGAGACCTCTAGCCAATTCTGGCGTGATCACCAGTCCTCCAAGGTCAACTCCATTCGTACGCGCACGCTGATTGAACAGAGTGATTTGGTGGTGGTCCGCTTCGGAGATAAGTACAAACAATGGAACGCCGCCTTCGATGCCGGCTACTGCGCAGCCCTGGGCAAGCCATACATGACGTTGCACGACGAAGACATCGTCCATCCGCTCAAGGAGGTCGACGCCGAAGCACAGGCTTGGTGCAAGACCACTGATCAGGTGGTGCAGACACTGCAGTACGTACTCAAGGCATAAAACAGCGGTTGCTCCGTGCTGGAACGCGGTCGACTTTCGCCTCACCGCATTGCCGCGTTCCGGTTCCACCGTTGTCCCTGGGCCGGCATCGGCCCCTGATGCACGAACTTCGTGCTCGCCTTGAGTGCACGACGGAATGACGGGGTGATCGGAGTGCTTCGATGTCGTCGGCCAGGTCGGAGACGGGCCGACGCCCGTCAAGCTCGATGGTTGCGCCTCGCCGTAGCTGTGGTTCGACGTCCCTCGGATTCCGGCGCACTTCATCCTGCTGTGCCCTGGTGCGTCCGTACGGGTTGTTCGTCCTGTTGGCGACACGCTCGATGAGAGCCTGGACCGGAGCGTTCAGCAGCACCACGTGGTCGAACCGGTCGTAGAACCTTCCCTGGTTCTCGACGGTGCCCGAGATCAGCAAATCATCGTGCCGGGCCAGGAGGTCGCTCATTCTCGACTCGTCCCAGACGCTTCCCGGCAACTCCCAGTTGTCGTAGTCCGTATCAACGGTGAGGTGTCCCCGAATGGCAAGCTCTTCGAGCAACGTCGACATCCCGGCACCGGACATGCCGGTGATGAGGATGCGGGCCCTGACGCAAGCGTAATGGACTTCCTGAAAGACGGATGTGAATCCTGCGCGCGTCGAGGGTTGGACTGGAGACCTCCAGCTTCCAGGGCTTCTTCGGGCCGGAACCCGGCTGGTTTCAGCTTCAACGTTTATTTCCGGGGGAGCGCAGTCGGATGCACCCGGTGGCCCACGGTACGAGCCGTCAGGGCACGTCACTTCGGACGACAGGAATCGGTGTCGAGGAGGCGGACGTTTGAATAGCACTTTTGATGCTGCGGCCTCAGTGCTGGTACCGACTATGCCACCGTGGACTACCGCTCTAAAAGG
>NZ_JBQSWW010000007.1:0-148654 GCF_052377515.1 Arthrobacter sp. AOP36-C1-22 | reverse complement strand
ATGGTGATGAACCTGGACAAGTGCATTGGTTGCCACACGTGTTCGGTCACGTGCAAGCAGGTCTGGACGAACCGTTCCGGTGCCGAACACATCTGGTTCAACAACGTGGAGACCCGGCCCGGTCTGGGCTATCCGCGTACCTATGAGGACCAGGAGAAGTGGAAGGGCGGCTGGACGCTGACCAAGCGTGGTCGGCTCAAGCTCAAGGCCGGTGGCCGGCTGAAGAACCTGATGACCATCTTCGCCGCACCCAATCTGCCAGGCATCAAGGACTACTACGAGCCGTGGACCTACGACTACGAGAACCTGACCACGGCTCCCGCCCAGGACCATATGCCGGTAGCCCGGCCCAAATCGTTACTCACCGGGCAGGACACCACCGTCACCTGGTCGTCCAACTGGGACGACGACCTGGCCGGGTCCGTGGAGAACACCCACCACGACCCGATCCTGCAGAAGGTCGGGGACAAGATCAAATTCGAATATGAGCAGACGTTCATGTTCTACCTGCCCCGCATCTGCGAACACTGCCTGAACCCCTCCTGTGTTTCCTCCTGCCCCACCGGCGCCATCTACAAGCGCGAAGAGGACGGCATCGTGCTGGTGGACCAGGACCGCTGCCGCGGCTGGCGGCAGTGCGTGGGCGGTTGCCCGTATAAGAAGATGTACTTCAACCACAAGACCGGCAAGGTCGAGAAGTGCACGTTCTGCTATCCGCGCATCGAGATCGGCCAACCCACGATCTGCTCGGAGACCTGCGTGGGTCGTCTGCGCTACCTCGGCCTGATGCTCTATGACGCCGACCGGGTCCTCGAGGCCGCATCCACCCCGGACGAGCACGGCCTGTATGAAGCCCAGCGCGAGGTGTTCCTGGATCCGAACGATCCCGAGGTCATGCGTGAGGCGCTCAAGGCCGGCATCCCCGAGGACTGGGTGGAAGCGGCCCAGCGGTCGCCGATCTACGCGCTGATCAACAAATACAAGGTGGCCCTGCCGCTGCACCCCGAATACCGCACCATGCCGATGGTCTGGTACATTCCGCCGCTCTCCCCGGTGGTGGATGCGGTCAGCGACACCGGCGAGGACGCCGAAAAGCAGGACAACCTGTTCGCGGCCATCGACAAGCTCCGGATTCCCATCGAGTACCTGGCCGGGCTCTTCACGGCCGGGGACACCAAGCCGGTGGATCTGGTGCTGCATAAGCTGGCGGCCATGCGCTCCTACATGCGCGATATCAATATGGGGTGGGAACCCCAGGAGTCCATTGCCGAATCGGTGGGGATGACCGGCCAGGAGGTCCAGGACATGTACCGTCTGTTGGCCATCGCCAAATATGAAGAACGCTATGTCATCCCCTCCGCCCACTACGAAGACGCCCACAAACTGGAGAACATCGCCACCGAGTGCTCGCTCGACGTCGACGGCGGTCCGGGTATGGGCGGCATGGGCGGGATGGACGGCTCCTTCGCCCAGGATCCGGATATGGGCAAGGACCCGGGCCTGGGATCCCCCGATGTGCCGGGACGTCCCGAAGGAGTGCGCATCAACCTGTTGAACTGGGACGGCCAAGGCACCCCCGAGGGGTTGTTCCCCGAATCGTCGTCGGACTCGGCGGCTTCGCCGCAGGGAGGATCCTCCTCATGACACCCCCCAAGGCCCCCGCGCTCAAATACTCCACCGAACAGCTCACCGGGATCTGGCAATCCGCGTCCATCCTGCTGGACTACCCCGATGAGGAACTGTTCTCCCGGCTGGAACTACTCAGTGAAGTGGCCGCCGGCCTGCCCACGAAGGTCGGGGCGGGATTGCAGAAGACCATCCAGCACCTGCAGCAGGGGACGTTGCGCGAGATCCAGAGCGAATATGTCGACACCTTCGACACCCGGCGTCGGGGATGCCTGTTCCTGACGTACTTCTCCAACGGGGAGACCCGGAAACGGGGTCTGGCGCTCCTGCGCATCAAGCAGGTCTATGTGAAGGCCGGACTGACCTTGACCGAGGACCAGCTCCCGGATCATCTGTGCGTGGTCCTGGAGTTCGGGGCCCTGACCGACGTCAAGGCGGGGCTGAAGATCATCTTGGACAACCGTGCGGGTCTGGAGCTGCTGCGGATCCATCTGCGCGAAGTCGAATCCCCCTGGTTCGGGGCCATCGATTCCGTCTGCGCCACCTTGCCAGCACTGAAGGGCAAGGACCATGAGGCCGTGCAACGGCTGATCGCCGAAGGCCCCGAAGAAGAGGAAGTCGGCTTGGACACCTATGGAACGCCGGATCTGGCGCCGATGCCGGGAGGCATGTAATGGACGACCCGTTGAATGTCTTTTTGTGGCTGATCTTTCCCTATATCTGTCTGACCATCTTCATCCTCGGGCACATCTGGCGGTATCGCTATGACAAGTTCGGGTGGACCTCACGGTCGAGCCAGATGTACGAGAGCAGCATCCTGCGCTGGGCGAACCCGATGTTCCACTTCGGGATCCTGGCGGTCTTCCTCGGCCACGTCATGGGTCTGGGGATCCCCCAGGCCTGGACCGATGCCGTCGGGATCTCCGAAGGGATGTACCACTTCATGGCGATCTCGGTCGGAGCCATCGCGGGGGTCTTCACGATCGTCGGATTCATCGGGCTGCTGTATCGGCGACGCTTCACCAAGGCCGTACTGGGCGCCACCACCAAGATGGACAAGACGATGTACTTCACCCTCGGGCTGGTCATCGTGGCAGGACTGGCCAATACCGTTTCGGGCGTGGCTGGAGCCTATAACTACCGCGAAGGCGTTTCCATCTGGTTCCGCAGCATCTTCTATTTCAACCCGCAGCCCGATTTGATGGTCGATGCCCCGTTCACGTTCCAGTTCCACGCCCTGATCGCCATCTTCCTCTTCGCGCTGTGGCCCTTCACCCGCCTGGTGCACGTCTTCACGGCGCCAGTGGGGTACATCTTCCGCCCCTACGTCCTCTACCGCAGCCGTGATGCCCATGCGGGATCGCGGGACGTCCGGCGCGGCTGGGAGAAGGTCGACACCATTCCCAAACGTCGTCCCGACTGATCGGAAAAGGACAACAGCAGATACTCCTCCCGGCGAGGGGGTGCCACGTGCACCCCCTCGCTGTGCTGTCCTATCGCCCCGGACCACTGTCCGGGCACCCACGTCAAGCGCACTTCCGCAGGCAAATCCCTGTTTTCATGCTCTTGAGCCTCGAGGGGCCGGCATTTCCCGCGGGAGTATTTCAGGGACGATTATAGAGTTCGATACTTCGAACTAGATACTACGAAGCCACGTAGACAAGTGTTTCAATGAGGTGCTATTACTAGATGTAGGCCATGAGGGGTCAACTGACCACAACATCTAGATCCGCCGTCAGGGCGGGAGTCAAGGAGCCTTGCGCATGAAGACGACTGAATCGGGGCGTTTGGACGGGGCCGGGCGCACGGCGTCCACCCCGCTCGACACGGACACCTCGCCGGAGGTGGTGTATTTTTCCAGCGTCTCAGGAAACACCCGACGCTTCATTGAACGGCTGGACCTGCCCGCGGTGCGGATTCCCTTGCGCCCCCGGATCGAGGGAGAGCTGCAGGTCTCCCGCCCGTTCGTCCTGGTGGTGCCCACCTACGGGGGAGGCCACCGTTCCACGGCAGTGCCCAAACAAGTGATCGGCTTCCTCAACGATCCGGTCAACCGTGGCCTACTGCGCGGGGTGATCACCGCCGGGAACACGAACTTCGGCGAGGACTACTGCCTGGCCGGGACGGTCATTTCCGATAAATGCCAGGTGCCCGAACTGTATCGGTTCGAACTGCTGGGCACCGAACGCGATGTACACCGGGTCCGCGAGGGCCTCTCCACCTTCTGGCACGACCACCACGCCACCACACCACTCGAGGAGTACGCATGACCACCGACATCATGGAGCCCACCACCGACGGCATCGGGGCCCGCAAGGACTACCACGCGCTGAACGCGCAATTGAACCTCTTCGCCGCCGATGGTTCGATCCAACTGGGCAAGGACCATGAAGCGGTCGAGGCCTATCTCGCGGGCCACGTCGAACCGCGGATGATCCGCTTCGACGACCTGGAAGCGAAGATCGACTACCTCATCGCCAATGAGTACTACGAGGAAGCGCCGATCCGCGCCTACCCCTGGGCGTTCGTGAAGGAGCTGTATCGCAGTGCCTACGCCCATGGGTACCGCTTTTCGACCTTCCTGGGCGCCTTCAAGTTCCATGCCGGCTACAGCCTGAAGACCTTCGACGGGGACCATTACCTGGAAACCTTCGAGGACCGCGTGGTGTCCACCGCATTGTTCCTGGGCCGCGGGGACGAGGAGCTGGCCGGCAGGCTGGTTCAGGAGATGCTCAGTGGACGGTTCCAGCCGGCCACCCCGACGTTCCTGAATGCCGGAAAGACCCAGCGCGGTGAACTCGTGTCCTGCTTCCTGCTGCGCATCGAGGACAATCTCGAATCCATCGGCCGCAGCGTCAACTCCGCCTTGCAGCTCTCCAAGCGCGGCGGCGGCGTCGCACTGCTGCTGACGAACCTGCGCGAGCAGGGCGCACCGATCAAGAAGATCGAGAACCAGGCCTCCGGCGTCGTCCCGGTCATGAAGATCCTGGAGGACTCCTTCTCCTACGCCAACCAGCTCGGGGCCCGCCAAGGCGCCGGCGCCGCCTACCTGCACGTCCATCACCCCGACATCCTGGCGTTCCTGGACACCAAACGGGAGAACGCCGATGAAAAGATCCGGATCAAGACCCTCTCGCTGGGTGTGGTGATCCCCGATGTGACCTTCGAGCTGGCCAAGCGGGGGGAGGACATGCACCTGTTCTCGCCCTATGACGTCCAGCGGGAGTACGGCACGGCCCTTTCGGATCTGTCGGTGACCGAGCACTATGACGAGATGGTCGCGAACCCGCGGATCGGCAAGAAGACCCTCAGCGCCCGGGCCTTCTTCAGGACCATCGCCGAACTGCAATTCGAATCGGGCTACCCGTACGTGATGTTCGAAGACACGGTCAATGCCGCCAACCCGCTGAAGGGGTGGATCAACATGTCGAACCTGTGCTCGGAGATCCTGCAGGTGAACACCGCGTCGGACTACGACAACGCCATCGGATACCAGCAGGTCGGCCGGGACATCTCCTGCAACCTCGGATCGCTGAACATCGCCGCGGCCATGGCCTCCGGTGACCTGGCGAGCACGGTCGACACCGCGGTACGCGGGCTGACCAGTGTCTCCGAGCTTTCGGACATCGACGCGGTCCCCTCCATCGCCCACGGCAACGAGCTCTCCCATGCGATCGGCCTGGGGCAGATGAACCTGCACGGCTACCTGGCGTCCCAGCGCATCCACTACGGCAGCGAGGAGGGCGTGGATTTCACGAACATGTACTTCTACACGGTCACCTACCACGCACTGCGCGCCTCGAACCGGATCTCGATCCACCGCGGACAGGCCTTCGGGGACTTCGAGAACAGTTCCTATGCCGACGGCTCCTACTTCGAGAAATACACCGAAAGGGTCTGGGAGCCGGCCACGGCGCGGGTGCGTGAGGTCTTCCGTGAAGCCGGCGTGGACATCCCGACCCGGCAGGACTGGCAGGAACTAAGCGAATCCGTGCAGAAGCACGGGATCTACAACGCCTACCTGCAGGCGGTGCCCCCGACCGGATCGATCAGCTACATCAACAACGCCACCGCGTCGATCCACCCCATCGCCTCGAAGATCGAGATCCGCAAGGAAGGCAAGCTCGGACGCGTGTACTTCCCGGCGCCGCATATGGACAACGAGAACCTGGAGTTCTTCAAGGACTCCTACGAGATCGGCTACGAGAAGATCATCGACACCTACGCAGCGGCCACGCAACACGTGGACCAGGGACTGTCCTGCACGTTGTTCTTCCGCGACACCGCCACCACCCGCGACATCAACAAGGCGCAGATCCATGCCTGGCGCCAGGGCATCAAGACGCTCTACTACATCCGGTTGCGGCAGATGGCCCTGACCGGCACCGAAGTCGAGAACTGCGTTTCCTGCGAACTCTGACCCTCCACCCCCGACGAAGGAAGACCCCATACCCATGAGCTTGTCCCCAGAGGCCCCGGTCGCCGAGCACCTGCTGCGCGACTCAGTCACCCCTCCCTCCTACCGGATCGACCCCGCCGCCCGGTTGCGGCCGATCAACTGGAACCGCGTCACCGATGAGAAGGACCTGGAGGTCTGGAACCGTTTGACGGCCAACTTCTGGCTGCCCGAGAAGGTCCCTCTCTCCAACGACATCCCGGCCTGGCAGCGGATGTCCCAGGAGGAACGAACCCTGACCATGCGGGTCTTCACCGGGTTGACCATGCTGGACACCGTCCAGGCGACCGTCGGGGAGATCAGCCAGATCCAGGATGCGCGGACCGAACACGAAGAGGCCGTCTACACCAACATCGCCTTCATGCAGGCCGTGCACGCCCGCTCGTATTCCTCGGTCTTCTCGACGCTGACCAGCACCCGGGAAATCGATGAGGCCTACGCCTGGGCCGTGGGCAACGACCAGCTGCAGGAACGGTGCAAGAAGGTCCTGCACCACTACTACGGGGATGATCCGCTCAAACGCAAGGTCGCCTCCACGTTGCTGTCCTCGCTGCTGCTGTATGCGGGCTTCTATCTGCCCCTGCACTTCTCGGTGCACGCGACGCTGACGAACACCGCGGACATGATCCGCCTGATCCTGCGGGACAAGGCGGTGCACGGGTACTACTCCGGCTATAAGTTCCAGCGCGGGCTGGAAACCCGCAGTCGGGAGGAACAAGAAGAGATCCGCGTGTTCACGTACGAGCTGCTCGAGGAACTCTACGAGTTGGAACTGGACTACTCCGGGGCGCTCTACGAGCCGCTGGGGCTGATGGAGGACGTGGCCGTCTTCGTGCGGTACAACGCCAATAAGGCGCTCATGAACCTGGGCTATCCCGCACGGTTCCCGGCCGAGGAAACCGAGGTCAACCCGGAGATCCTGGCCGCCCTGTCCCCGGGGGCCGATGAGAACCATGACTTCTTCTCCGGCTCAGGTTCCTCCTATGTCATCGGCAAGGGGGAGGACACCACCGACTCCGACTGGGCCTTCTGAGCCAACCATCACGAAGATGCCGGCACCCCTGGAGAGATGGGGGTAGGGGGTGCCGGTCCCGCACCTCAGCGGGGACCGGGCCGCTCCTGCAGGTACTGCGCGAAGGTCTGGTCCCCGTAGGGTTCTCCGGGGACCAGGTTCGCCCCGGCGTCGAGCCCCTTGAAGATCTGGAGGAAGGGCAGGCGCACCTGGAGCGAGGGGCGTCTGCCCCCGCGGGCCGTGCGCCATTGCCGGTACAGCTCACCGATGCCCAGTCGTTCGGGGCCGCCGATGTCAGCCACCCTGCCTTGGGGGACGCCGGCAGCCCAATGCGCCAGCCGGCCGGCCACCTCGGGCACGGCGATGGTCTGGAACCGTGCGGCCGGGGCCAACACGACCGGTAGGTGGCGTTGGGCGGTGAAGAGCCCGTCGATCAATGAGTGGAACTGGGTGGCCCGTTGCACGGTGAACGGCACCCCGGAGGCCTGCACGACCCTTTCGATCGCGAGCCGCTGGTTGTAGTAGGACAGCGGGATGTCCTCGATGCCGACGATCGAGATGAGCACCAGATGTCCGATGCCGGCCCGCTGGACGGCAGCCACCAGGTTCCGGGCGAGCCTCAGATCCCGGGCACCCCCGGTATGGGCGCAATGCACAACCGTCTCCACCCCGCGCAGGGCCTCGTTGAGACCTGCTCCGGTGAACAGGTCGGCCGGGAGCAGGCCGACCCGCCCGGAACTGGAGGTCCCCACGGCCTCGTGGCCGGCGGCCTCCACCGCGGCAAACGTCGGGGCCCCGAGTTGTCCCCCGGCCCCGGTGATCAGGATCTTCATCGTGCGCCCCTTTCCGGCGGGACCAGAGCGTGCACCAGACCCGCGTTGGATCGTGGAACCAGTCTGCCCCGCCGGGCCGGCGAAGGACAGGTGGGCGCCCACCCAACTCCGGGGAAGGGGGGCGTCGGTCAGACTGGAGGCATGACCATCACGAAATCCATCGTCCTCTTCGCCCTGGCAGCCGTCGCCGAAATCGGTGGCGCCTGGCTGATCTGGCAGGCCGTACGCGAGGACCGGGCCTGGTGGCTCGCCGGCCTCGGGGTCATGGCCCTCGGTGTCTACGGGTTCGTGGCGACCTTGCAGCCCGAGGCGAACTTCGGGCGGATCCTGGCTGCTTATGGCGGAGTGTTCGTCGCCGGTTCCCTGCTCTGGGGGATGGCCTTCGACGGGTTCCGTCCCGATCGGTGGGACCTCGTGGGGGCGGCGATCTGCCTGGTGGGCGTCGCGGTCATCATGTTCGTTCCGCGCACGGGAAACTAGGAGGCCCCCGGGGCCTGGCCGAGGCCGCTCCCGACCGCCGGGAACACCGGTCCCCGGGTGACCTCCCGTGACGGCGGAAGACCGAAGGTGACACCCGAGGGGCGTGGTGGCGGGCCGGTGACCGGGGAGGGGCGCCATGTTTCGTCACGGGAGGTCACCGACCGTCAAGCCTGTCGGGGACCGAGGGACGGACGGATAGCTTCGGTCGGGAGGCCCCGATCGCGGGCTTCCGAATCGTTCCCCCCGGCGCCGCCTGGCGCCCGATCCGCAGGAGGGCCCATGAGCCAGCAGACCGTTAAACCCACCGCCGCAGCGGCAGGACAGCCCACCTTCGCCGAACCGGGGCGCCCCGCGGCGGTCATCCACCCCGTAGCCCGACTCGAAACGACCCTGCCGCAGTACCAACAGCTGGCCGCCCGTTTCCGACCGCTCTTCGCTGGGATCGCCGCGGAATCCTCTGCCCGTGAAAAGGACCACCAGCTCCCGGTGGCGCAGATCCGGGAACTGGCCGCGGCCGGGTTCGGGGCCCTGCGGGTGGCCGTGGAGGACGGCGGCTTCGGAGCCAGCCTGCCGCAACTCTTCGCCCTGTTGACCGAACTGGCGGCCGCCGACTCGAACATCCCCCAGGCCCTGCGCGCCCACTTCGCCTTCGTCGAGGACCGGATCCTGGCCGAGCCCGGTGAAGCCCGTGATCGATGGTTGCGCCGTTTCGTGCGCGGTGAACTGGTCGGCAACGCCTGGACCGAGGTCGGAGCCGTCGAAGTCGGGCAGGTCCAGACCACCGTGGACCCGGCCCCCGAGCTGGGCCCCGGCCTCTTCCGGGTCAACGGGACCAAGTACTACTCGACCGGCAGCATCTTCGCCGACTGGATCGATGTCTACTCCGAACGCACCGACACCGGCCGTCGGGTCATCGCCGCAGTCGATGCCCACCAGGCTGGGGTGCGCCACCACGATGACTGGGATGGTTTCGGCCAGCAGACCACCGGCTCGGGAACCTCGATCTTCGTCGACGCCGTCGTGCGCCAGGAGAGCCTGATCGATTTTGAAACCCGCTTCAAATACCAGACGGCGTTCTACCAGACGGTGTTGCTGGCCGTGCAGGCCGGCAGCATCCGTGCCGCCGAACGGGAGTTCGCCGCCGAGGTCCATCGCCGTACCCGCACCTTCAGCCATGCCGCTGCACCGGTCTGGCGCGAAGACCCGCAGATCCTGCAGATCGTCGGGGAGGTCTCCGCCGCAGGGTTCGCGGGGGAGTCCATCGTCGAACGGGTGGCCGCCTCCCTGCAGGAAGCCCACGATGCCGCAGCGGACCTCAGGGCCGGACGGATCGACGCCGATCGCGAGGAAGATCTGAACGACGGCGCCGAACTGGCCTCCGCACAGGGCCAGGTGGCGCTGACCCCGCTTTCGGTGGACGCCCTTTCGCACGCCTTCGACGCGCTGGCCGCCTCGGCCACCTCCACGGTGAAGAACCTGGACCGGCATTGGCGCAATGCCCGCACCGCGGGGAACCACAACCCGGCGGTCTTCAAGGCCCGCCTGATCGGGGACCTGACCGTGAACGGCACCGCCTTGCCCCGGGTGTGGGCCATCGGCAAGTCGAAGAAGCCATGATCACCACCGGATCATTGATTACGCATAATCTTTACAGCCTAATCAAGTAAGGCTAGGCTAATTCTGCTTGGTTGAAGGTGATGCCCGATGGCCGCAGACTCGTCGCAGTAGTCTGCGGCCATCGGTCTGCCAGGGGGCGCCGGTGGTGCAGGCCACCCTTCGTCCGGCATTCCGCCCCGCCACCCACCATGGGCGCCTCGAGCGATCGTCGTCCACCGGATGGTTCCGGGGGCGGCGTGGAACGGAGTTTCTTGACGTGGGCCTCGGTTTCATTACACACTGATGTGACATATCCCACGAGTCGAGGAGCGGCAATGTTCGCCACCCTGTCAGTTGCCGCCATCGTCGCGGAATCCGCCCAACGCTTCGGCGACCGCCCGGCCATGACGTTGGCGGGGGAAACCGTGAGCTATGCGCAGCTATGGGACCAGACCCGCGCCTACGCCGGTGCGCTGCGTGATCGTGGCATCGGCCCCGGCTCCCGGGTGGCCGTATTGATCCCCAACGTCATCGACTTCGCCCGCACCTACTATGCGGTGCTGGCCCTGGGCGCGACCGTCGTGCCCGTGCACGCCCTCTTGAAGCGCCACGAAATCGAATACATCCTCAACGACGCCGAGGCCTCCCTGCTGGTCTGTGCGGCCCCGCTGCTCGGTGAAGGTGCGAAGGCCGCCGCGGCATCCGACGTCGATGTGGTGACCGTTCTCGCCCCGGAAGGCGAGGGGCCGGACCGCCTCGAAGACCTCGCGGGTCAGGCAACACCCATCGACACCTACCTGCCGATGCGCCCCGACGACAACGCGACGATCCTCTACACCTCGGGCACCACCGGCAAACCCAAGGGGGCATTGGGCTGCCACTTCGCCCTCCTAGAGCAGGTCAATGTGCTGCTGACCAGCACCTTCGACTACCGCGAGGGGGACCGCGTCTTCGGCGGATTGCCGCTGTTCCACACCTTCGGACAGACCGTGGTGCTCAATGCCGGGCTCCGCGCCGGAGCGGAGATCATGCTGCTGCCCAAGTTCACCCCGGCCGCCGCCTTGGATCTGCTGCTGGACAACGACGTGGATATCTTCTGCGGGGTGCCCACCATGTACATGGGACTGCTCCAGGCTCATCGGGACCGCCCGGAGAAGCCGACCAAACTGCGTTACGCAGTGTCCGGCGGCTCCGCGTTGTCGGTGGCAGCGCTGCACAACTTCGAGGAGGCCTTCGGCGCACCGGTCCATGAGGGCTGGGGGCTGACCGAGACCTCACCGGTGGCCGCCTTCAACCACGTGGGCGACGTGCCGGTTCCCGGCAGTGTCGGCAAGGCCATCTGGGGTGTGGACATCGAGGTCGCCCGTCCCGAGGTGGCCGAATCCATCGAATTCCTGCCCCGCGGAGAGCTGGGCGAGTTCGTGGTCCGCGGACACAACCTCTTTTCCGGCTACCTCAACCGCCCCGAGGCCACCGCAGAAGCGGTCGTCGACGGCTGGTTCCGTACCGGAGACCTGGGGACCAAGGACGACGACGGCATCCTGCGGATCATGGACCGCAAGAAGGAAATGATCCTGCGCAACGGCTACAACGTGTATCCACGCGAGGTGGAGGAGTTCCTGATGGAACATCCAGACATCGACAGCGTTGCCGTCTTCGGCGTGGAGGATGCAACCCACGGCCAGGAGGTCGCGGCAGCGGTCTCGTTGGTCCCGGGTAGCAAGCTCACCGCCGACGACATCCGCGCCTACGCCAAGGACGGGGTGGCAGCCTATAAGTACCCGCGGATAGTGCAGATCGTCTCCGAGTTCCCGGTCGGACCCAGCGGCAAGATCCTCAAACGCGAACTCGTCGCCCAATACTCCAAGGAGTAAGGACGCAGCGAACGACCGGTGGGGCAGGGGTACAGCGGGTTACCTGTTCCGTCCGGGGTTTTTGGCTATCCACGCCCGACGAACCCGGGCCAGGAGGCCGGTGGCCAAGCTCATCGGCGGGGCAGCCAACCGGGCCTGGACATCCTCGAGTGCCGCGTCGCGTAGCGCCTCGGAATAGGTCGGATACGGATGGATCGTCCCGGCAACCTCCGAGGCACTCAGTCTGGAGTGCACCGCCAAGGTCAGCTCGGCCAGGGTGTCCCCGGCCCGGGGCCCCACGATGGTCCCTCCGACGAGCTTGCCCCGCCGATCCACGACGACCTGCGTATAACCCTGCGTCTGGCCGGCGGTGATGGCCCGATCGAGTTCGCCATGCCAGCTGGTATGCACCCGGTCACCGGGTTGGGACGCGGCGCCGCGTCCGACGGCTGCGACTTCGGGTGAGGTGAAGGTGACGCGGGGCACGACGGCGGGGATCCTGCGGCGCAGGCCCAGCGCCGCATTGGAGGCAGCGACGCTCCCGTGCAAGCCCGCCACGTGGGTGAAGTCCTCGTAGGCGGTGATATCGCCCGCGGCACGAATGAGCGGGTTCGAGGTGCGCAAGGTGGCATCGGTGAGAACGTGTCCGCGCGTATCCAGCTTCACGCCGATGGTTTCCAGCCCGAGTCCGGAGGTCCGGGGGCTGCGGCCGGTGGCCAGGAGCACCAGGTGGGCGACGACGTCTTCTCCGGTGTCCAAATGCAAAGTGGCATCGTCGGGACCACCGGTGGCTTCGGTGATGGCCGCCTCCTCCAGGATCCGTATCCCGTCGTCCTGCAGGCTCCGGCGCAGGATATCCGCTGCCTCGAGGTCTTCCTTGGGCAGCAGGCGCGAGCGGACCACCAGGGTCACGGCAGATCCGAGTCGGGCGAAGGCCTGGCCGATTTCACAAGCGATGGGTCCGCCTCCCACGACGACCAACCGATCCGGCAGCTCGGTGACATCCCAGATGCTGTCAGAGGTCACTGTCAGGCACGGATCGAGGCCCGGAATCAGCGGAGCGGAAGGCGCGCTGCCGGTGGCCAGCAGGGCCTGCCGAAAGCGGATGGTTCGCCCATCGACGTCGGCCAGGCCGGGACCGCGGAACACCAGTGTTCCCTGCATGACCTCGACGCCCGCGGCCCCCAATGCCTCCGGGGTATCTCCCGGTTCGATCGTGGCGATTGCCGCAGCGATCCGTTCGCGCGCCGTGCCGAATTCCAGGCGCTGCCCGCCCGAGCGGTGGCCCTGCACCGATTCCTCGGCAGAGGAAAGCAAGGTCTTCGAGGGGACACATCCGGTGTACAGGCAGTCTCCTCCGGGACGCGCACGCTCCACGAGGAGCGTTTTGACGCCGAAACCGGCAGCGGTCTTCGCGCCGACGATCCCCGCCGAGCCTCCACCAACCACCAGGAACTCGACGGTTCGATCCTTGGGTGACATATCCAGATTTTCGAAGCGTTCCATGCTTGGAATGGTACGGCCGCCGGTGCCTGAACCAGCAGGAATCCGGTAGCGGGCCTGCCGCATGACGTTGTGTAGTCCAGTTCACTGAAAACCGCGGTCCGCGCCGTCTAGCGTGAGGCAATCGAGAACGCACCAACGACTCCGAGAATGGATGGACCCCATGCGGGCAACAGCGCCAGAACGTCAGGGCAGAGCCTCAGCGCCTTGCGGGCGCCTCCTGCTGACTGACACCGCGGGGCAATCCCCGGACGCTGACATCAACCCCCGCGTTGCCGGGCGTTCGTTCGAGGTGCGACCATGACCGATAACTGCTCGCTCGAAATGACGGCAGCCGTTCCGGGCGATCTGCGCCCGTGGGCACCACGCCAACGAGAGGCCGAACCACTAGTGCCCGAGCTCTACGAACACTTCAGTTGCCTGCGCGAGGTCGATCTCTTCGCCGACCTTTCGGCCGCTGAAATTGCTGCCATGGACCGCATGCTTCCCCCACGGACCTATGATCGGGGCACAGTGCTGTTCAGCCCCGGTGAACCGGCGATGGAGCTCTTCGTGCTCAAATCCGGTCGGGTGAGGATCTTCCGCGTCGCCGAGGACGGCAAGGCGCTGACGATGGCCATCCTGGAACCAGGCGCGGTGTTCGGTGAAATGCTGCTGGTGGGCCAGCGCATGTATGACAACTACGCGGAAGCAATCGAGACCTCGAAGGTCTGCACGCTCAGCGTCGGCCAGGTCGAGGGACAACTGCTGGCTGACCCCCGCATCGCCGTCCGCGTATCACGTTTGCTCGGCGAACAGGTGGCCAGACTGGAGCAACGGCTCACCGATCTGGCACTGCTGCCGCTCTCGGCACAAGTGGCCTCCACGCTGCTCAAACTCGACGACGCCACCGGGCCACCGCGTTTCGGCCAGCACCGGACCATTCGTTTGACACACGAACAACTGGCTGGATTGCTCGGTGCCTCCCGGGAGGCGACCAGCAAGATCATGTCCGAATTCGCCGCCGGCGGGATTCTGCGCCAGGGACGGGGGCGGCTGAGCCTTCTTGACCGACCCCGGCTGGACCGTGCCGCCCGCGGCGTGATGTAGACGCCGGACCGCAAGCCCGCCCACCGTGCCCCATCCGAAAAGGACAGCTGCTCCGAATGAAAGACATGAGCTCCTGGAGCCGCCGAAAGTTTCTGGCCGCCGCCGTTATGACCGGTACCGTCGCCGGGCTCTCGGCCTGCTCTGGCGCCGCTCCCACGGCCCGGACGTTCGACGATTGGGCCCAGGTCAGTGACCAGGCACGTGGCCAGACCGTGAAGTTGTGGATGTACGGCGGTGATCAGCAGGGCAACACCTACATCGACCAGCATCTGGTCCCAGCGGCCGCCGAAGTCGGCGTGAAGCTCGAGCGGGTACCGGTGGCGGACACCAAGGACGCCATGAACCGGGTGCTCAGCGAGGTCCAGGCCGGCACCACTGACGGGGCCGTTGACCTGGTGTGGGTCAATGGCGATAACTTCGGCACCGGCAAACAGGCAGGGGCCTGGGCCTGCGGGTGGACCTCGCTGCTGCCGAACATGGCACTGACGGCGCCCCAGGACCCGCTGCTGACGAACGATTTCGGCACCCCGGTCGAAGACTGCGAGGCACCGTGGAACAAGGCCCAGTTCACGGTGGCCTACAACGCGGCCACCGTCGAACGCCCGCCGGGATCCATCGCCGAGCTGTTGCAATGGGCGCGAAAGAACCCCGGACGATTCACGTATCCGGCACCTCCCGATTTCACCGGATCGGTCTTCACCCGCCAGGTCCTCAACTCGGTCTCCGGAGGATATGAGAACGTGCCCCTGGCCTTCGACCGCTCCGCCTATGAGGACCTCACTCCCGCGCTCTTCGACGCGATGTCGGAAGTGGCCCCCGCGTTGTGGCGCGAGGGACGGACCTACCCCAAAAGCGGGGAGGAACTCAATGCGCTCTTCGCCGACGGACAAGTCGACTTCACCATGACCTACGGCCCCGCAACGCTGACGAAGCTGGTCAAGGACGGTACCTACCCGCCGCAAACCACGGTGTTGGAACTCGACGGCGGCACCCTGGGCAACGCCAGCTTCCTGGCCGTCCCCGCCACCTCGGGGAACCAGGCAGGCGCCATGGTGGTCGCCAATATCGCCCTCTCGGCCGAGCAACAGGCCACCAAGGCGGACCCGCGCATCTGGGGCCAGTTCCCCGTCGTCTCCGCGGAGAGGTTGGACCATCGGCAGCAGCAGCTCTTCGAGGCGCTGCCCACCTCGAGTGTGGTTCCTGCCTACGAGGTCCTCTCCCGCAAGGCCAACCCCGAATTATCTGCCGAGTGGGTCAGCGAACTTGACCAGGGATGGCGCCGGGAGCTGCTCGGTGGGAAATAGAAAGGCGACCCTGCTGGTGCTTCCGGCAACGGTGATCAGCTTCTTCGTCGTGGTCGGCGGTCTACTGGCGGCCCTGATGCAAAGCCTGGGCTTGCTGCCCTTTGCGGGGCCGCCCACGCTGAACTCCAGCGCCTATCTCACGGTGGCCCCCGACCTGCCATCGGCCGTCGCACTGTCCTTCGGCATCGCCGCAGCTTCGACACTGATCGCCGTGATCTTCGGTTTCGTCACGGCCATGTTGGTGATGCGCGGACGTTTCGGCGGGCGCCTGATCGCCATGGTCTCGACCTGGAGCATCCCGTTTCCGCATCTGGTCGGTGCCGCCTCAATGGGGCTGCTGCTCGGGGATGCGGGCTTCCTCGCCCGGATCTTCGGCACCGACTCCTGGCCCGAACTGGTGGGCGGGCCCGCCTGGATCGCGGTCATCGCGGCCTATAGCTGGAAGGAATCGGCGTTCGTCGCCCTCGTCGTGACCGGTGTCCTCCTGACCCGGGCCACCGCCTACGACGAAACGGCCGCGCTCTTGGGCGCCGGCCGATTGCGGCGCCTGCGCCATGTCCTGGTCCCGCTGAGCCTGCCCGCCCTGGGAGTTTCGGCAACGATCGTCTTCGTCTACGTTTTCGGATCCTATGAAGTGGCTTGGCTGCTGGGCCGGCCCTACCCCGAACCGCTACCGGTCATGGCCCTGCGGCTCTTCAGCTCGGCCTCATTGTCCTCACGTCCCGAAGCGGCGGCACTGGCCGTGGTCACGACCATCGTCGCCCTGGGAGCCGCGGGCCTCGCCGCGCTGGCGCTGCGCCGGGTGCCGCTATGGCAGTGATCCTCCCCGCCCCCGCCGAGTCCCGGAAGGAGGCGACGCGCAACGGCCTATTCGCTTCACGACGGCTCGGGCGTTGGGGAAGGTGGCTGCTGGTGCTGGCCATGACCGTCTGGTTCCTGGCCCCCCTGCTGCCCTTGGCTCTGTGGTTCTTCGCCGAGCGCTGGTCCTTTCCGGGCATCCTGCCCCAGGAATGGGGGACCGGGGCAGTACAGGAGGCCCTGGCGCAGGGGGCGGTGCCCGCCTTTGGGCGTTCCTTGGGCGTGGCGCTGGCGGTCATGGCGGTGGCCACCCCGATGGGCCTGCTGGCGGCGCGGGCCTTCGCGTTCCACCGTCCGCACGGCGCAGGGTTCCTCAGTGCCCTGGTGTTCGCGCCGTTGGCCCTGCCACCCTTTGCCGCCGCCTTCGGGCTGAACGTGCTGTTCCTACGCTTGCATCTTCCGCCGATGTTCGGCATCGTTCTGGTTCTTGCCGTTTATGCCTTGCCCTATACGACGTTCACCCTGCGGGTGGCCTACGGCGCCTATGAGTGCGGCTTCGAGGATGAAGCACGTATGCTCGGCGCCTCCCGGTGGCGCGTGCTGAGCCGGGTGCACCTGCCATTACTGGCTCCCGCCCTCATGCGTGCTGCCTTTCTGGCCTTCCTGGTGGGGTGGAGCGATTATGTGGTCACCTTGCTGGTGGGCGGCGGCACGCTGGTGACCGTCCCCCTGCTGGTGGCCTCGGCCGCTGCCGGAACCGGCAATGATGCGATGCTCTCGGTGCTGTCGGTCACCGCCGTCCTGCCTCCGCTGGTCCTGTTGCTGGGAGCGGCAATCCACACCCGTCGACGTCTGGGAGTCCGCTCATGAGTGCAACACTGGTCATCGAAGACCTGATCACCACCTTTCCCGGTACCGTCCGCCCGGCCTTGGCAGGCATCAGCCTGGAGGTCCGTGCTGGTTCCTGCACAGCGGTCTTGGGCCCCTCGGGGTCGGGTAAGAGCACGTTGCTGCGCTCGGTGGCCGGACTTGAGGTCCCCGATGCCGGCCGGGTCGTGCTCGGGGGCACGGACCTCGCCCCGATCCGGCCCGAACAGCGCGGCATTTCCCTGGTGTCCCAACGCCCGTTGCTCTTTCCCCATTTGAACGTCCTGGACAACGTTGCCTTCGCCGCACGGGTGCGCGGTGTCCCCCGCCGAGAGGCCCGCCGCGACGCCGCGGACTTCCTGGACGTCGTCCAGCTCGGTGACTTGGGAAATCGGCGTGCCACCGAGCTCTCCGGGGGACAACAACAGCGGGTGGCCCTGGCCCGCGCCCTGGCCGCTCGGCCGGGCCTGCTCCTCCTCGATGAGCCCTTCAGCGCTCTGGACCCCGGGCTGCGGACCAGCATGCACGATTTGCTGGCCGAGGTGCGTCGCCAACTTTCCCCGACCCTGCTGCTGGTCACCCACGACCGAGACGAGGCCGTTGCCGTCGCCGAACGCGTTGCCCTGCTCGGGAACGGGTGCCTCTTGCAACATGCCGCCGTCCAGGAGATCTACACCCGTCCGGTATCCCTCGAGGTCAACCGGCTGATGGGTGGCCTCAACGAGGTCCCGGGCACGGTCCGCGGCGGTCGGCATGAATCGGAGCTGGGAAGCTTGGCGTTGCCGGAGGACGCTGCCGGTGCCTCCGGGCCGGGAACCCTGATTTTTCGGCAGGAAAGCATCATGGTCAGTGGCGTCGACGGCCCCGGAATACCGGCGATCGTCAGTGCCGTGAAGCCACAGGGGGCCAGACGGATACTCACCGTGCAGGTCGGCGGACAGCTGCTCCACGCCGAAGCCCCCTGGGCGCTGCCGGTGGCGCAGGGGACGCCGGTGCGGTTGCAGATTCCGCGTTCGGCGCTCTGGGTCCTACCCGAGGAACCGACCGCGACGACCACGGGTTCCACTCCCAACGCAACGGGCGACGCCATCGATCAGCTGG
This sequence comes from Arthrobacter sp. AOP36-C1-22, assembly GCF_052377515.1. Classification (NCBI taxonomy): domain Bacteria; kingdom Bacillati; phylum Actinomycetota; class Actinomycetes; order Micrococcales; family Micrococcaceae; genus Arthrobacter; species Arthrobacter sp. AOP36-C1-22. Next base: position 130,136 of record NZ_JBQSWW010000007.1, on the reverse strand, counting down.
TCACCGACCATGTCTAGGCGCGGCGGACCACCGACGCCCTCAGCGCGATACCAGCGCCCGTGGAAGATCCGTCAGCCGGGTGATGGTCAGCTCCGGGGCAATAAAATGTCCGGGGTAGCTGGTGCCGTCCCGATTGAGCCAGGCGGTGCGCAGGCCGGCCCGCGCCGCGCCATGGACGTCCCAGGGATGCACCGCCACCAGCAGCAGGTCCGCCGGATCCGCGGCACAGGCGGAAGCGGCATAAGCGTATGCTGCCGCAGCGGGCTTCCACGCCGGGGCCTGGGCGACCGAGAGCACAAGGTCGAAATACCCGCGCAGGCCGGCGGCCGAGATCATCGATTCGGCCAGGGTGGCGGCGCCGTTGCTGAGCGTGACCAGGCGATGGCCGGCCTCATGCAGAGCTTTCACCCCGTCGGCGACATCCGCGTGCAACCCGAGACCGGAGAGGGTCTCCATGATGGTCTCCACGGCCACCGCCGTGGGACAGGAGAGATCAAGACGGTCGAACAGTGCGTGCAGGTTTCCGCGTCCCAGGACGGCGAAATCGGCGTTGTCGCCGGCGGCGGCCAGCGCGAAACCATCCCGCAGCAGCCGGGCGAACCACTGATCGGCCAGCGCGGCGGGGGCTCCGAGCTGCTCGAAGCTCCACCCCAGCACCGACATATCGGACAGGGTCTCGTTCACATCGAAAACGATGACGGGCAAACGGTCGTTCATGGTTCCTCCGACTGGGTTCTTGAGGGGATGCGGTTAGCTGGTGCCCTGATCCGTGGTGCCGGTCAGGCCCTGGAGTTCATCCAGCCGGACGAGCTTGATCTCACGGATCAGACGCAAGGTGGGTTTGAGTGCGAAGCACACGGAACCGACGAGGAAAAGCCAGGTGGCCAGGATCGTCGTCGACTCCCGGAAGAAGAAGATGCTGCCGACGATGAACAAGACCGCTGCCAGGAAATCGACGGTCGTGTAGGCGATTTCGAAGCGGGCGGAGAGTCGGCTGTGTTGGCCGCTTCGATGCTGGTGGTCGGTGGTGAAGAGCACGACAATCTCCTGATTCTCGGTGGGGTCCGGCCCGGCGGGCCGGCTGTGGACCATTATCCTCCCGGGGTGTGGATTGCCGAGGGGCCCCTGGCCGAGCGGTGCAGGGCATGAACGGTCGGCGTCGTGCCCTGGTCCGGTTGACAGTACTGGTGGTTTTGCTGGCGATCCTGTCCGTGCTGGTCCTGCGCCTTCCCCTGCCGGGGGTGGAGGAGCTGCGGACCTCGTTGCGCGGGACCGGGGGGTGGGGAATGAGCGTGTTCGTGCTCGGGTATGCGGCACTGACCTTGTCGCCGGTGCCCAAAAGTGTTCTCTCGGTGGCCGCGGGCCTGGTCTTTGGTTTCTGGGCGGGAATCGGCTTGGTCTATGGCGGGGCGATGCTGGGTGCCGCGGGCGCTTTCTGGCTGGGCCGCTGGCTGGGCCGGGACGCCGTGGAAAAGTTCACCGGAACCCGGGTCCGCCGCGTTGATGATGCCCTCAGGCGCCGGGGCACGCTGTCGGTGATCGGCCTCCGGCTGGTCCCGGTGCTGCCGTTCACGGCCATCAACTATGCGGCGGGCCTGACCTCGATCAGCTGGGGATCGTATTTCTTGGGGACGGCGTTGGGCATCCTGCCCGGAACCGCCGCGTACGTCACGCTGGGCGCCTATGGCACCGACCCCGGATGGCAATTGGAGCTGGCCGCGGCGGTCCTGGGCGTCCTGATCCTGGGTGGGGTCCTGTTCGCGGCTTGGAAGCACCGGAAGGAACGGAAACCTCATGTTTGACGCACGACTACGCCAGTTCAGTGCCGGTCTCGCGGACCGGACAGCACGGCGGCTGGACGTCCCTTGGATCACCCCGGACCGGCTGACCGGCCTGAACCTGGTCCTCGGCTTGGCCTCGGCCGGGTTCGCTGCGGCTCAATGGTGGACTCCAGCACTCCTGGCCTGGCTCCTGTGCCGGCTGGCCGACGGGCTGGACGGACCGCTGGCACGGATTCGTCGCGCGCGGACCGGTGCCGAAGACACCGGGCAGGGCGGCTTTTGGGATATCTGTGCCGACTTCGTGGTCTACGGGGCCACCGTCATCGGCGTCGGATGGGGTGCCACGGAGGCCTTCGGCGCCCCCTGGTTGCCCTTCCTGCTGGTGGTCTTCGCCTACTACATCAACGGCACCGCCTTCCTGGCCTTCTCCTCGATTGCCGAGAAGACCGGCCGGCGCATTGACGATGGCCGCTCCTTGTCCTTTATCTCGGGGTTAACAGAAGGGACGGAAACCATCGTGGTGCATGTGTTGTGGCTGGTCTTCCCGATGGTGGCGTGGCAGATCGCCGCGGTGTGGGCTGGCCTGGTCTGCCTCAGTGCCACGGAACGAATCATCCGTGGTTACCGTTCGCTGGGGTGACTCCTGTTCCCGGTCGGCAGGGGAATCCTTCCGGCGCGGATCTGTAGATGGCCCCCACGGGCCTGGTCGGGGACGACGTCGGTGCATTGCTCCTCCACGGCGGTCCAGGGGTGGGCGGTGATATCGGAACCACCGAGCCGGCAGGCGGCCTCCGCCAGCCAGCCCAGCACACGGGCCGCCCCGAGAGGACGCTGCATATCAACGACGCAGATGGTCCCGCCGGGTACCAACGTCGAGCACACGTGGTCGAAGGCCGTCTGCCAGTGAGGCATCAGCGATAAGGAATAGGTGGCCAGGGCCTTCGCCGAATGCGGGCGGGCCCCCTGGTGGCGCAGCGTTGAGGACAGCTCGGCGGCGGTCATGGTTTGGGCATCGGCCTGGATCAGCGCCACGTTGGTCCACCCCCGGGCTTGCACTCTGCGACGTGCCTGCCGGAGCATCGCCGCGCTGCTGTCGATGCCCACGATGCGTCCGGTCTTCCCGATCCCGGCCTGCAATGAGGCGAAGTTCAATCCGGTGCCGCAACCGATATCGAGGATCTGATCGCCCGGTGCCGGTTGCAGGGCGCGGATTCCGCGGACCCGACCGGCCCGGTAGACCGGCCATTCCCCGGAGAGGGCGTCGTAGAACGGGGCGAACCTGGTGTATTTGTCCGGCATATCAGCTCGTCGCGTCGGGGGATGCGGGCGACGGGTGGCCAGCCCACCCGGAGGGGGCAGGGGCAATGCTCGAAGACCAGGGAGAGGATCCACGAGACCTCGGTCCCCGTCGCGGGGCAGTCCCGACGCATCCTGCGCCAGGCATCCAGGTAGACATCGTGAAGAACTGATTGGGCCCGCAGCGGATCACCGAGGATATGGCAGGCCAAGCCGTAGGCCCGCCGGCACGTCAGTTCATAGAAGGCCTCCATCGCCCCGGTGTCGCCGTTGGCCAACCGCCGAACCAGATCGGTCTCCGTCGTTCCCTCTGCAGGGGAAGGAATCCGGTCTTGAGGAGCATCAGGCATCGAAGCCACCATGAGCAGGGCCCCCTGACGTGAATATGTCCTGCACGCTTCCCCCCGGATGATGACTACCTGTGCTCCACACTAACGCCAGTCGTAAGATTTTCTAGTAACTTTTCAGAAAAGAAGTAGGTTGATTTCCTGGACCGCCGATGCTGCCCGGCTGCCGGCGGGAGGCGATAGCATCAGAACCATGGAAAATCCCAGCGCAGTTCTTCGTGGCATCCGTGACGTCGTCATCGAGGACCGGCCGGTTCCGGCCCCGGACCATGGCCAGGTCCTGGTCGCGGTGAAGGCCACCGGCATCTGCGGCTCGGATATCCACTATTACGAGCAGGGCCGGATCGGGGATTTCGTGTTGGAGGCCCCGATGGTGATCGGTCATGAGTCGGCGGGCCTCATCACTGCCGTCGGCTCGGGGGTCGATCCGTCGAGGGTGGGCGAGCAGGTCGCCTTGGAGCCCGGGGTGCCCTGCCGGCGCTGTCTCCAGTGCCGGTCTGGACGCTATAACCTGTGCCCCGACGTCGTCTTCTTCGCGACCCCACCGGTGGACGGTTCCATTTCCAGGTACGTGGTGATCGACGCCGATTTCGCCCACCGGGCTCCGGGGGAAATCTCTCTCGAGCAGGCGGCCCTGGCAGAGCCCGTCTCGGTGGGGATGTGGGCTGCCCGCAAGGCCTCCATCACCGCGGGGGATCGGGTGCTGGTCGCCGGGGCGGGACCGATCGGCCTGCTCGCGGCGCAGGTCGCCCGCGCCCAGGGAGCGGATGGGGTGACCGTGACGGACGTGAACGAGTATCGACTGTCGGTGGCCAGAGCGATGGGGTTGGAGGCGGTACGGGCCGGGGAGGAACTGCCCGGGGACTTCACCGTTCTGCTGGAATGCTCCGGCGCTGGAGCCGCACTGGATCACGGACTCCGCGCGCTGGCTCCCGCCGGACGGGCCGTGCTGGTCGGGATGGGTACCGACGAGGTTTCCGTGAGTGTGCCGCTCATCCAGGGCCGGGAGCTGACCATCAGCGGGGTCTTCAGGTATGCGAACACCTATCCGACGGCTTTGGGTCTCATCGCCTCCGGTGCCGTCGATGTGGAGGCCGTGATCACCCACCGTTTCGCTCTGGAGGAGACGGAATTCGCGCTGACGTTGGCCGCGCGGGAATCGGATTCCCTCAAGGCAGTGGTGTTGAACTAGCGACTTCTAGGGACGCTGGGCCACAAGAGGCCAGCCGCCACCCCGTGTCGGGGCGTGGCTGGCGTCGTGATCCGTTGACCTGATCCGGCTAGTCCGCGGCGGGCAGGACGAAGGCCGAGTCGACCGTGATGGTGACCTTGTCGCCCACCAGGACACCGCCGGCCTCGAGTGCTGCGTTCCAGGTGATGCCGAAGGCCTTGCGGGAGATCTGCGTGGTGGCCGAGAAGCCGGCCCGGGTGGTGCCGAAGGGGTCGACGGCGACGCCGCCGAATTCGACCTCGAGCTCGATGGGCAAGGTCGTCTCCTTGATGGTCAATTCTCCGGAGAGGGTGAATTCCTCCGTCGAGCCGTGCGCGCCGGTGGAAACGAACCTCATCTCGGGGAACTCCTCGACGTCGAAGAAGTCAGCGCCTTTGACGTGTCCATCGCGATTGGGGTCCTTGGAATCGAAGGAGTCGGTCTTGATGGAGGCCCTCACGGTGGAGGACGCGAGGGAATCGTGGACTTCCAAGGTGGCGTCGGCGTCGGTGAAAGACCCGCGCACCTTGCTGATGCCGGCATGCCGAACACTGAATCCGATGTCCGTGTGCGCGGTGTCGAGCTGCCAGATGCCGGGGGTCAAGGTTGCTGCCATGTCTGTCTCCTGAGGGGTGTCGATCAAGCAAGTTTTGTATGCGTATGCATCTATCGTGAACGCATATAGTTGATGCGTCAAGTTAATATTTGTTTGATTCCCCAGGTCGGCCTCCGGAAGCGTGTCCGACGGGCGGCAGGGCAAAAACCTACCCGGTGGTAAGGTCGGAGGATTCACGGTGCGGATTCCACGCACCCACCGTCCGTAAGGACCGCAGCGGAACTTCAGCGCGGCAGGCGGGACAGAAGACGACTGAAGCCGTGCGTCGAGGTGTACTACCGGTTACTCCGGGACTCCGTGCGGCCCAGCTGATGCAGGGGCCGAAGAGGCCGGAAGGATGGATTTTCGTGGCACAACGCGTGGCAATTATTGGGGCCGGACCCAGCGGCATGGCACAACTGCGAGCCTTCGAGGCAGCACGACAGGCCGGCAAGGACGTCCCGGAGGTCGTCTGCTACGAAAAGCAGGACGACTGGGGCGGGCAATGGAACTACAACTGGCGCACCGGGATCGATGAGTTCGGCGAGCCGGTGCACTCGAGCATGTATCGCAACCTCTGGTCCAATGGCCCCAAGGAAGCACTGGAATTCAGCGACTACAGCTTCGACGAACATTTCGGCCGCCCGATTTCCTCCTACCCACCACGACCGGTGCTGTGGGACTACATCGACGGGCGGATGGCCCAGTCCGGGCTCAAGGAGCAGGTCCACTTCTGCCATGCGGTGCGGTGGGTCCACTTTAGCGAGCAATCGCAGAAGTTCACGGTGGTCGTGGATGACCTGTCCGCAGGCACCAGCAAGACCGAGGAATTCGACCACGTCGTCGTCGGTTCCGGACACTTCAGTTTCCCCAACGTCCCCGACTTCGCAGGCATCGAGACCTTCCACGGGACCTTGCACCACGCCCACGACTTCCGCGGTGCCGAGAAGCTGGCCGATCAGGACGTCCTGCTGATCGGCGCCAGCTATTCAGCCGAGGACATCGGCGTCCAGGCCTTCAAGATGGGTGCACGTTCGGTGACGCTGAGCTACCGCAGCGGCCCCATGGGCTACGACTGGCCCACCGGGATGCAGGAAGTACCGCTGATCGATCGGTTCGAGGGCCAGATCGTCCACTTCGTCGACGGCACCTCCCGCCACGTTGACGCAGTGATCCTGTGCACCGGCTATCTGCATAAGTACCCGTTCCTTCCTGCCGACGTGGCGCTGAATTCGCCCAATAACGTCTACCCGGACGGCCTGTACCGCGGCGTCGTCTCCGACGTCAACGAGAAGCTCTTCTACCTCGGTGCCCAGGACCAGTGGTTCACCTTCAACATGTTCGACGCCCAGGCCTGGTATGTGCGTGATGTGATCCTCGGGCAAACCCAGCTGCCCTCGGCCCAGGAGCGCACCGAGCATATGCGCCGCTGGCGTGAGAGCTTCCTGGCCATCGACGGCGATGCCGATGAAGTACGGTTCCAGGCCGACTACATCCGTGACCTGCTCGAGGCCACCGACTACCCGCCCTTCGACGTCGATGAGGTCGTGGAGATCTTCCTGGCCTGGAAGGAAGATAAGCAGAAGAACATCCTGACCTACCGGGATAAGACCTACAGATCGGTGAAGACCGGAACGATGGCGGCCACGCACCATACCCCGTGGCTGCGCGAGTTGGATGACAGTCTGGAACGCTACCTTTCGACCCCTGAAGTCGACCCCCTGGAGGAGATGGTGGACGGCGACGTCCAGGAGGCGGGCCGGTAGTCTTTCCGCTGCGGGTCGGGGAACACTGCGCTGGCGTCCAACACCGGAACCCGGAAAGACAAGACACCGGCGCTGTTCCACGGCAAAGTGGGAGGTCAGTGACCACCACGCGCCGTCCCCCGGGCGGCGCACGCAGCATAGGAGCAGCCCATGAGCACGCAGCCGGCCACCGCGACAATGACCTACCAGGATCTGTTGGCCCGGATCGTCGGATCGGGGGAGGGCCGCGCCATCAGCGACCCGGCCACCGGAGAACTCATCGGGCAGGCCCCCGTGCAGACCGCCGCCGACCTGGATGCGGCCGTCTCCGTCGCCAGGTCGGCGCAACCGGGGTGGGGCGCGCGCTCCCACGCCGAGCGCAGCGAGTACCTCAACGCGGCGGCCGACGCGGTGGAGGCCTCCGCCGAGGCGTTGGCCGAACTACTCTCCCGCGAACAGGGCAAGCCGCTGAACGGGCCCAACGCCCGCTTCGAAGTGGGGGCGTGTTCGGCCTGGCTGCGGGCCGCAGCCGCTTTCGAACTCGAACCCGAGGTCGTGGTGGACGACGGGGAAACCCATGCCGTGGTGCACTACCGTCCACTGGGGGTCGTGGGGGCCATCGGCCCGTGGAACTGGCCGATGATGATCTCCGTCTGGCAGATCGCCCCGTCATTGCGCATGGGCAACACCGTGGTCCTCAAGCCCAGCGAATACACCCCGCTGTCGGTATTGGCCCTGGCAGCGGTGATGAACCAGGCACTGCCGGAGGGGTTGCTACAGGTGGTCCCCGGCGGCCGCGACGTCGGTGAGGCACTATCCGCCCACAAGGACGTCGACAAGATCATGTTCACCGGATCCACCGCCACGGGCAAGGCGATCATTCGTTCCTCCGCCGACACCGTGAAACGCCTGACCCTGGAACTCGGCGGCAACGACGCGGGGATCGTGCTCGACGACGTCGACCCCCAAGCCATTGCCGAGGACCTCTTCTGGGGGGCCTTCATCAATACCGGGCAAACCTGCGCAGCCATGAAACGGCTCTACGTCCCGGACGCCATCTACGACCAGGTCTGCGATGCCTTGGTCGAGGTGGCGGGGAAGATGCCCATGGGTATCGGGCTGGACGAGGGGAACGTGCTGGGCCCGCTGCAGAACCAGGCCCAATACGACATCGTTGCGAAGCTCGTCGAGGACGCCAAGGCCTCGGGGGCCCGGATGCTCATGGGAGGGAACCCGGAGTCCGGCCAGCCCGGGTACTTCTACCCGACGACCCTGGTCGCCGACATCGACAATGCCAACCCGCTGGTGGCCGAGGAACAGTTCGGTCCTGCCCTGCCGATCATCCGCTACTCGACGATCGACGAAGCCGTGCAGATGGCCAATGGCTTGGACGTGGGCCTCGGTGCCTCCGTCTGGTCGGCCGACCCGGCACGGGCCCGTGAGGTTGCCGCCCGCATCGAAGCCGGCACCGTGTGGATCAACAAGCACGGGGCCGTGGACCCGCGGGTCCCCTTTGGCGGGGTCAAGCAGTCCGGCTACGGACTCGAATTCGGCGTCGCCGGACTCAAGGCCCTGGGCGTCCCGCAGGTCATCGCCGGCTGACCGGCCGAGACCGCGCCCCCACATCGACAACGCCTGGTTGATCGCATCGCGCGTGCCACGGAGAGGAACACATGGAAGACCAGCAATTCGACCACCTTGTCATCGGCGCGGGCTCCGCCGGCAACGTCATCGCCAGACGCCTGCTTGACGCGGGAAAACGGGTCGCCGTGATCGAAGCAGGGGAACAGGACACCAACCCCGACATCGCCAATGTCTGCACGCTCGGTGCCCTCTGGCATAGCGAACAGGATTGGGATTACTACAGCACTGCGCAGGACGGGGCAGCAGGGCGTAGCCTGCACCTGCCGCGGGGCAAGGTCATGGGCGGCTCCCATGGGCTGAACGCCACGATCTGGGTCCGAGGCGCCCGCCAGGACTACGACACCTGGGCCTACCTCGGGTGCCCGGGCTGGTCCTGGAAGGACGTTCTTCCGCTGTTCAAGAAGATCGAAAACTACGATGGCGGAGCCTCGGAGACACGCGGTGGTGACGGGCTGCTGGACGTGAGCACCGGTTACGAGCACAATCCGATCCAGGACTCGATGCTCGAGGCCGCCGTCGAAGCCGGTTTCGAGCTCAACGATGACTACAACTCGGGGAACCCCGAGGGCGTTTCCCGGATGCAGCTCAATGTCCGGGACGGGCAGAGATTCAATACCTGGCACGCCTATCTCAAGCCCGTGGCCGACCACCCGAATCTCACCCTGCTCACCGGGACCCGGGCCCACCGGTTGCTCATCGAAGACGGCGCCGTCCTCGGGGTGGAGGTGGAGGATAGCGGTGGCCAGCGGGTGTTGCGCGCGGCGGAGACCATTCTTGCGGCCGGAGTCATCAATTCCCCCGAGCTGCTGTTGCGCTCGGGGATCGGCCCGGCGGATGAACTGGCAGAAGTCGGCATCGACGTCGTCCACGACCTTCCCGGAGTGGGTAAAAACCTCCAAGACCACCTGCTGTCACCCGTGATCTTCTCGAGCGACCGCCCGGTGCCGGAACTGACCGCCGCCCCCGCGGAGGTGCACCTCTTCGCCAAGAGCCGCCCGGACCTGGAAGTCCCTGATACCCAACCGATCTTCTTCTCCGTGCCGATGTACTCGCAGGACTATGCGGGAGGGGAGATGACCGGTGCCGACGGGGGATTCTCGATGCTTGGCGGTCTGGTCCGTCCGCACAGCCGGGGAGAGGTCCGTCTGACCGGGCCGGAAGCATCGGATCCGGTCAGCATCGACCTGCGGGCACTCTCCGAACGAGCCGATGTCGATGCCCTCGTGGCCTCGGTGGTCCACTGTCGGAGGATCGGTCGCACGGAGGCCTTGGCTGCCTGGGGTGCCACCGAGGTCTACCCGGGACCTCAGGTCGCCGACGAGGACCTGGAGCAGTACGTACGCGACTCGGTGGTGACCTATCACCACCAGGTCGGCACCTGCCGCATGGGTTTGGACGCCGAGGCCGTCGTGGATCCGCGCACCCTGAAGGTCCGCGGTCTCGACGGCGTGCGCATCGCCGATGCCTCGGTCATGCCATTGGTTCCCACCGGCAACACCAACGCACCCTCGGTGATGATCGGTGAACGGGCGGCGCTGATGTTGCTCCAGGGGTGAGTCCACGCCGGACGGCGGCGGGCTGGAACGCCGGCCGTGATCAGCTTCGCCGTCGGCGTGAGGTCCAGGCCAGGTAGCCGCCCAGGGCGCCTACCCCACCCACGCCGGCGGTGAAGAGGGCCTGGGGCCAGCGATGCCAACGCGTCGGCTGGCTGCCCACCAGCCCGCCGACCGCCGTGATGAGTGCGGCGGTGACCAGCCCGGCCACGATCCGGTTGCCGGTATGGTCCAACCGGTCCATGAGCTCGTCGAGTTCCTCGGTGCGGATGCGTACGTCCACGCCTCCGCTTTCCAGGATTTCGGTGGCCCGGCGAATCAGTTCCGGCGCTTCCGACCCGAGGTTCAGTGCCTCCGAGGCGATCAGCTTGAGCTGTTCGGCGATGGCGGAGGGGGAGACCGAAGCCAGCATGAGTCGGCGCGCGTAGGGCGAGACCTCGGAGAGCAGGTCGAAGGCCGGGTCGATCTCCTGGCCCAGTCCCTCGGCCATGGCCAGCATCTTGATGAGCAAGGCGGTATCGGGTGGGAGTCGGAGCTGGTGGCGACGCAACATGGCGACCACGTCGTTGACGATGAGCGTCAGCGGGACCTGGGCCAACGGTTGATCGGCGTAGCGGTCCAACAGCTGGGCCAGGTGGGCCTGGAGTTCGGCCCGCCGGCTCGTCTGCCCGGCCCCGCAGAGCCGCAACAGGGCGGTGGTCATCCGGTGGGGGTCCCGGAGGACAATGGCTTGCAGCAGCTTCACGAGTTGGCGTTTCAGGTCGTCGCTGACGTGTCCGACCATGCCGAAGTCGATGATGCCGAATCGTCCGTCGTCCTCGACGAAGAAGTTCCCCGGATGCGGATCGGCGTGGAAGAACCCATGTTCGAAGACCATGCGCAGCAGCACGTTGCACGCCCGGGACGCCACCTCGGAGGGGTCCAGGCCTGCGGCATGCAGGCCCTGCACATCGGTGATCTTCAGCCCGCGCATGCGCTCAAGGGTCAACACCCGCGACGTCGTCGTGCTCCAGAAGACCTCGGGGATGTGGACCTTCTGATCGGTGGCGAAATCCTTGGCGAACCGTTCGGCGTTGCGGCCCTCGGCGAGGTAGTCCAGTTCCCCGCGCAGCGTCCGGGCGAACTCGTCGACGGTATCTGCCAGCCGCAATCCCCGGGCCGTGGCCGAAGCCTGTTCGGCCAGCTTGGCGATTTCTGCCATGATCTCCAGGTCGTTGTTGACCTGTTCCACGATTCCGGGGCGGCGCACCTTGACCACCACGTCACGTCCCTGGACCGTGGCCACATGGGCCTGACCGATGGAACCGGTGGCCAATGGGGTGGGATCCATGGTGGACAGAAGTTTCGCGGCTTCGGGTCCCAGCTCGGCCTCGATGACCTCGCGGATTCCGTCGAAGGGCACCGAGGGGGTCCCGTCCTGGAGTTTGGCCAGTTCCACCACGTACTCGGCCGGCAGGAGATCCGAGCGGGTGGAAAGGACCTGCCCGAACTTCACATACACGGCCCCCAGCTCCTCCAGGGCCAGGCGTAGTCGTTGGGGCAGCCCCTGGTTCTGGCCTTGGCCTGCGGGGAACCGGGCCGCGGGACCCAGGATGCGGGCATCCACGCCCAAGGCGGCGAGCAGGAAGCCCAAACCGTGCCGGCTGAAGGTCTCGGCAATATCGCGGAAGCGTTCGCGGCGACCGGTCATGGCATTCCACGGTGTGAGGAGGTTCCCATGTCGGTCATGCTATCCTCCCGTGCAACCACCCCGACCGCCCCCGACCATCCAGGAGAGTCATGGCCACCCCGCATATCTCAGCAGAACCCGGCGACTTCGCACCCCATGTGCTGATGCCCGGGGATCCGCGACGCGCCCAGCGCATCGCCGAGACCTTCCTGGAGGACCCGCGACTGGTCACCGAGGTCCGCGGCATCCTGGGCTACACCGGAACCGTCGATGGCCAGCCGGTGTCGGTGATGGCCTCGGGCATGGGAAGCCCCTCGATCAGCATCTATGCCACCGAACTGGCCAGGTTCTACGGGGTGAAGCGGATCATCCGGGTCGGCACCGTGGGCAGCATGCAACCGCAGCTGAAGGTCGGGGACGTCATCGCCGCCGCCGCAGCCCACACCACCTCGGCGATGACCGCGGTGCGTTTCCCCGGTGTCCACATCAGCCACACCCCCGATTTCGGGTTGTTGCGTGCCGCCGTCGCCCATGGGGAGGACAGCGGGAAGACGGTCCATGTCGGCTCCGTGCTGACCAGCGACGACTTCTACAACGGCGACCCCGAGGCCATGGTCCGGCTCACCGAGGCCGGCACCCTGGCGGTCGAGATGGAAGCCGCCGCCCTGTATGCGGTGGGCATGCGGGAAAAGATCGAGACCCTGATGCTGGGCACCGTCTCCGATGGCAGCCCGGGCAGCTCTGATCTCACTGCGCAGGAACGCGAGGAGACCTTCACCGAGATGGTGGGGTTCGCGTTGGCGGCATTGCGTTCCTGAAGTCCGCGCCGGCCCGCGTGGTGCTCTGGGCAGAAGAGCCCGTATCGGAGATAGTGGGCGGACGGGACCGAACCATCCCGTCCACGCCAGCAGAAGGACCGTGATGACAACGCCGTCAAACGAACCGGATACCCGTCCGAACGATGCCCCGGACGCCACTGCGGAGGACGACGCCGAACAGGCGCCCGGGCTGCGCGAATCCGCCCAAAGCCCGGCCGTGTTGATGCGCAAGCGGATCGGTCTCTTCGCCGGGCCGGTGCTGGCCGTCGTCGTCTTCTTCCTGCTGCCCGGCGATCTGGCCCAACCCGCCCGGTTCACCGCCGCGGTGGCGACCGTGATGGCCCTGTGGTGGATGACCGAGGCGATCCCGTTGGCCGCCACCGCGCTGCTTCCGCTCGTGTTGTTCCCCATGCTCAACGTCGCCGGAATGGGCGATGCCGCGGCACCGTATGCGAATCCGATCATCTTCCTGTTCATGGGTGGTTTCATGCTCGCCCTGGCCCTGCAACGGTGGAACCTGCACCGGCGGATCGCGCTGGCCACCGTGCTGCTGGTGGGGACCAAGCCCCGCCAGCTGATCGGCGGGTTCATGATCGCCACCGGGTTCATGAGCATGTGGGTGTCCAACACCGCCACGGCGGTGATGATGCTGCCCATCGGGATGTCGGTGCTGGCGTTGACCGCGCGGATGAGCGATGAGAAGAAGGTACCCCCGAAATTCGGGATCGCCCTGATGCTCGGCATCGCCTACTCCGCCTCCATCGGCTCGCTGGGCACCATCATCGGGACCCCGCCCAACGCCCTGATGGTGGGTTATCTGCAACAGGCCCACGACATCCATGTCGGTTTCGGACAGTGGATGCTGGTGGGCGTTCCCATGTCGGTCGTCTTCATGGCGGTGGCCTGGTACCTGCTGACCTTCGTGATCTTCAAGCCCGAGATCAGCGAGATCCCCGGCGGCCGCCAGCTCATCTCCGATGAGTACAAGAAGCTGGGCCGGATGAACGTCGGGGAGAAACTGGTCCTGGCGATCTTCGTGCTCGCCGCGGCCTCCTGGATCACCGTGCCGCTGCTGTGGCCCGATACCTCCATCGAGGATGCCGTCATTGCGATGTGCGTCGCCGTGGCCCTGTTCATCATCCCGGCGAACCTGCGCAAGGGCGTCCCGCTGCTGAACTGGGGCAGTGCCAAGGAACTGCCCTGGGACATCCTGCTGCTCTTCGGCGGCGGGCTGGCCCTGTCGGCTCAATTCACCGAAACCGGCCTGAGCAAATGGGTCGGCGAACAAGTGGACGGCCTGGGCTTCCTGCCGGTGGTGGTCCTGATCGCCGCCGTGGCCCTGATCGTGTTGGGGCTGACGGAACTGACCAGCAACACGGCCACCGCGGCCGCGTTCCTGCCGCTGATCGGAGGGGTCGCCGTCGGGCTGGGATTGGACCCGATGCTCCTGGTGGTTCCCGTCGCCATCGCCGCCACCTGCGCTTTCATGTTGCCGGTGGCCACCCCGCCCAATGCCATCGCCTACTCCAGCGGCTACGTCGAGATCTCCGACATGCTCAAGGCCGGCATCTGGCTGAACGTCATCTCGCTGGTCCTGACCACTTTGACCACCATGACGTTGGCGGTCTGGGTCTTCGACGTCGTCTATTAGCCGCCAGCGGCCCCGGTAGGGTGGGGCCATGAGTTCCACGGACGTCACCATTGCCTTGCGCTGGTCGGATCAGGATGCCAACGGCCACCTGAACCACGCCCGCATCGTCACCCTCATGGAGGAAGCCAGGGTGCGGTGGATCCGCACCGAGGACGGGTTCGCCCGGTTGCTGATGGGGGTGGTCGTCGCCTCGATGACCGTGGACTACCTGGCCCAGGCCGAATACATCCCGTCGATGACCATCGGCCTGGGCATCGAGCGCATCGGGACGAAATCCTTCACCCTGCGACACACCGGCGTCCAGGACGGGACGACCGTGTTCGTGGGCACCACGGTCATCGTCCCGTTGGCGGCCGACGGTGCCGCCTCCCGCGCGTTGACCGATGACGAGCGCGAGGCATTGGGCCGGCATCTGGTGCATGACCCCGCCGAATAACCGGTCCACCGCACGATTCCTCCTCCGGAAGCGCGCGGGGTCGCTGCTGCGCGGGGCCCGACGGCGGCGTAGCGCCGAAGCGGTGGTAAAGTCGAGGTAGATATGCTTCTGCCGCCCGTGGGTCGCTGAAGCCCTTGATTTTCCCGGTTCGCTCCGGCGTCGACTGTTCACCTGACGCTGCCGGCCGGATACCGAAGAAACCAGAACAGCACAGAGAACGGACACTCTTGAGAAAAAAGCAGCACCAGACCCCGCCCGCACTCGCCAAGGGAGCCCTGCGTGTCATGCCGTTGGGCGGCCTGGGAGAGATCGGCCGCAACATGACCGTCTTCGAATACGGTGGCAAGTTGCTCATCGTCGACTGCGGCGTCCTCTTCCCCGAGGAACAGCACCCCGGCGTCGACGTCATCCTCCCGGACTTCTCGGCGATCCGCGACCGCCTGGACGATGTGGTGGGCCTCGTGCTCACCCACGGCCACGAGGACCACATCGGCGGCATCCCGTACCTGCTGCGTGAACGCGCCGACATCCCCTTGATCTCCGCCCGGCTGACGCTGGCCTTCGTGAAGACCAAGCTGCAGGAACACCGGATCAAGCCCAACGTGGTCCAGGTCAAGGAAGGCGAACGCAAGAAGTTCGGTCCCTTCGACCTCGAGTTCCTGGCCGTGAACCACTCCATCCCCGACGGCCTGGCCGTGGCGATCCGCACCGGTGCCGGCACCGTGCTGGCCACGGGCGACTTCAAGATGGACCAGTTCCCGCTGGACCGCCGCATCACCGACCTGGCCGGCTTCGCCCGGTTGGGCGAGGAAGGCGTGGACCTGTTCCTGCCGGACTCCACCAACGCCGAGGTCCCGGGCTTCATGGCCGCCGAAGCCGATCTGCTGCCGGCCATCGACAACGTCATGCGTACCGCCCCGCGCCGCGTGATCGTCTCCTCCTTCGCCTCGCATGTGCACCGCATCCAGCAGGTCATCGACTCCGCCCATAAGTACGGCCGCAAGGTCGCCTTCGTGGGCCGTTCGATGGTCCGCAACATGGGCACGGCCCGCGAGCTGGGCTACCTGAAGATCCCGCGCAACGTGCTCGTGGACTTCAAGGAGGTCGACAAGATGGCGCCGGAGAAGGTCGTCATCATCTGCACCGGTTCGCAGGGTGAACCGATGGCCGCACTGGCCCGCATGGCCAACCAGGACCACATCATCGACCTCATCGAAGGCGATACCGTCCTGCTGGCCTCCTCGCTGGTCCCGGGCAACGAGACCTCGATCTACCGCCTGATCAACGACCTGACGAAGCTCGGCGCCAACGTGGTGCACAAGGGCAACGCGAAGGTCCACGTCTCCGGGCACGCCTCGGCCGGCGAACTGGTGTACTGCTACAATCTGGTGCGCCCGAAGAACGTCATGCCGGTCCACGGCGAACACCGCCACCTGAAGGCCAACGCCGAACTGGCGGTGCGCACCGGGGTGGATCCCAAGAATGCACTGGTCCTCGAGGACGGCGTGACCGTCGACCTCAAGGACGGCGTCGCCCGCGTCTCGGGCAACGTCGCCGCCGACTACGTCTACGTCGAGAACATGGTCGCCGGCGCGGCCACGGAGGAGTCCCTGCAGGACCGCATCCGTCTGGCCGAGGACGGCGCGCTGACCGTGCTGGCCATCGTGGACCCGGCGACCGGCGCCCTGGAGGAGGACCCCGAGTTCTTCCCGGTGGGCTTCAGCTTCTCCAATAAGGACCTCGGCAAGGCCGTGGGCATCGTGGAGAAGACCCTCAACGGACTCAAGGGCGTCAAGACCGGGCCGGACGCGGAACGGGCGATCTCCCAGGCCCTGGTGCGCTGGTCCGACCGCGCCTTGCGCCGCAAGCCCGTCGTCACGGTCATCACCGTCGACGCCTAGGCTCCGCCGCCCACCAAACCGGTTCCGATCCCTGCGATCGGGACCGGTTTTTTGGTGCCCGACGGCGGCTCGGGAACCGGGGCCGGTGATGCTACGCTGGTCATCGAAAGTTTGTTCTATTCCAGGGGGGTGTCGTGTTCGGTCAGGAGCCCGTGCATGTCCCGCCGCCCGGCACCTTCGGCGGGGATGAGGCCACCGGCGGGCCGACGGCGGAACGCCAGGCCAGCGGCTTCCCGTCCCCGGCCCGCGACTACTTCCACGGTGGGATCGACCTGAACCGGCATCTGATCCGCGATAGGACGTCCACGTTCATCATGCGTGTGGCGGGGAACTCGATGGCCGCCTCGGGCATCTGCGACGGGGACGAGGTGATCGTGGACCGCTCCCTTCCGGTGCGCGACGGCCGGGTCGTCATCGCCGTCCTGGAGGCCGAAATGGTCATCCGGCGCCTGGGCATCGACGCCGATGGGGTCTGGCTGCGCACCGACGACCCCGCGACCGGTCCGGTCATGGTCCGGGCGTTGGAGGACCTCACCGTCTGGGGCGTGGTCACCCGCTGCCTGCACCATGTCTGAGCCGGGTCCCGGACGCGGGCGCATGGCACTGGTGGACGTGAACAATTTCTATGTCTCCTGCGAGCGGGCCTTCGACCCGCGACTGGAAGGCCGTCCCGTCGTCGTGCTCTCGAACAACGACGGCTGCGTGGTCGCCCGGTCACCCGAAGCCAAGCAGCTCGGCATCAAGACCGGCACCCCGTGGTTCCAGGTCGCCGGGAGCGCGGAGGGCATGGGGCTGGTGGCCCGCTCCAGCAACTACGAGCTCTACGGTGACATGTCGTCCCGCGTGATGGAGGTCATCGGACGGTTCGGCGCCTGGCAGGAGGTCTACTCGATCGACGAGTCGTTCATCGGGCTACCGGGGGACGAATCGTCGCTGCGGGACAGCGCGCGCCGGATCCGGGAAGCGGTGTGGCGCAACGTCGGGGTCCCGGTCTGCGTGGGGGTCGCCCCGACCAAGATCCTAGCGAAGTTCGCCAACCACGTGGCCAAGCACAACCCCGGTCTGGGTGGGGTCTGTTCACTCGACAGCGTCCCGCCGGAGGAGATCCACCGCATCCAATCACGCGTCCCCGTCACCGGGCTGTGGGGTGTCGGGGCCAGGAACGGGCAACGCCTCAACGCCCTGGGCATCGAAACGATCGCCGATCTGCGGACGGCGGACCCGTTGGTGATCCGCAAGAAGTTCTCGGTGGTGCTGCAGCGCACCGTGCTTGAACTCAACGGCACACCGTGCATTCCCGAGGTCGAGGAGCGGGCGGACAAGGCGCAGATCATGTTCTCTCGTAGTTTCTCCACCCCGGTGACCACCGCCTCGGACATGGACCAGGTGATGGCGCTCTACGCCCAACGCGGGGCCGCGCGGATGGCTGCCGAGGGATTGCGGGCCACGATGCTCACCGTCAGTGCCGGGGTCAGCCGCTTTGCCGGATCCGCGGAAGCACCGGGGGCGAATCCGGTGGTGGGCGTGAGGTTGTCGGCGCCGACGCAGGATCCGATCGTGCTCACCCGGACCGCCGTCGCGGCGATGCGGGAACGGTTGGTCCCCGGGATGCGGTACGTGCGGGCCGGGGTGGTGCTCTCGGGCCTGGAGCCGGCGGATGGCCAGGCGGCTTTCGAGGCCTTCACGGCCGAGGGGGAGGAGCGCCGGATGGGGACGCTGCTCGGGGATGTGCGCGCCCGTTTCGGACAGGCGGCGATCGGGTTGGGCCATGCCGGGCTGGCCGAACCGGCGGCCTGGACGATGAAACGCGAATTCGCTTCGCCCCGCTACACCACCGAATGGTCCGACCTGCCCGTGGTCACCGCGTGAATCGGGCCCCGGCCTCCCCGCGGTGGGGAGGCCGGGGCCCCGGGATGGTGTCGGCTAGAGCTTGACGACCATCTTGCCGGTGTTGGCGCCGCGCATCAGGTCCAGGAACGCGTCGACCGCGTGATCCAGTCCCTCGACCACGGTCTCGTCGAAGACGAGCTCCCCGGCCGCCAGCCAGGCCCCTGCCTGTTCGGCGAAGGCCGGGAGGTGCTCGGTGTAGTTCCCGACCGTGAAGCCCTGCAGGCGCAGGCCCTTGGTGATCAGGTTGGCCATGTTCCGTGGGCCGGCCTCGGGCTCGGTGATGTTGTACTGCGAGATGGCCCCGCACAGGGCCACCCGTCCACCGGTCTTCAGGGTGCCGAGGGCTGCTTCGAGGTGCTCGCCGCCGACGTTGTCGAAGTAGACGTCGATGCCTTCGGGGGCGGCTGCTGCCAGCTGGCCGGCGATATCGCCGTCCTTGTAGTTGAAGGCGGTGTCGAACCCGTACTTGGAGGTCAGCAGTTCGATCTTCTCGGGGCTGCCCGCCGAACCGATGACCCGGGCCGCGCCCTTGAGCCGGGCGATCTGGCCGACCATCGTCCCCACGGCCCCGGCGGCACCGGAGACGAAGACGGTGTCACCTTCCTTCATGGAGGCGATCTCGAGCAGGCCGACCCAGGCGGTCAGGCCGGTCATGCCCAACGCGCCCAGGTAGACCGACGCCGGCAGGCCCGGCAGTTCCTGTACGGCGCGGAATCCTGCGGCAGGGCCCTGGGCGACATCCCGCCAGCCCAGGTCGTGCAGGACCAGGGTGCCTTCGGCCAGCGAATCGTCGCGGCTCTCGATGACGCGGCCGACGGCCCCGCCTCCCATGACCTCGCCGACGTTGAACGGGGGGATGTAGGATCCGGTGTTGTCGTTCATCCGGCCGCGCATGTAGGGGTCGACGGAGATGAAGTCGTTGGCGACCCGTACCTCGCCTTCGCCCAATGCCGGAAGATCGACGACGGCGGTGCGGAAGTTCTCGTGGTCGGGCCACCCGGTGGGGCGCTGGGCGAGCTGGATCTGTGTACTGGAAGTCATGGAATTGCTCCCTTGAAGTCGGTGGTATCGCTGACTGCGATAGGTCTATAATATTAGAACGATCGATACAAAATAAACATTTTGAGGCGAAGTTCACCCCGAGCGCAATGCCGGGGGATTCGACGGGGCCGGAAGGAGGCACATGGCACGGAGCAAGGCATTCGACGTGGATGAGGTCATCCAAGCGGCCCGGGACGTCTTCTGGGTCGCGGGTTACGATGCCGCGGCCATGCCCGAACTGGAGCGGGCCACGGGGTTGGGCCGCTCGAGCATCTACAACGCCTTCGGCTCCAAGCGGGGGCTCTTCGACGCGGCAGTGCAGAGCTATCTGGACCAGGTGGTCCGGCCCCGGCTCGAGGTCCTGGTCACGGCCCGGGACGGGGCCGCGGGGCTTGGCGCCTACTTCGATTCCCTGGCCGATGCCGTGTGCGGGGAAGTCGGCCCACAGCGCGGATGCCTGTTGCTCACCGCCTCATCGGGACGCAACAGCCGTGACGAAGCGGTGCGTACCGCCATGGAGGCCTACCGGGTCGAAGTGACCGGGGCCTTCGCTGCCGCCTTGCGCCGTGACCTGCCGGCGCCCGCCGTGGATCAGGCCCCGCCGGAGGGACCGGACGCCCAGGCCGAAACCCGGATCGACGAGCGGGCCCGTCTGCTCTTCGCCTTGTTGACCGCGGGGATGACCCTGGCGCGGATCAACCCCGTGGAGGCGGAAGCCACGCTGCGTTCGGCGGCCGCCTTCAGCACCCCGGCCCATGCCTCCTGAGGGCGGCGCACCATGCCGATGTGGGGTTGTCGGTCGATCCACGGTAAAATCCTTGTGGAATGTCATCCCGGCTGCGCCCCGCTCCGACGCCCGGGATGCGCGGAAACGGGGTCCAACCCCGCCCCTCCGCAACCATTAGCGCCATCGGCGCGCCTCGGACGATAGATCCGGGTGGCCCACCGGGCCGCCGTCGTACTTGTTGGGTGGCCTTGGCCTATCCCGGTCCGTGGTACTACATTCGGTAGTCCACGGCCCGTGGTCACACCACCCGCAACCCACTGGAGGCCAGCGCATGGTGGATCCATCGCTTTTGAACAACCGCCCCTTGAAGAGGGCCGCGGCCGTTGTCGTCGGAGTCTTCGTCGTCACGTCGTCGTTGGCCGGCTGCCGCATCAATTTCAAGGACAACCACGTCCCTGAATTCGGCGGGGTCGTCGTCCGGGTGCTCGACGGCGATACCTTCATCGCCGACGTCGACGGCAAGGAAAAGACGGTTGATCTGCTCAACGTCCTGGCCCCGGCCGCCGGCGATGATGCCGAATGCCTCGGTGACCAGGCCACCGAACACCTGAAGACGATGCTGCCGGAGGGCAAGAAGGTCCGTCTGGAATACGACGACGACATGCCTCCCAAGCGCAGGAAGAACATGGCGGCGGCGTTCTCCGCCGGCAACTTCGTCAACGCGGAGATGGCCAAGGCAGGATTTGCCGTCGCGGAAAAGCAAAGCCCCAACAACCCCTACTACGACCGCGTCCTGGAGGCCCAGGATTCCGCCCAGGAGCAGGGCAAGGGACTGTTCGACGGTTCCAAAAAATGCACCATCGCCGCCACGGTGGAACCGGCCATGAAGCGGATGCAGTCCGTGTCGAAGGCCCCGCCGAGCAGCATCGAATCCGCCGAGGACATGATCGACGACCTGAAATCGGTGCTCAAGGACGGCGAATCGGCCAAGGAATCGCTGACCGGCATGGACGTCAAGGAAGGTACCGCGCAGGCCGTGGTCTATGCCTCCGAGAAGGCCCGGTGGGAAAAGGAGATCTCCGGAACCGTCAGCGCGGCGAAGAAGCGCCTGGGTGAAGTCGAAGGCGTCCACACCAAGCTGGTGGCCAAGAAGAAGGCCGAGGACAAGAAGAAGAAGGAAGAAGCCAAACTCGCTGCCGAACGACGCGCGGCCGAGCAGAAGGCCGCCGCAGAACGCGCCGCCGCGGAACAGCGGGCTGCCGAGCAGCGGGCCGCCCAGGAGCGTGCGGCCGCGTCGCAGAAGGCCAAGGCAGACGCTGAAAAGAGCAAGGCGGCGGAGAAGAGCAAGGCCGCCGAGAAGAGCAAGGCCGCCGAAAAGAGCAAGGCCGCCGAAAAGAGCAAGGCGGCCGAGAAGAAGGCCGAGCAGAAAAAGAAGGCCGAACAGAAGAAGAAGGAAGAAGCCAAGAAGAAGAAGGAAAAAGAGAAGAAGCACGGCAGGAGCCATGACGGGGGCGGCAAGAACAAGAAGCCGTGATCGGTCGCACCGGGGTTATGCTTTGAACCATTCGAAGCGTGCGGGCAATCCTGGGGGGAGACCAATGTCGGTCCGGAATCCGGTGACCCCGTCGCCATGGCGGAAGAGCCCGCGGTTCGTCGTGGCTGCCGTGGCGGTCGCCGTTGCCCTGTCGGGCTGCACCTCCGGCGGGTCGGCGGCGGTGGACACCCCGTCCAGCTCCGGGGCGGATGCCACCGTGGTCCGGGTGGTCGACGGCGATACCCTCGTGGCCTCACTCGACGGAACCGTGGAGACCATCCGACTGCTGAACGTCGACACCCCCGAGACCAAGAAGCCCAACACCCCGGTGCAGTGCCTGGGCCCCGAGGCCACCGAGTATCTGCGCCAGCGGCTTCCTGCCGGAACCGGGGTCCACCTCGAGTACGACGTCGAACGTACCGATCGCTACGATCGCACCCTGGCCGGCGTCTATCTGGACGGGGACCTGGTCAATGCGGACATCGCCCGCGAAGGCCTGGGGGTGGCCGTCCTGTTCGAGCCCAACCACCGCTTCCACGACGAGGTCCTCGCGGCCCAACAGGAAGCGCTCGAGGAGGAAACGGGACTTTTTAGTGCAACGGTCGAATGCACCGTTCCCGCTCAGATCGAATCGGCCATCGACCAGCTGGCAACGGTTCCGACGGCGACCGCGCAAACCTCTGCCGAGGCCTCGGGGCTCCTGTCCGGTGCGGCAACGGCCCTTGCTGCGGGAAAGGCGGCCGATCTGCTGCTGGGCCGGACCGATGACTCCGGAGACGCGGTCCGTGCCGTCGTTGGTTCCGTGGTGGCCGGGAAACTGGCTCCGCGGCTATCCAAGGCCACGGCGGCAGCCACCCGGCAGGAGGGCATCCTGAAGGAACGCCGGCAGCTGCTGGTGACCCGGGAACACGAAGCCGCCGTGAAGGCCAAGGCCAAAGCCGAAGCACGGAAGAAGACCGAGGCCAAGGCAGCGGCGGTTGCCGCGCAACAGGCCGCTGCGGCGAGCCGGGCTGCCGCCGCGGAGGCAGCCCGGCAGGAGAAGGCCCGGATCGCCGAACGACAACGGGTGGCCCGCCAGGCTGCCCAGGCCAAGGAAGCCCGCGAGGCAGCGAAGCGGAGAACGCGGAAGGCGCCGGCGCAGGCTCCTGCTGCGCCTCCGGCCACCAGGAAGGTGCCGAAGAAGACCGGCACCCCCTATCCGGGATATACCGGACCTCGTTGCTACGCGCCCGGTGGCAGGACCTGGAAGCCCTGCCCCTGAGCCGTCGCTCACGACGGAACCCGCCGGGCCTCGGCGCCCTTGGACGAAGCCGGGCGGAACCCGCGGCTAGCCGGCCGTGAGGTTGATGACCTGCTCGCCGAGCAACAAGGCGCCCAGGCCCAGCATGATCACGCCACTGGAGAGCGTGACGATGCGGGCTGCTGCCGGGCGGCTGGCCAGCAGACGGCGGGCGCCGAGGGCGACGCCGGTGTAGACGACGGCGGAAACCAGGATATGGGAGATCCCCAGGATGCCGGTTTGCACCGGCGCCGGCAGCCCGGCATTCAAATCGATGAATTGCGGGATGAGGGCCAGATAGAGCAACAGGGCCTTGGGGTTGGTTCCGCTGGTGCCCAGCCCGCGCAGGAAGCTGCTGCCGTTCCCGGGCGGGGGCTGGGCCCCCTCGGCGGCACTGGTGTAGCCGGCGTCGCGCCAGGAGCGGGTGGTCGAGACACCGAGCCAGATCAAATAGGCGGCACCGACAAGCGTCAGGGCGGCCAGCAACTGGGGCAGGGCAATGACCAATGCCGCAAGACCAGCGACGATGAGCAGGGTGTGGACCATGAACCCGCTGAGCAGGCCACCCACGGCAGGGGCGATCCTTCGCCCGCTGAGTCCGGAGGAAATCGCATACGCCCAGTCGGCGCCCGGCGTCAGGGCCAGGGCGACGGACATGGCGGCGAATCCGAGGATCAGATGTGGGTCCATGAGGCGCTCCTGGTGGTCGTGTTGCTCTTCGGGGAAAGCTTAGGAAACTCCGCCCCAAAAGTGCTTACCGTTTTTCGAGGAAACGACGCGCCTCACGGTAAGGTTCTTGCGTGATTGACGATATAGATAGAAATATTTTGCGCCTGCTTCAACAGGATGGTCGGATGACCGTCACGGCCCTGGCCGCGGAAGTGGGTCTGACCGTCGCCCCTTGTCACCGTCGACTTCGTGACCTTGAAGCCGCCGGAGTCGTTTCGGGCTACCGGGCGATCCTCGACGCGCCCCGGATCGGGCTGGGCTTCCAGGCCCTGGTGTTCGTCACCCTGAAGGATCGGCAGAACATGTATGCCTTCGAGGACGAGGTGGCATCCATCCCGGAAATCGTTGAGGGCTCACGACTATTCGGGGAACCTGACTTCCTGCTCAAGGTCATGGCCACCGACCTCTCCAGCTACCAGCAGTTCTATGACGAGGTCCTGGTGGGGCTGGCCGGAGTGGAGAAGCTGACCTCGACGATCGTGATGAAGAGCCTGAAGGGGGCGGGGGAACTTCCGGTCTAAGGGTGGCCAGGGGATCCGGCCGCGAGCGAAATGACTGGACGTTGGTCGACGGGCGGCGTAGTTTGGCCGGTTCAAGCACGTTGAGTATTGGAGGGCGAAATGTCCAAGGATCTTGAGAGCATTCAGGCCGGAGCGCCACGCACCACGGCACGGCTTCGGGGCCCCCGGCAGCTCGTCGCAGTCTCGGCCGTCACCATGCTCGCACTGGCCGGTTGTTCCGGTGGTGGCTCCGGAGATGACGGTTCCGCCGCACCCAGCCCGGAAGCGGAGTCCTCCAGCCAGCCGGCCATGTCCCCATCCTCGGACGCCGGCAATGAAGCGGGCGCTTCGGGCAGCAGCACCGACAGCGAGGGCATCTCCTTGGAGGACGCCGGCGACGCCGCCCTCGAGGAAGTCTCCGACAGTACGGTGATATCGATTGAAACCGAGGAGAACGGGACCCGGTGGGAAGTCCAGGTCGTGACCTCCGATGGCACCGAACACGAAGTCGACATCTCCGCCGACGACGGCAGCGTGATCGGCTCGCCTTCCACGGAAGACGACGACGAGCAGGATCGGCAAAAGCACCAGGATCGGGTCGACGCCGCCAAGGTTGACTTCAAGGAGGCTGCCGCGAAGTTCCGCGATGCCGTCCCGGATGCCCGCATCACCGAACTCGGCCTCGATGACGAGCACGGCACGACCGTCTGGGAAGGCGATTTGATCGACGACGCCGGCGCCAAGCACGAGGTGCAGATCGATGCCGGTAGCGGGGACGTCCTGACGAACTCCAAGGATGCGGACGACTAACCCGGTACCACTGCCGGATGGACACCCGCCCCCCGGAGGCGGCGGCGTCATGAAGGGCCCTGCCGCGCTGACCCCGGGGGAGGGTCAGGACCGGAGCGCCTGGCGACGGCCCCGGGTCTCTGTCAGGAGCGCCTCGACGACCGCCTTCACGCCGGGCGAGCGCAGCGACTCCGTACGGGCCACCGCCGAGTAGGTGATGCCCCGTTCGAAGTCATCGGCCAGGACCGGAACGAACCCCGGGTCCTGGTGGACCACGTAGGAAGGCAGCATGCCGATGCCCCCGCCGGCGCGCACCGCCTGCAGCTGGGCGAAGATGCTGGTGGCCTGGAAGGCCGCCGCCGGGACCGGTAGCCCGGAGGAGCGGTAGTCCAGCTCCGCGACCTGCAGCTCCGAATCGACGTAGGAGACGAAACGGTGCCGGGCCAGGTCCGTCAGGGTCGCCGGTTCTCCGGCGTCGTGCAGGTACGCGGGGCTGGCGAACAACCGGAGGAAGTATCTGGTGAGGACCATGACTTCGGCCCGCGAATCCTCCACCCGCCCGGCGACGACCTCCAGATCGACCCCCGAACGGTTGCGGCTGGCCCGACGGGTGGCACTGAGCAGTTCGACCTTCAGCCGCGGGTGCTCCTGCTGGAGTCGGGCGATCGCCGGTGCGGCGATATAAGCACCGAAGGCATCGGAGGCATGGACGCGCACGACGCCGGACACCTCCTCCCCGCGCTGGCTGACCGCCGATTTGAGCTCCGTCAGGCTCGACTCGATCGATTCCGCGGCCCGGAGCGCATGGTGCCCCAGATCGGTCAGCTCCCACCCGGTGGAGGTCCGATCCAGGGTCCGGCCATCCAGTTGCCGGTCCAGGGCGGCGATGCGGCGGGACACCGTGGTGTGTGTGGTCTCCAGGGCCTCGGCCACCGCGGTGAAGCGACCCAACCGCGCGACCGTCAGCAGGATCAGCAGGTCATCGGGGCTGGGGGATCTGTTCATGGGGGCTCGTATCCATCGGGTATGTGCATATCTGCACAACGCTTATGCCTTTTTGGTGCTTGAGTGCACCGTAGCAGCATGTGATGCTGGTCATGGGCGGGGGACTCTCTCCGCATCACCGCTGACAGGCAGGCAGGCCAACACCGAGCGGGTGCTGACCGAACAGGTCTCGTCAATGTCCGAGACTCTGATGCAGGATGGGACGCAGGGGTTGGACTGTTCGGCGATCGTCCAGCTCGTCGACGGGACCCATCACGACACAACCGGCGATAACGACACATCGACCATCGGAGGCGCAGCATGAGCCAGAACACCACCCCGCCCACCACGAACGGCCCCGCCGGCACCGACCCCCAGGCGGCTGCCCGCGCGGCCACGAACGAGGCCGCCGGCACCTCCGTGGAGGCCTCGCGCTCCACGGGCGCCGACATCCTGGACTGGCCGCAGTGGATCGACGGGGAGCGCGTGGACTCGGTCTCCGGGCAGTGGCGCGACGTCACCAACCCGGCCTTGCGTGATTCGGTCATCGCCCGGGTGCCCGCCTCCACCGTGGACGACGTCGAACGCGTGGTGGGTGCCGCACGCCGGGCATTCGGGGGATGGGCCGCCCAGCACTTCACCAGGCGGGCCCGCCCGCTGGCACTGATCGCCGATGACATCGAGGCGGAGACCGAGGAATTCGCCCGGCTGACCGCCCTGGACACCGGCAATGCGATCCGCACCCAGGCCCGTCCCGAAGTCGCTTCCCTGGTCTCCCTCTTCCGCTACTTCTCCGGCGTGGCCGGCGAATCCAAGGGCACCACCCTGCCCGCAGGCGATGACCAGCTGCAATACACCCGGCGCGAACCGCTGGGGGTCGTCGCCGCGATCCTGCCGTGGAACTCGCCGCTGATGATCGCCGGCTTCAAGATCCCGGCGGCCCTGGCCGCCGGGAACACCGTGATCCTCAAGGCCGCCGACGACGCCCCGCTGACGATCCTGAAACTGGCCGAGGTCTGCAACCGGCACCTGCCCGCCGGTGTGCTCAATGCGCTGACCGGTCGCGGGGCGGTCATCGGCGACGCGCTGGCCAAACATCCGGGGGTGGACAAGGTCTCCTTCACCGGATCCACCGAAGTCGGCCGCGGCGTCGCCGCCCAGGCCGGGGAACGGTTGGCCCACATGTCCATGGAGCTCGGCGGCAAGAACCCCTCGATCGTCTTCCCCGATGCCGTGGACGACCAGCTGGTGGACCAGCTGTTGCTCGCCTCGCGGTTCGCCCGCCAGGGCCAGAGCTGCACGGCCGGATCGCGGCTGTTCATCCACCGGGAGGTGTACGACGAGGTGCTCTCCGAACTGGTGCCGCGACTGGGCGCCATGAAGGTCGGGGACCCGCTGGAGGAAGCCAGCGACATGGGTGCGGTCATCAACGCCAAACAGCATGCCGGGATCACGGGGTACCTCGACGAGGGCCGCTCGATGGGCGGGTTGGAAACGCTCCTGGGCGGCAGCGCCCCCACCGAAGGTGAACTGACCCGTGGTTTCTACCATGTGCCCACCGTCTTCGGCGGGGGACGCAACGACTTCCGGCTGGCCCGTGAAGAGATCTTCGGGCCGGTGCTCATGGCCATCCCCTTCGACACCCGCGAGGAAGTCATCGAAATGGCCAACGACACCCACTTCGGGCTGGCCGCCTATGTCTTCAGCCACGATCTGGACCGCGCCCTGGACACCGCACATTCGCTGCAGGCCGGCTGGGTCCAGGTCAACCAGGGCGGAGGCCAGGTCGTCGGACAGACCTACGGCGGGTATAAGCAGTCGGGCATGGGACGCGAGGTCTCGTTGGAGGGCATGCTCGAAGGCTTCACCCAGACCAAGCAGATCAACGTGAAGCTGCGCCCGTCCAGCACCAGGTCATGAAGACCCCCGAGAAGGCCGCGGCGCCGAGCGGTCCAGGGATCACCGTCGGCGTCGAGGCAGGGGTCGGCACGATCACGCTGGTCAACCCCACCAAGCGCAACGCCCTGACCCGGGGCATGTGCCAGGACATCGCCGCCGCGGCGGCCGATCTGGATGACCGCCCCGATGTGGATGTGGTCGCCGTACGAGGGACCGGGGGAACCTTCAGCGCCGGGGTGTTCATCGGGGAGCTGCGCGACGTCATCCTGGACCAGGACGGCAGGACCGACCACCTCACCGCCGCGGACCAGGCACTCGCCCGGGTCGGCAAGCCGACCATCGCCGTCGTCCAGGGCCACTGCATGGGTGGGGGATGGCAGCTGGCCTCGGCCTGCGATTTCATTTTCGCCTCCACCGACGCCTCCTTCGGGATCACCCCCGCCAAACTGGGGATCATCTACCCGCGGGCCGGCATCGACCGCCTGGTGCGGCTGCTGGGCCCGGCCACGGCGAAATACGTGCTGATGAGCGCCCGGACGTTCGGGGCCCCGCGGGCCCGGGAGATGGGACTGGTCGCCGAGGTCGTACCCGCCGACGGGTTCGAGGACTCCGTCAGGGAGCTGTTCACCGAGCTCACCGCACGGTCGCGGTACTCGATGCTCACCACCAAGGAGCTCATCGACCGGGCCACCGACCCGGCCACGGACCCGGCGGAGCTGGCCGGTGCCTGGGAGACGGCCTGGACGGAAATGGCCGCCGGGCCCGATATCGACGAGGGGGTGGCCGCGTTCCTGGAACGCCGGGACCCGGACTTCGGCTGGAGGCCCGGCCGCTGAGCTGTCCCCGGCAGGCAACGCGGGTCGGCCGGATCCAACGCAACACAGCAGGTGCTCATGAAGGAGGGGCCGGCGGATCGAAATCCGCCGGCCCCTGCTTTCATGTAGCCGTTACTTCTTGGTGAAGGTCACGACCTGGGCCTTCTTGCCCGTCTTGTTGTGCAGGTGCAGGAACAAGCCCTCTTCCTGGTTGGCCTTCTTCTTCGCCATCATCCGCTTCTTCGGGAAGGCGTTGGAGTAGTCCTGGACGTGTGCCGTGAGCTTCTGGCCCGGCAGGTCGGCAAAGGCCGTCCCGGTTCCGGCGCCCTCGAACCACAGATCCGGATCGACCGCGTTGTAGGCGATCCAGTCGGTGGTGTCGACCGGGACCTGGGCCCCGGACTCATCGGCGTTGTACTGGCTCCACGTGCTGACCCGGTACTGGACCTGGCCCGAAGAATCCTCGGACACCCCGAGGGCATCCAACGAAACCGGCAGGCTCACGGCACTGGTGTCGAACGTGTTGGAGTCCGTCTCACCGGTCAGGCCGTTGGTCGGCCAGAGGTCGACCTGCTCACCGGTCTTCAGGTCCTGCGTTGCCGCCAGATCGAGATCGAGGCCATCGACGTTGGTGTTGAACGTGACGAAGTCGGGCTTGCCGTCCCCGTTGGTGTCGATTTCCACGTTGATCTCCGTCCCGCCGGCCAGGTGGGCCCAGTTGCCGTAGGTGCTGATACCGAAGTTCAGCAGACCGTCGGAGACCCCGTTGGTCGGGGCATCGGAGGCGGCACCGACATACTGCAGATCCATGGCGCGGGCGCCCGGGATCTCGTCGATGGCCTTGGGCAGCTTCTTGCTGGTGGCACCGAGCTCGAACGCCGAGACCAGGGACAGGACGCGCTCGTCACCGTTGCCGGTGAGCAGGCCCTTGCCCTTGAGCTTCACCGGGGCGGTGACCTTGCCCTTCTTGGTCTTGATGTTGTTGCCCTTCACCCGCATGTTGCTGGACGCCTTGGGCGCGGCTTGGACGGGAACGCGCAGTGCCGGCTGGCCCTTGGCGCGCAGTTCGATGCGACCGGTGGCGTCGGCGAGGTACTGGCGGTTCAGGCCCAGCTGCTGCTTCTCCATGGTCGGATCCATGGTCTTGGCGAACTTCTGGGGCTTGATCGTCAGGGTGACCTTGACCTTCTTGGACTTGCCCGGCTGGATGCTGACCTTATCGGTGCTCAGTGAATACGAAGCGCCGGGGATCGTGGTCGAGGGCACGTAGTCCAGACGGTAGTGCTGGGTCCACTTGGAGGTGTTCTGCACGGTGATCGAGCTGGTCTTCTTGATCTTCTTCTTGCCCATCTCCACGACGCCGAACGAGAGCGTCGTCAGATCCGGGGCATCCGTGGCGAACGCGTAGGCGGGGGTCTTGATCGCCGCATCGGCGATCACCCGACCGGAGCCGACGCGGTTCGGACCAAAAGTCTCGCCGTTATCGGCGGTGACGTCGGCCGTGGCCGTGTTCATCACCATCGACTTGACCTGGTAGGCGCTGTAGTTGCCGGAGCCGGCCACCAGGGCGGCGATGCCCGCGGTCAGCGGGGTGGACATCGAGGTGCCGGTCATCACGGCCGGGCCGTTTCCGGTACCCACGCCTGCCGAGCCGATGAGCGTGCCCGGTGCGGCGACGTCGGGCTTGACGACGCCGTTTGAACCGTGGACCCCGCGAGAGGAGCTGGAGTTCAAGGTGTCCAAGGCACCGGATTCGCCGGAGGCGGTTCCGATGAGGTCCTTGTCGAGCTCGAGCTTCAGCGTGCCGGCTTCGGCGGCCGGACGCAGCTTCTCGGAGTAGTCCTTATTGAGCTGCATGCCCGGGATCTTGTCGTTGCCGGCAATACCGGCGTCGAACACGCTGCGCGGTGAATCCAGGACGACGCCGGCGCCGCCGGCGGCCTCGATGTTGTTGAAGCGTGCTGCCGAACCGCAGGGGAAGTCGCCGTCTTCCTCCCACTGGATCCAGACCCACTTGCCGTCGAAGTCGGTGTCGGCCGGGAAGGCGTCGCAACCGAACTTATTCGAGGGGTCGGCCATGACGACTTCACCGGTGAGCTGCTCCTTGGAGGCATCGGTGTAGTCGAAGCTGGCCGAATACTGTCCGGCGGCGGTGCCGGCCACGTCATCGGGGGTCAGGACGTTGGCCCCGTCGAGGGTGATCTTCGAGCCCACCGTGTTGGCCACGGTCAGCGAGGAGCGGGCGTTGCCCGGTGAGCCGCCGACGTCGGTCACGTCACCGGCGTTGCCGGAGGCGACGACCGAGAGGATCCCCAGTTCCGCCAGTGCATCGACGATGTCGTTCTCCGGATCGTCCACGGGGGAGTGGTCCGAGCCGAGGGACATGTTCACGATCTGGGCGCGGTCGCTGAAGTCGCCGTCGCCGTTGGGGTCCAGGACGTAGTCCAGGGCCTGGCCCACCACGGAGGAGGATCCTCCGCAGCCGAAGACGCGGATGCCCACGAGCTGGGCCTCCGGGGCCGAGCCGGGGCCGATCTTCATCGAGGAGACGCCCTTGGCATCGAGCGTGGAGTAGTCCCCGTCGAACGTCCCGCCCTCGGCGTCCACCCCGTAGCCGGCGGCACTGCCGGAAACGTGGGTGCCGTGCCCTGCCGCCTGGCAGTCCAGCGGGTTGGCGTCCGGCTTCGGGACTGGCTGGTAGGTCGGGGAGGAGGGATCGGCGTTGTAGTCGTCACCGACCAGGTCCCAACCGCCGATGAACTTATCCGGATCGATCAGCCCCGAGTCGGGGCCGGGCAGGTCGTCGGAGGCCTGTGCCTTCTTATAGGCCTCCACGGTGCCGGGACCACCGAAGTCCGCATGCGTGTAGTCGACGCCGGTGTCGAGCACGGCGATGGTGACCCCGTCGCCGGTCTGGTCCAGACCCGACCAGGCGTTGAGTGCCTTGGTGTCGATGACCGAGCCCTTGTTGGTCGGGGACTTCGGCACGATCGCGGTGATCTTCACGACGTCGGAACGTTTGGACAGGGCGCGCAGGGCGTCGGCGTCCCCGCGCAGGGCGACGCCGGGAAGGGCGTTCGTGGTGGTGTAGACGACCTTCGATTTGGAGGCCTTCGCCGCGGAGGCACCCTGCGACTCGATGTTCTTGCGGATCTGCTTGACCTTGGTCTTGTTCTTGACCGGGGCCGACTTGCTGCGGGCCACGTTCGAGGGCTGGGTGGCCGCGAAGGCGCCTTCGCCACTGAACTGGACGTAGGCGGTGACCTCGCCCTTCTTGCTGACCATGGGCCCTGAAACCTTCAGGTCCTGCAGCGTTTTGATGTCCTGTTGATCCAATGAGGAACCCCCGAAGGCCTCTGCTTGGCTTCCGGGGGTTGAATTGATGTCTTTCGGTGCGGCATTGGCGGGAACCGACATGGTGGCGGCCAGGGCCAAGCCTGAGACCGCAGCCACGACGGAACGGGCCAGCCGTGGCCGATGCGAGTGATTCATGATGCTCCTTGTAACCGATTGGGCGGTTTCGGGGCACCGATGGGGCTGTTACCCCGGAGCGCCCCACGCCATAGCCTAAGTGAGTGTCGTCACAAGTCAAGGAGTTGCTTTAGAGTTTCCATCGCGCCGGAACGGCGCTGTTGGCGCGGTTTTGGTGTCAAAAAAGAGCGGGTGCGCGAGCGGCTCGGGCAGGCCCTTGCTGCTACCGGATGGTAGTCGGGGCGGGGCTATGACACCCCAGATCTCGGCAGGTCGGCACTGGAGGGTCCGAGGGCTGGTCGCCGCAAACTTTCAATGAGTCGGTGTCACGAAACCACACGAAGTGTGGACTTCCGCGGAAAGTGTTCACTGGAGGGACCTCGAGGACCGGTGCGGCCGCCAAAAAAGTCGTGGCGACGACCCCTCGATGAGGTGTCGTCGCCACGACCGTGCCGCGGGGCCGGTCAGGCGGTGATGCCTCCCTGCCAGAGGGCGTCGAACGGCGCGTGGGAGGCCATCCGGTGTTCGATACCTGCGGTGACGAAGGTCTTGGCGGCCCGGGCGGCTTCCAGCGGGGTGGCCCCCTTGGCCAGCTCGGCGGTGACGGCGGCAGCCAGCGAGCATCCGGCACCGGAAACGGCGACTTCGCCGATCTTGGGGGTGGACAGGACCTCGGTGGTCGTCCCGTCGTGGAATACGTCGACGGCGTCGCTGCCGGCCAGGCGGATTCCGCCCTTGGCCAGGACCGCGGCACCACTGGCCTCGTGGATGATGCGGGCGGCACGCTCGAGGTCCTCGACGCTGTCGATGGTGATGCCCGACAGGGATTCGGCCTCGAAATGGTTCGGGGTCACGAAGGTGGCCAGCGGCAGCAACGTGGATTTCAGTGCCTGGTCGGTATCCAGGGCATGTCCGGGCTCCTGGCCCTTGCAGATCAAGACGGGATCGAGCACGACGTTCTTCCACTGCTGGGCCCGCAGTGCGGTCGCGACCGTGTCGATCGTGGTCGGGCTGCCCATCATGCCCAGCTTCACCGTATCGAGCTGACCGGAATAGCAGGTCTGGATGGCCTCGAGCTGGTCGGCGATCACCTGGGGCTCCACGGGAACGAAACGGTGATCCCACCCCTGTTTCGGGTCGAAGGAGACGATGCAGGTCAGGGCCGTGATCCCGAAGGTTCCCAGCTGCTGGAAGGTCTTCAGGTCGGCCTGTGCCCCTGCCCCGCCGGTGGCTTCGGAACCGGCGATGGTCAGCGTGATGGCCGGGGAGGAATGCTGTTGCGTGGAAGTCATGCTCTCATTTTAGGGTGTTTCGTCGCGTTGCACGTTGCGGACGACCCCGATCACGTCATCGATGATGTGCCGGACCACCGGAAGCCTGGACAGAACGGCCAGGCGGGCCATCAGGGCCGCCGCATTCGCGGCCAGCCGGCGACTGCGATCGGCGTCGGGCGAGGAATCGTAGGCCCAGAAGATGATCAGGCCGCGTTGGACCAACCAGAGCAGCTCGGGCAGGTCGTCGCGGATCGCCAGGGGCGGTCGGGGCAGTGATGCGGCGACCGCCTGGCGCCACAGGGCGAACTCCTTGGCCCGGGTGACACCCGCCGTGGTGGTGGTGTCGGGGCTCATCGCCGCGCGGATCAACACGGAACCGAAATCGTGGAACGGGGCCACCGCGTCCAAGGCCGCATCCAGCACGATCCGGATGTTGTCCTGCAGGTTGTTGCCCGACAGCAGTAGTGGGCGGGCGGCACGCAACTGTTCATCGATCAGCCCGCGGGCCAGCTCCTGGACCAGATCCTCCTTGGAGGAGAAGTGGTAGTAGGCGTTGCCCGGGGAGACCCCGGCTTCCGCCGCGATGGCACGCATCGTGGTGCGGTGGAAGCCGTCGCGCGAGAACAATGCGAGGGCGGCTGTCTGGATCCGGGCCCGGGTGAGGGCTGATTTATGGGTCTTCGGTTCCATCGTTGCCTCGTCATCGCCGGGATCAAGCCCACCATAGCAAGTTTTGAACATGTTCAAAATATATTTCGTCCACGGCTTGCGACCGGAATCCCGGGCCGGCCGTGGACATGGGAGAATGGGAGGCGTCAAGTGCTAATACAGCGGGCGGCGGACCCGGGGCGACCCGGAGCACCCTGCCTGGCGAACCACTTCCAGAAGGGGAACCACCTCATGCCCGCCACCTCCGGCGACTCCGTCAACACCATGCCCACCGAACCGACGACGGGACGCGCCCGCCAGGCCGTCTTCGCCTCCGCCGGAAGCCCCTACTTCTCGGCCGTGCTGGCCCTGATGGCCGTGGTGGTCATCCTGTCCAACATCGGCGCGACCAAGGGGGTGAGTTTCGGACCGATCATCACCGACGGGGGTTTCTTCCTCTTCCCGCTGGCGTACATCCTCGGCGACGTCGTCAGCGAGGTCTATGGCTTCAAGGCGGCCCGTCGGGCGATCATCATCACCTTCCTGCTGGCGGCGTTCGCGACCTTCTGCTTCTGGGTGATCATCATGTTGCCCGCCGCGGATTTCTACCACGGTCAACAGGAGCTGGAACGGACCCTGGGCCCGGTCTGGCGGATCGTGGCCGCCTCGCTGTGCGGGTTCCTGGTCGGCCAGACCCTGAACTCATATGTCCTGGTGAAGATGAAGGACCGCTTCGGGGAAAAGGGGCTGGTGGGACGGCTGATGGGCTCCACCGGGGTGGGGGAATTCGCCGACACCCTGATCTTCTGCTCGATCGCCGCCTCGGTGATCGGCATCGCCGACGCCGGACAGTTCATCAACTACGTCCTGGTGGGGTTCGTCTACAAGACGGGGGTGGAGTTCCTCTTTGTGCCGATCACCACGCTGGTGATCCGCTGGTTCAAGCGCCACGAACCCACCTACGGCCAGAGCCGGAGCTGAGACGGGGGCCGGTACGCTGGGCGGTATGGATACGCAGGACGCCCCATTGCTGACCGCCCGGGAACTGGTCGCCGGTTACGGCGAATTCGAAGTCTGCGGACCCCTGGATCTGGTGTTCGACCGGGGAGACGCCCTGGGGATCGTCGGGCTGAATGCCGCGGGGAAGTCCACCCTGTTGCGCACCCTCATCGGCCGTCAGCCCCCACTGGCCGGTACGGCCTCGGTGCTGGGGGTCTTCACCGACGACACCTCCCACATCCACCGCCGGATGATCTCCGCGGTCTTCGACGAGGACGCGTTCTTCGATTCGCTCACCGTGGAGGAACACCTGCAGCTCATCGCCTCGGGGCACGAGGTCCCCGACGGGCAGGAAGCCGTGGAGCGGGAACTGGAATTCTTCGAACTCACCACGGCCCGCCACGCCCTGCCCGGGGCCCTGTCCTCGGGCCAACGCCGCCGCCTGCTGCTGGCCGCCGGGATGATCCGGCCCAGCGAACTACTGGTCCTGGACGAGCCGGAACAACGACTGGACCCGCCGATGCGCGCGAAACTCGCGGTGAGGTTGCGGGCCCGGATCGACGATGGCGGGGCGGTCCTGCTGGTCACCCACGACGCCATCCTGCTCACCACGGTGGTGGACCATTGCCTGATCGTCGACGAGGGACTGCGTTTCGCCACCGCAGCCGAAGGCGCCGCGGCCATCGGCGGAGCATGAGCGTCCACGCCTCCGGGGCGGGACGGTCCCTTCCA
The DNA here is from genome assembly GCF_052377515.1 of Arthrobacter sp. AOP36-C1-22. Lineage (NCBI taxonomy): Bacteria > Bacillati > Actinomycetota > Actinomycetes > Micrococcales > Micrococcaceae > Arthrobacter > Arthrobacter sp. AOP36-C1-22. The sequence goes on along the minus strand of NZ_JBQSWW010000007.1, from coordinate 94,179 downwards.
GCATGGGTCCCCGGGGGCCCACCCTCGGACTTCGACCCGGTCGCGGCCACCCACCGGCTGCGCCGGGATCGCCGTCGGGCGCAGCGGCCCGACCGCTGGAGCGATTTCTACATCACCTTCTTCGGGGCCGTCATCCTGTTGGCCTACCTCTCCGGCGTCGTCCAATTCCTGGCCCAGGGCATGCGCGCATCGGCCGCCGGATCCCTGGTCCGCGAGGGCATCGCCGTCGTCCCGGGGGCCGACGCCGGCTCGGCCCTGCTGCTGCTGGCCCTGCTGGGGGTGGCGTCCCTGCTGAGCCGGATGGGGCCGGTGGCCGTGGACCGGGCCCAGGGCCTGTGGTGGTTCTCGCTGCCGGTGGACCGGGTGCCGATGCTCGCCCGGCAGCTGCGGAACCGGTTGGTCTGGGTCTTCATCGTCGGCGCCGTGCTCTGGCTGCCGTTGGGCCTCTCCGCCGGAACCGCCTCATACAACGGATTCAGCGGCCCGCCGCTGGGCGAACTGGCCGCCGGCAGCTTCACGCTGGGCGCCGAATTCGTGTTGGTCGGACTCCTGGTGGCGGCCGGCCAGATCCTGCATCTGCGCCCGATGGTCGGCAGGGGGCTCCGGGTCCTGGGCGGCCTGATCGTCCTAGCCTACGCCGTGGACGCGATCCTCCGGGCCGCCGGAACGGCCAGGTTGCTGACCCCGGGGATCTGGGCGGGCCTGCCCTCGGCGTGGCCATCCACGGGGAACTGGGCCATCCCCGCGGCCCTGCTGCTGGTGGCCCTGGTGGGCTGGGCGGTGGTGCGTCCGTTGCTGGGGCGGATCCCCACCTCGGAGCTGCTCGAGGCCGGTGGAATCAGCGGACACGCGGGGAACTCACTGGCCCTGCTCGACGCCCGGTCGCTGCTGGGCTCCTTTGCCCACGGCCCCCGCCGGCGCAGCCATGTCCGTGATCCCTGGCCCCGGATGATCCCCGCACGCTTCACCGGCGCCCCGGTGGGGGCCCTGCTGCGGGCCGAAGCGCTGGTCCTGCTGCGCACCGGTCCGGTGTGGGGCCGGCTGGTGATCAGTCTGGCCCTGCTGGCCGGGGCCGTCACCGCCCGCGGCGGGGGCACCGCCGTCGTACTATGCGTGGCCATCGCGGTATCGGCGACCCTGGCCGGGCAGGCCGCCGGGGTGGCGGCGGCCGAGGCGGCCCGGGTGCCGGGGCTGGACGCCCTGCTGCCCCTGGATGCGAAGTCCGCGCGCAAGGCCCACGGGTTGCTTCCGGCGATCGTCTTGAGCGCCTGGGGCGCACTGGCCGGGGCCATCCTGGGGTGGGCGCTGGTCGGACCGGGCGCGCCGGGACAATGGATCCTGCTGATCGGAATCGGGGTGTTCTGCGGGATCGGCGTGGCCGGAGGATCCCTGCGGCTGGCCTACCGGCCCGAACTGGATTGGGATGCGGTGTTGCAACGCCAGATGTTCGGCCGCGGCGCCCTGCCGCTCATCGGCCATGCCGTCCACGGGCCGGAACTGATGCTGATCGCCGTCGTCCCGTGGGCCCTGGCGGTGCTGGGGGCAGCGATTCCCGCCGTGCTGCTGGTGCTCACGGTGGGCCTCGGGGTGGGCGCTTGGTTCGCCGGGACGTACCGCCCCCGGCCTGCCTAGAGGCCCTGCGGGTCGGGGGCGCCAGCGTAATAGGCGGCCAGCGTGGACTCCTTCAACGCGGCGAAGGTACCGTCTTCGATCGCCTCACGGGCCCGGTCCACCATCGAGACCACGAAGTATTCGTTGTGGATCGAGATCAGCGTGTGGCTGACCAGTTCCTTCGCCTTGAACAGGTGATGGATGTAGGCGCGGGAATAATGCGTGCACGTGTAGCAGCGGCAGCCTTCCTGCAGCGGGGTGAAATCGGCGCGGTAGCGGCGTCCCGAGAGGTTGAACCGGCCGTGGGCCGTGTAGAACGCCGAGTTGCGGGCCACCCGGGTGGGGGAGACGCAGTCGAAGGTGTCGGCACCGTTCTCGATGGCCGTGAAGAGGTCATCGGGCTCCGAAATGCCCAACAGGTGCCGTGGCTTGTCCTCGGGCAGTTCCTCCGAACACCAGCCGACGATGGTGCCCAGGTTCTCCTTCTCCAGGGCCCCGCCGATGCCGAAGCCATCAAAGGGCATGTCCCCGAGATCCCGGCAGGCCTTGCGCCGCAGATCCTCATACTGGGCGCCCTGGATGACCCCGAAGAGCGCCTGGTAGGGCTTGGGGAAACGTTCGTCGGTGAGCCGGAAGTGCTCGATGATGCAGCGTTCGGCCCAGCGTCGGGTCCGCTCCAGGGATTCGACCTGGTAGCCCCGCGAATTATGCAGGGTCGTCAGCTCGTCGAAGGCGAACATGATGTCCGCGCCGATCCGGTGCTGCACGCCCATGGAGATCTCCGGGGAGAAGCGGTGCCGGTCCCCGTTGAGGTGGGATTTGAACCAGACCCCGTCCTCGTCGACATTGGCCAGGCGTTCCTTGCCGGGGGCCACGGTGTCGTCGCCCCCTGCGGCGGCGGCACCTTCCATGTCGATGACCTTCTTGAACCCCGAGCCCAGGCTCATCACCTGGAAGCCCCCCGAATCGGTGAACGTGGGTCCGGGCCAGTTCATGAACGCCCCCAGCCCGCCGGCGGCGTCGAGGAGGTCCGAGCCCGGCTGCAGATACAGGTGGTAGGCGTTGGCCAGTACGGCCTGGGCCCCCAGCTCGGCCACGGCTTCGGGCAGCACGGCCTTCACGGTGGCCTTGGTCCCCACGGCGATGAACGCCGGGGTGCGGATGTCCCCGTGCGGGGTGCGAATGGTGCCGGTGCGTCCCAGCGAGGCGGATCCGTCGGCGTGGGTCAGCCGGGTGCCGACCTCGAAGGAGAACGCGTCCTGGCGTGGATGCGGGGCCACGGCGATCGCGGGGTCCGACGCCGGGGCCTCGGGGGCGGAGGCGGCGGTCGTCACGTCAGGAGGGGAATCGGTTTCAGACACCCCACCATTTTGCCCCATGCCGACGGGACGTTGTGACGAACGCGCCAGCGATGACCCCGCGACCGCGGGCCGGCGGGTCATAGGGTGGATGCAGACACCAACCCAGGAGAGCAGTGGACGACTCATTGACGCTGCGTCGACTGCTGACGCTGGGACCCGGCGACAAGGACCCGTGGATCGGGGTGCGCTGCGGTCTGGGAGTGTTCCTGCCATTGGCTGTGCTGTTGGGCCTGGGCCGGCTGGACCTGGCGATCTTCGCGATCTTCGGGGCCTTCACCGGGATCTTCGGACGCGTTCCCGGCCACCGCGACCGGCTGCGCTCGCAGGCCAGCGCCGGGGTGCTGTTCGTGGTGCTCATCGGTGCCGCCTGGGCGGTGAACGTGCTCCTGGTCGACCATGATTCCCCGGCCGGGGGATGGGTGATCGTGGGGCTGACGACCCTGGTGGCCTGGGCGTGTTCGCTGGCCACCGGATTCGCCCAATTGCGGCCCGCCGGCTCCCTGTTCCACATCTTCTGCTTTGCCGCGATCGCCTCCATCCCCGAGATCCCCGGGCTCGGGATGGTCCTGGTCACCGCGATCGCCACGGTGACGTCGTGCGTGCTCCTCGGACAGCTTGGACGCGTCTCCGCCGGACGGCGGACCCCGTGGAACGTCGGCGGGCTGCGGCCGCAGAGCCCCGCGGTCCAGCTGGCCATCAAGGTGGAATCCATCGGGTACCTCGTGGCCGCGGGGCTGGCCGGGACGGTCGCCCTGCTGGTGGCCCCGGTGCTGGGCACCGGCCACCCCTACTGGGCGATGGTCGCCGCCGTCGTCCCCCTCGTGGGACACACCACCCGCCACCGCATCGCCCGCGGGCTGCACCGCGTGTTGGGCACGCTCACCGGGTTGGGCGTCATGGCACTGATCATCCTGGCCGAACCGAGCCCGTGGATGATCATCCTCTTCCTCGGCCTGGCCCAGTTCGGCGCGGAAATGCTCATCACACGGAACTACTTCTGGGCGCAGGTCTGCGTCACCCCGCTCGCCCTGGTCGGCATCTCGCTGGTGGCGGGCATGAGCACGCAACTGCTCTACGACCGGATCCTGGAAACGGTCATCGGCTCGGTCATCGGGGTGGCCGTCGCCCTGGCAGGCTCGGCACTGCGCCGACGCCTGCCCTTCGCTGCGCCCGTCGGCTGAACCGGGTCAGTCGGGGGCGTCGGCGTCGTCGGCCGCCTGCGCGGCCTCCTGCTGTCCCGGTCCGTCGATGGAGCGCAAGGTCTCCAATTCGTTGTCGACCATGCGCTGGAGCTCCTCGCGGGTCAGCGCCCGCGACCCGCCGTGTGCCAGCAGATACAGCAGCGCGTCGAGCCGCTCGATCCGCCAGGAGCGGATGGCCACCAAGTCACCGGCGGCGGTGGCCCGGTGGATTTCGCGGTCGAAGAGGTTCGGCTCGTCGAGTTGGCGTTGGCGCAGCTCGGCCGTGAGCTTGTCCTTCAGCGGGTCCTCCTCGATGTGGTCGGTGACCCGCAACGATTCCGAATACCGGTGGGAGGCCTCGGAGTCCCCGTCGGTGGCGGCGAGGTAGGCGGCAATCGCCAGAGCCGACTGGATGGACTTCCACCGCCCGAAGTTCCCGTCGAAGGGAAGTTCCGTCAACACGCCCAGGGCCCGCCACACATTCGGCTGGTCGTCGAGCTCGACGAAGAGCAGATGGGCCAGATCGCGGACGTCCTCCAGCTGGGCCCCGGATTTCGGGTTGAAACCGCGGCTGAGCTTGGCGATGGGGGCCAGCACCCGCTGGTCCCACGGATATTCGCGGGCGATGGAGATCAGGATGGCCTCGGGCGAGCCGTCCTCCACGGGGATCACCGTCAATTCATCCAGGGTGGCCTCCGGCGGTGGTTCCACGGTGTGGACGCGGATGGTCGAGCCATGGGCGATGGTGACCTTCTGGCCGTTGTCCAGCGTGGCTTCGATGTAGGCCGGGGTGCCGAAGCTGTCCGGAACGGTCCGGACGCCGGTCACCGGCAGGCTCGGGGACCCCGTACGGGTGATGAACCGGTTTCCCGGAGCCACTTTTTCGGCGCGAACGGCCCGGATGTAGTCATGCTGCAAGGTCACTACCTACTCGCACCAGCCCGCATGGGCCAGCGCCTGTCGAAGGATGTTGGCGCGGCCACCGGCGAATTCGTCACGGATGGAGGGGCTCAGGGCCTCGCTCGGGGTCAGCCAGGTCAATTCGAGGGCGTCCTGGCGGGGACTGCATTCGCCCCGGACGGGGATGACATAGGCCAGGGCCACGGCATGCTGGCGTTCGTCGGTCAGCCCGGTTTCCGAGGGGGAGGGGAAGTACTCGGCGACGGTGAAGGGCACGGGGCTCAACGGCAGTTGCGGCATCGCCAGCGGGCCGAGGTCCTTCTCCATGTGGCGCACCAGGGCGGCGCGGATGGTCTCGCGGTACATGACCCGACCCGAGACGAAGGTGCGGGTGAAGTGCCCTGCGGCGTCGGCGGTGTAGAGCAGACCGACCTCGTTGACATAGCCCAGCGGGTCCAAGCGGACCGGAATCGCTTCGACGTAGAGCATGGGCAGGCGTTGCCGGGCCTCATAGAGGTCTTCTTCAGAGAGCCAGCCGGGATTGGGGTCCGGGGTACGAACGTTCATACCCCCATGTTTATCGCATCCACCCCGACACTTCACGCCCCCATTCCGGGACGTGACGGATTGACGGAAAAGGGCTGTGGGGTGGATCACTGGTCAAACTGCCGGGTCACGTGATGGTTTATCGTGGTTCGGAACCCTCGATCACTTCTTCGGGCCTTCACCCCACCACCGATGCACCCGGCGGCGCCGACCGGCGCGGCCGATCAACCAGAGGACCCCCTGTGCTTTCCGAAGACTCCCCGCTGGACCCGGGACACTCCGACCCCGCTGGCTCCACCGTCGTCCGCGATGACCGGCTGGACCCCGCCGCGAAGATGACCATCGGTGTGCTGCTCGTCTCGGCCTTCGTGGTCATCCTCAACGAAACGATCATGAACGTGGCGCTGCCCCGGCTGATGGTCGCCTTCGATGTGAGCGCCGACGCCGTGCAGTGGCTGGCCACCGCGTTCATGCTGACCACCGCGGTGGTCATCCCCACCACGGGCTACCTCTTGCAGCGTTTCTCGCTGCGCACCGTCTTCACCCTGGCCATGGGGTTGTTTTCCGCGGGGACCCTGCTGGCCAGCTGTGCCCCGGGCTTCGAGGTCCTGTTGGGGGCCCGGGTGATCCAGGCCAGCGGCACCGCGATCATGCTCCCGCTGCTGATGACCACCGTCCTGGACCTGGTGCCGGCCGCCCGTCGCGGGATGGTGATGGGCAATGTGTCGATCGTGATCTCGGTCGCCCCGGCCATCGGGCCCACCATCTCCGGGCTGATCCTGCAGTACCTGTCCTGGCGGTTCATGTTCCTGATCGTGTTGCCGATCGCCCTGGTCGCCCTCATCGCCGGGGCCCGTCGGCTGCCCCGGGAGGCAGTGGCCGGTTCCATGCCGCTGTCCATCCCCTCCCTGCTGCTGGCCGTTCCCGGCTTCGGCGGGCTGGTCTACGGGTTGAGCCGGATCGGTGGCGGCAGCGAAGGGGCCGGGCAGGGCCCGGAAGTCGGCGCCCTGGTGGCGCTCGCGGTCTCCTTCGTCTCGCTGGCTGCGTTCACGGTGCTGCAACTGCGTCTGCAGCGCAGCGACACGGCACTGCTGGATCTGCGGCCCTTCACCTACCGGAACTTCACGCTCGCCCTGTCCCTGATGGTCCTGGCCATGGTGTCGCTGTTCGGGGTGATCATCCTGCTGCCGATCTACCTACAGAACGTGAGGGACGTGGACACCCTGGGCACCGGGCTGTTGATGCTCCCCGGCGGGCTGCTCATGGGCCTGCTGGCGCCCCTGGTGGGCCGGATGTACGACAAGGTCGGTCCGCGCCCCCTGCTGATCCCGGGGACGGCACTGCTCTCGGTGGTCATGTTCGCCTTCTCCAGACTGGCCTCCGACACCCCGATCTGGTGGGTGCTGACGTTGTATCTGGGCATGTCGCTGAGCTTTGCCTTCATCTTCACCCCGGCCTTCACCACGGCCCTGAACCCGTTGCCGCATCGCCTGCACTCGCATGGCTCCGCGGTGCTCAGTACCCTGCAGCAGCTCGGTGGGGCGGCGGGAACCGCCCTGTTGGTCGGCATCCTGGCCTCGCGGACGGCCACCTCGGCCCTGGCCGGTGCCACCGGGATCGAGGCGCAGGTGACCGGATTCCGCAGCGGGTTCTTCGTCGCGGCGATCCTCAGCCTGTCCCTGGTGGTACTCAGTCTGTTCCTCGATGGTCGGGACCGGGACGGGGCCTCCGAGTAGGGTCGGGCCCCCCGGACTCCTCCAGCCCCGCGGCTAGTCGGCGATCCGGTGGTAGCCGTAGAGATCCTGCTGGGCTTCGTTGATCCAGATCGGCTCCCCTCCATCGGGGTTGCCCACCAGCACGGTGCGTCCATAGGACTCGTCGATCAGACTCGCGTCCAATCCCGCCTCCCGCAGCCGGGTGTGCAGGGCCTCGGCATCGCCGTCGTACCCGAAGCTGAGCGTGGCAAAGGCCCGGGGGCCCGAATGGGTGGCGACCAGCCCGCCGTTCTTGGCCTGGAACTGGACCCAGCCGCCGCTGTCGCTGGCGATGCGGGGACGCGCGCCGATATGGCGCAGGGTCTCGGCGGGACCCTGCGGCTCGGGGGTCATCCACAGCACGAGCACCTGGACGTCGGGGTCGGCCGCTGCCGGTTCGGGGCGGGAGGCCTGGACGGTGACGGGGAAGGCGAGGCCATCGGGGCCGGTGACGGTGGCTGTGCTGCCGTGGGCTTCCTCGGTGACCTCCACCGGGGTTCCCGCAGCGCGGGTGCGCCGGGCGAATTCCTCCAGATCGCCGACCTCGAAGGACAGCAGCGTGGTCCCTGCCGGGTGATCGGCGTCGGTGGCGTGCAGCCGGACACGGCCGGACGCGGCGTCGAACTCATGCCAGCCGTCGGTGTCGACGGCGTGGGCCAGGCCGAGGGCCTCGAGCAGGGTGGTCCAGGGACCGATGTGGTCGGTGAACCGGATGGGGGCCAGGCGCAGCATTAGTTCTTCTCCTTCAGGTGTCCGGTCAGGGCCTCGGCGACATAGGCCGAGAGGGAGGTCTCGGCGTCGATGGCCGCGTGCTTGATCTCCCGCACCAGTCCGGCGGGCAGGTAGACGTTGAATTGGACCTTCCGGTCCGGATCCGGGGTGGCTTCAGTGGGCATGATTAGGATGCTAGCAAAGTAGTTTGCTTGCGCATAGACCCTGGTGGCCGATTCTGCTGGTCCTGCCTCGGAAGGGCGGGGAATTCACGGGCCTGACCCGGGCCGCGAACGACTCAACGGGACCAACCGTTACGCGCTGTACCATCGGATCCGCACGCTCAATGACAGGAATCCAAGCCCCGCGAGATCGCCCGGTTCATCGCCAGGCCCGAACGCGGCGAAGCCTCCCACGCCCACCCCGGATTCAGCGAGATGCCCACGCGGGGACACACCCCTTGACGGCGACCGCCAAACGCGCAATGGTTCAGCTACGGCGGTTCATGCACGGTGGCCCGAGCTGCCCGCCGCGTCAGTGAACGACGGCCGATAGAGGTGGCGTCATGGGTACGGTTCCCGCGAGTGCACGAGTAGTGGTGATCGGCGCCGGAATCGTGGGCAATTCCATCGTCCACCACCTGGCCCGCCTGGGGTGGCGGGATATCGTCCAGCTCGATAAGGGACCGATGCCGAATCCGGGCGGGTCCACCGGGCATGCCTCGAACTTCTTGTTCCCGGTGGACCATTCACGCGAAATCACCGATCTGACGGCCGACAGCATCCGCCAGTACAAGGAAATGGGCGTTTTCACCCAATCCGGCGGATTCGAGGTCGCGCGCACCGCCGAACGGATGCAGGAGCTCCACCGGCGTCTGACCTCGGCCCGGGCCTGGGGCATTGAATCGGAGATGGTCACCCCGGAAGCCGTGGTCGACCGCGTGCCTTATCTCGAGCCCTCGATCATCCGCGGGGCCTTCTGGACCCCCGGGGTCGGGGTCGTCGACTCCCAGGGGGCGGGCACCTTGATGCGGGAGGCGGCCCTGGGGCTCGGGGCGCTGCAGGTCTGCCCCACGGTCGAGGTGACCGGCATGGAGGTCGAGGACGGGCGAATCCGCCGGGTGCACACGGACGCCGGAACCATCGAGGCCGATACCGTCGTCATCGCCTGCGGTGTCTGGTCGCCGAAACTGGCCAGGATGGCCGGGGCCTCCATTCCCCTGAGCCCCACGGTGCACCAGATGATCAGCGTCGGACCGGTTCCGCAGTTCGCCGACACCAGCGGTGAGATCTCCTTCCCGATCATCCGTGACATGGACACCGGATGCTACGAACGGCAGCACGGCGGTGATCTGGAGATCGGCTCCTACGCACACCGGCCCATCCTGCACGACGCCGAAGACATCCCCTCCATCGCCCAGTCCAAGCTTTCACCCACCGAAATGCCGTTCACGGAAGACGACTTCGACCGACAACTGGAACAGGCCCTGGAGCTGATGCCCGACATCCTGGGCAACCCCCAGGTGGAGATCAGGTATGCCATCAACGGGCTGCTCTCACTGACCCCCGACGGCGGCCCGCTGCTGGGGGAGACCCCCGAGGTGGCCGGGCTGTGGTCCGCGGCGGCCGTATGGATCAAGGAAGGCCCCGGCGTCGGACGGATGATCGCCGAATGGATGACCACCGGAACCCCCGAATACGATACGCACGCCGCCGACATCGCCCGCTTCCATCCGCACCAACGCACGCGCACCCATGTGAAGGCCCGTGTCGAGGAGGGCTTCCACAAGACCTACGGCATCGTGCACCCGTCCGAGCAGTGGCTGAGCAACCGCGGGGTCCGCCTGGCCCCGATGCACCAGGCCGAAGTGGAGCTCGGAGCCACCTTCTTCGAGGCCGCCGGCTGGGAGCGGCCGCAATGGTACGCCTCGAATGCGCCACTGCTGGCCGAATACGGCGACGCGGTCATGGACCGGACCGCCGAATGGGATTCGCGGTGGTGGTCACCGATCATCAATGCCGAACACCTGGCGATGCGGGAGCGGGCCGGGATGGTGGATCTCTCCGCCTTCGCCATCTTCGACGTGCTCGGCCCGGGGGCACTCGCCACGGTGCAGCGGGTCGCGGTGGCCCAGATGGACGTGGACACCGGACGGGTCATCTACACCCCGGTGCTGGACGCGCGCGGAGGTTTCCGCTCCGACCTGACGATCATGCGCCTGGGGGAGGAACACTTCCGGGTGGTCACCGGGGGCGGCAGCGGGAACATCGACCGTAAGTGGTTCTCCGACCGGCGGGTGGATCCGGCCACCACCCAAGTGGTCGACCGCACCTCCGAACTGACCACCATCGGCCTCTGGGGCCCGCGGGCCAGGGACGTCCTGGGCCGGATCACCGACTCCGATATTTCAGCGGAGGGCTTCAGGTTCGCCCGCTGCCGGCCCCTGGAAGCCGGCCCCCTGGAGGTCCACGCCTCGAGGATCTCCTACGTCGGGGAACTGGGGTGGGAGCTGTATGTGCCGATGGAGCAAGGGGCCCGGCTCTGGTCGCTGCTGGCCGAGGCCGGCCGGGAGGATGGCCTGGTGCCGGTGGGCAACGGGGTCTACGGGACCACCGGACGGTTGGAGAAGGGCTACCGGGCGTTCGGCGCGGAACTGGACGCGGAGCGGACCATCGTGGAGACCGGAATGATGCGGCCGCGGGTGAAGGCCCAGGACTTCATCGGCCGCGACGCCTATCTGCGCCAACGCTCCCAGGACCCGGCGCGCATCCTGTGCACGCTTCAAGTGGACGATCACCGGGACGAGGCGGGGGTGCGCCGCTACATGCTCGGCGGTGAAGCGGTCACCGGTCCCGAGGGGGAACCGCTGATCGACGCGCACGGGCGCGGAGCCTATGTCACCTCGGCGGGATCGGCGCCATCGCTGGGCGTGCATCTGCTGATGAGCTTCCTTCCCCCGGCGCAAGCGCGGGTGGGAACCCGGCTGGCCGTGGACTACCTGGGCCGTTCCTATCCGGTCAGCGTGGTCGCCACCGATGCGACCGCCGTCTTCGACCCCGAGAACCTCAGAATCAGGAGCTGAAAATGGTCAATCTGCTGGTCTGCATCAAACGGGTCCCGGAAATCGCCGGGGAGATCCTCTTGAGCCAGGATGGGCACAGCATCGACGCCCGCCATGTCGGCCATAGGCTGAGCGAACACGACGAATGCGCGATCGAGCTCGCCGTCGGGCTGGCGGGGGACACCGGCGGTGAAGTACGGGTGCTCAGCCTCGGTACCGCGGAGGCGGCCGAACAACTGCGGTACGCGGTGGCGCTGGGGGCCGGTGCAGCCACCCTGATCACCGCGGACCCCGAATCCTACGGGCCGGCCGATGTGGCGGCCGCGATCGCCGCGGAGGTCCGCGCCTCGCCGGCCGCCTACGATTTGATCCTCGTCGGCAACGACGCCGCCGATACCGGTGACTTCCAGGTCGGCGTCCGGCTGGGATTCGCCCTGGGCCGGCCGGTCCTCACCGGGATCAACACCGCGGAGATCCACGGATCCTCGGTGCTGGCCCGGGGCGCCGGGCCGCAGGGCACCGACGTGTTCGAGGTCCCCCTGCCCGCGGTGATGGCCGTGCAGGAGGGGGGAGTGGAGCCACGCTACCCCTCGATCCGCGGCCGCCTCAAGGCCAAGCGACTGAGCATCGACCGCAAGGACCCCCTGATCGAGCCGATCGGCTCCGGCCGGGTGAAGCTGACGCTGCCCCCGACGAAACCCAGTACGGTCCAGATCCTGGGTGAGGGGCCCGATGCGGTCCCGGCACTGGTCGAGATCCTGGCCAGCAGCGGGGTGTTGAACCGATGATTCTGGTCCTCGTGGAAACCGGCAGCGACGGAGCCACCCCCACCTCGCTGGAGACCCTGACCTTTGCGCGGGAACTGGCCGGCCGGCTCGGTGGCGAAACCGTCGAGGCACTGATCATTGGTCCCCTGGGGGCCGGGGAGGCCTCGGCCGGAGGCCCCGAAGCGCAGGAACGGGTGAAGGAGAAGTTGTCGGCCCAACTGGCCGAACAGGGAGTGGACTCCATCCACCATGCCGCCGGCGAACGGCTGGAACGCTATGGCGCCAGCGGCTGGGCGACCGCCCTCGGAGCGGTGCCGGCCGCCTACGTGCTGGCTGCGGGAACCCCGCGCGGCAGCGAGGTCCTGGCCCATGTGGCCGCCCGGGCAGGGGCGATGATGGCGGCCAACGTCGTGGGGATCGTCGATACCGAACCATTGGTCCTCTCGCGCCAGGTGATGGGTGGGGGCGTCTTCGAGCACATGCGGCTCGACGGTGCACCCCGGGTCCTCAGCGTCGCCGGGCATGCCGTGGACCCGGTGGCGGCCGATGACGCCTCGGCTCCCGTCTGGCACGAATTCGAGCCCGAACTCTCCGACGCCGATCTGGTCACCGCCGTCGTCCGGGTCGAAACCGGCGCCCCCGATGCCACCTCGACGTTGACCGGGGCGCGGGTGGTGGTCGGGGCCGGCCGCGGCGTGGGCAGCGCGGATGGCTTCGATGACCTGCTTCAGCTGCGGGACCAGCTCGGCGCCGCCCTGGGGGCCTCCCGGGTGGTGACCAGCCTCGGCTGGCGCCCCCACCATGAACAGATCGGGCAGACCGGCAGCAGGATCTCCCCGGAGGTCTATCTCGCCTGCGGCATCAGCGGCGCCGTCCAGCACTGGGCTGGCTGCCAATCGGCGAAGATGATCGTGGCCATCAACACCGACCCCGATGCGCCCATGGTCACCCAGGCCGACTACGCCATCATCGGGGACCTGCACCAGGTGGTACCGGCCCTGACCGCCGCACTACGGCGGCGGGAGTCGTCCGGGGGATGATGGGCGGACCCGGTGACCCCATGGAGCCGGGGCGAAGGTGAGGCAGAGGAGCGCAATGAGAACACCGGCCCAGCGGCCTGTTTCGGGTTTCAGGCAGTCCAAATGGTTCAAACTGGTCTGGATCTGCCCCCTCGTGGTCGTGGCGCTCGCCGCCGCCGTCCTCGGGGCCAGATGGTATCTGGGCAGCTCCGCCGGACAGGGGTTCCTCGCCGAGTATCCGGGCCAGCCCCCGGCCACCACGGATACCGCCGACGGTTTCCCCTGGTGGCTGCAATGGCAGCACTTCTTCAACTTCTTCCTGATCATCCTGATCATCCGCGCCGGGTGGATGGTGCGTACCGAACGGACCCCGGAAGCCTATTGGACCCGCACGGTGGGGCCCCGCAACCGGCAGAATCCACCGGCCAAGATGAGCATCTACCTGTGGCTGCACTACAGCCTGGGCAGCTTATGGATCCTGAACGGGGTGGTCTTCTACGTCCTGGTCTTCTCCACCGGGCATTGGAAACGGATCATCCCGACGGGGTGGGATGTCTTCCCCCAGGCCATCTCGGCGGGGCTGCAGTATCTGTCGCTGGAGTGGCCGATGGAATCGGCCTGGCAGAACTACAACGGCATCCAGCTGCTCGCCTACTTCGTCACCATCTTCGTGGCCGCGCCGCTGGCGGTGGTGACCGGGGTGCGGATGTCCTCGCTGTGGTCCACCCAGTGGAAGATCAACCGCTATTATCCGGTCCTGCTGGCGCGGATCATCCACCTGCCGGTGATGTTCTACTTCGTCGTGTTCATCTTCGTGCACGTCGTCCTGGTCTTCACCACCGGCATGCGCCGGAACCTCAACTACATGTACAGCGGCCAGGGCCCCGATGTGGTCAATTGGGTGGGGTTCTGGATCTTCGTGGTCGCGGCGATCGTCGTGGTGGCCGGCTGGATCGCCGCCCGGCCGCTGTTCCTGCAGCCGGCCGCCCAGCTCACCGGCAAGGTCACCCGCCGCTAGTCGGGGCAGTACCCGGGACGGGCCTCCTAGCGCTGGTACCGCTGGACGAAGTTGCGCAGGATCAGGCCCGGCCAGGGGACGTCGGCCGCATGGGCGAGTTCGGTCAACGGGCCGGCCTCCGCGGGATCGAAATAGCCTGCGTCACGGTAGATCCCAATACGCGTGGCCAGCCCGTCTCCGTCGAGCTCCGGATGGAACTGGGTGGCATAGAGATTCGTGCCGATCCGGAACATCTGCACCGGGCAGGGCCCGGAGGTCGCCAACAGGACGGCGTGCCGAGGCAGCGTGGAGACCGCCTCCTTATGTCCGACGAAGGCGTCGAAGGCCGGGGGCATCCCGGCGGTGATCGGATCGCGGGCCCCGGCCCTGGTCAGCTCGATCCGGGAGAGGCCGACGGGTTCGGCATGGGTCCGGTCCACGGTGCCGCCCTGGTGGGTCCCCAGGGTCCCGATGCCGTAGCAGGCGCCAAGGAACGGGAAGTCATGGGCCAGGAGCTGGTCCAGCAATCCCGAGATCTCGGCTTCGACCCGCCGCTGGGTCGGGGATTTGCCGGCCGGGTCATCGGAGGAGTTGAAGGGTCCGCCGCCGAGCAGGATGCCCGAATACGCCCCCAGGTCCAGTGGGGCCGGCAGCGGGGAGGCGCCCAGGGCCACGACCTCCAACAGCGCGGCCGGAAGGTCCGCGGCGGCCAGGAACCCACGGACCTCGTCCGCGGCGGCCACGGGGTCCTCCCGGGTGGAAAGCAGCAGGAAGGGGCGGGGGCCGGATACGGGGCTCATGAGCGAATCCTACGACGTCCGCAGGGGTGGAGTGTCCGCGCGACAGACGCTACAGTTGGATTTGAGTTAACAACCATTAACCGGGCGGGTCGATCCGCCCTTTCGGGAGGAACCATGGACATCGCCGGGGCCTCGGCCCTCATCACCGGTGGCGCATCCGGCCTGGGTGCCGCCACCGCCAAGAAGCTCTACGACGCCGGGGCCCATGTGGTCCTGCTCGACCTGCCCGGATCGGCCGGCGAGGACGCCGCCATCGGACTGGGCGAACGGGCCCGGTTCGTCGCCGCGGACGTGACCAACGAACAGGAGGTCCGGCGCGCCGTCGAAGTGGCCAGCGACATGGCGCCGCTGCGTGTGCTGGTCAACTGTGCCGGGGTAGCCACCCCGGGCAAGGTCCTCGGCCGGGACGGAGTCCTTCCGCTGGCCTCCTTCGAGAAGGTCGTGGCCGTGAACCTGATCGGCACCTTCAATGTCGTCCGGCTGGCCGCCGAAGCCATGGCCGGGACCGAACCGATCCTCGACGACGAGACCGGGACCGAGGAACGCGGTGTCATCGTGAACACGGCCTCCGTCGCGGCCTTCGACGGGCAGATCGGCCAGCCGGCCTATGCCGCCTCCAAGGGAGGGGTCGCGGCGATGACCCTCCCGCTGGCCCGCGAATTGGCCCGTCAGCACATCCGGGTCATGTCCATCGCCCCGGGGATCTTCGAAACGCCGATGCTCGCCGGTCTGCCGCAGGAGGCCCAGGACTCCCTCGGCGCCCAGGTGCCCCACCCCTCACGGTTGGGAAAGCCCGCCGAATACGCCGCGCTGGTGGAGCACATCCTGGCCAACCAGATGCTCAACGGTGAGACCATCCGACTCGACGGAGCCATCCGCATGGCCCCGAAATAAGGAGCGGGATGACCGTGAAGAACGAGGGCGGCCCTCCTGCCCGCACCACCCGGGAACTAGCCGGGGCCGATTTCCTGGACATCGAGTCGCAACTCGACGAGAGGGAGCGGGCCAAGCTGGCCGAAGTGCGCGCCTTCGTGGCCGAATACGTCACCGAACATGCCGGGGCGTGGTGGACCGCCGAGGAGTTCCCCTTCGATCTGCTGCCGAGGCTCGGGGCGTTGGGGGTGAGCACGCCGACCCGGCACGGCTATTCGACGTTGTTCCACGGACTGCTCATCGCCGAGCTGGCCCGGGCCGATGCGTCGTTGGCGACGTTCTTCATGATCCACCACGACCTCTTCGTCGAGTCCCTGCATGACTTCGGCACCGAGGGCCAGCGTGAACGCTATCTGGCCGATGCGGCGGCCCTGCGCACCACCGGGGCCTTCGCGTTGACCGAACCGGAGCACGGTTCCGACGTCGCCAAGGGCATGGAAACCCGGGCCCGCCGGGAGGGCGATGCCTGGATCATCAACGGGGCCAAACGCTGGATCGGCAACGGGACGTTCTGTGAGCACCTGCTGCTGTGGGCCCTGGACGAGGACACCGGTGCGGTGCGCGGATTCGTCCTGGACACCTCCCTGCCCGGGGTGACCACCTCCAAGATCGAGAACAAGATCTCGCTGCGCACCGTGCAGAACGCCGATATCGTGTTGCGGGACGTCCGCGTGATGGAGGAGGACCGGTTCCCCGGAATCGATTCCTTCGCCGATATCAACCAGTTGCTGCGGTCCAGCCGCATCATGGTCGGCTGGCTCGCCGTCGGACAACAACTGGCGGCCTTCGACGTGCTGCGGGCCTATGTGTTGGAGCGTGAACAATTCGGCCGGCCGCTGGCCTCCTTCCAGCTCATCCAGCAGAAACTGGCCACCATGCTGGGAAATGCCACGGCGTCGATGGCGTTGATGACCCAGATCGCCCGGGCGCAGTCCCAGGGGACCGAGAAGATGGAGCAGGCGGCGCTGGCCAAGGCGTTCGCGACCGAGAGGATGCGCGAATCGGTGGCCCTGGGCCGGGCCGCGATGGGCGGTAACGGGATCGTCACCGATCACCGGATGGCCAGGATCTTCGCCGATGCCGAAGCGATCTACACCTATGAGGGCACCCATGACATCAACCTGTTGATCGTCGGCCGGGCCGCCACCGGGATCTCCGCGATCGCCTGAGGCCTGGTTCGAAGGAGGGCATCGCCGGGCACTACGCTGGGGTGGTGCCCTCGTTTCGTGCCCAGCTGAACATCCTGTCCCTGCGTCCGGGCCACCGCCCCGAAGCGGTGATGGACGCGGCGGTTGCTTCCCTGGCCGAATCCCACCATGTGGAAGCAAACCAGCTCGACATCGTCGCCGGAGTCCCTCGGATCACTGTGCGCTTCACGGTCGAGGAGGAGGAGTACGACGCCGATCTGCGCGCCGCCCGCTCGGCCGCCGCGCGGATGCGTGCCGCCGTCGAGGGCGTGGCCGCCACCCAACGACTTCTCGTGCTGCGCCGGGTCCGGGGCCGGTGGACCGCGCTCTAGAACTCGGTGCGCTGTCCGCGGGCGGCACGGCGCTCGGCATGGCCGATCTGGTATCGGCGGTTCTCCGTGGCCAGGAGCACGATGAACGCGCACAACCCGCAGACGATCGCCACCGGGGCCGAGGACTGCAGGGTCAGCAGCCGGTCCAGCATGACCCAGAACAGCCCCCAGGCGAAGCCCAATGCCACCACGATGCGGCCCCGCTCGGACATGGAGAAGCTGGCGGCGGCCCACGTGCACCCGACGATGGTCAGGACGGCCCACAACGAGGCCGGCAGGAGCAAGGTGAATCCGGCGCGGGTCAGCGCGATGGACAGCGTCGCCGGCAGCAGGACCAGCATCCAGCCCAGGAACAAGGCGGCCGGACCGTCCACGAACACCCGCTCCACATTCGACCGGGCAGTGCGCTGGTTCATCCGGCGGACCGCATAGACCAGGACGGTGGTCAGCGCCAGGGCCACGACCACCGACAGGAACACCAGCGAGGACCGGGCACACAGCAGCCACAACGCCCCCAGCAGCCCGGCCCCGGCCGTGAGGTAGCCGATGTCGCGTTGGCGGCAGGAGGACCGCTGGCTCGGATGCCATTGGAAGATCGCATACAGGGCGATCCAGACGAACAGCACGCCCCAGATCATGAACGAATTGCTGTTGGGTGCCAGCAAGGCATTTTCGGGGCCGTAGGCCGAGTGGGCGGCCGAATGGGCCGTGGGGCCCCCGAACCAGCCCAGGCCCATGAACCCCAGGACCAGGGTGGCGGCGGCAACCACCGTCACGACGAGGCGACGGATCAGATCCGAGCGCTGCTCCGGCGGATCCGGGTCGCTGGAGGGCAGGTTGTAGGGCGGGACGTAGATGGGGCCCTCGTCGTCGACCCAGAAGGGGCTGGTGTTGCGCAGCTGTTCGGCGGTCCGGGGGACCTCCGCGGCGTCGACGATGGCCTCGCGGGCGTTTTCCACCAACGATTCGAGGTCGTTGGTGGAGGCCGCCGCCCGGGCCGCGGCCTCTTCGGCGGCCTGCTGGGCCGCTTCGGCTTCGGCGGCCAGTCGGGCTGCTTCCTCCGCCGCGCGTTTGCGCTCCGCGGAGGCTTCGGCTTCGGCGGCTTCGGCGGCTTCGCGTTCGGCCCGCTGGCGGGACTTCTCCTCGCGGGCCTTGGCCCGGGCGTCGGCCCGGCGGCGGGAGGCCGCGCGTTGGGCGGCGATGGTCCGTACGGTGCCGGTCTTCGTCCTGCGGGCCAGTTCCTGCCAGTCGGGGGAGTTGATTCCGTCGAGCCAGGTGTTCAACCGGGTCTTGGCGTTCTCGTCAGGCAGCCTCCCGCGCGTTCCTGCCGCGGCCATATGCCGTGAGGGTGCGTCGGATTCGTTCAGCACGCCCTCGGGGTCGCGCGTGGGTTTGGGCGGCAGCGAGGTGGAATGGTTCGTGGGGGAGGCGCCGTCGTGGTGCGGGGGCCGGGGGGAGGACGATTCGGGGCCCTCGGCACGGGGGGAGGCGGGGGGCTGATGGGCACGCAGACGCTCCAGCGCCTCGGAGGCCGCCGAAGTCTCCTGGCGTGTTTCTGTCATGACGTGGAATCCCCTTTACCCGCTGTTTTCATGGCAATGATTCCTCCCCATACCACCGCTCATAGCCTACCTAATACCGGGGGGCCGTTTGGGGACGTCGGCGCGGATTCGGGCCCAGCTGTGGCCGGATCGTGATCCCACTGGCCTCTTTAGCTCCGACGATTGGACGTAACAGCTCCGACATGGTCCTGCCGCTAGTGGACGGGACCGGGAAATTCGCCCAGGTTCCGTTGCGAGGTGTAGGTGACCGGAGCCCCGGAGAGCGGGTCGGTGAAGGAGATCGAATGCGCCAACAGCTGCAACGGCCGGGTGAAGTCATCAGGGGCCTTCTCCCACAGGTCCGGGTAGAACGCATCGTTGAGGATGCCCAGCCCCAGGGCCGCCATATGCACCCGCAATTGGTGCGTCTTGCCCGAATGCGGGCGCAGGCGGAAGAGTCCGACGGCGGTGCCCGCATGGGCTCCGGTGCCCAGGCCGGTGCGCAACAGGTCGATCCGGGTTTCCGCGTTCGGTTCCCCGGGCTGGGTCAGGGCCAGCAGGTGGCCTTTTTCCTTGACCATCCGGTTGCGGTACTCCGCCGGGAAATCGGCGGCGGTCGCCCGGTGGTTTCCGCTGATCTGCCTCACGGGTTGGCCATGCCGGCCCGGGGCGGAATCCGGGTCCGGTTCCGCCGTGGCTGCGGCGGCATCCCAGCCGGGGGGAAGGGCTGCGACGCAGCGGTATTCCTTCTGGATTCGGCGACGCTCGAAGAGGACCTGGTAGGCACCGCGGGTGGCCGGATTCGTGGAGAAGAGGATGATGCCCGCCGTGGCCCGGTCGAGCCGGTGCATCGGCACCAGATCCGGTAGGTCCAGCCGGTTGCGCAGACGGACCAGCGCTGATTCCTGGATGAACCGGCCGCCGGGGGTGCTGGGCAGAAAATGCGGTTTGTCCACGACCAGCAGGTCCTTGTCCTGGAACAGGATCGTTTCGGTGACCGGCAGGACCGGTTCATCGGGGAGGTTGCGGTAGTACCAGAGGAAATCGTGGTGGCCCAACGGGGTGCTGGTGCTCAACGGTTCGGCGCCCAGGCCCACGACTTCGCCCTCCCGGAAGCGGCGGACGATGCCTTCGGGGTCGACATGGCCGAAGCGTTCGAGCATGTAGTCCATGACCGTCGCCCAGGGCCCTTCCCGGGGGATGCGCAACCGGGTGGCGTTGACGCCGTTGCGGACGGGGAGGGGGGATTGCATGGCCATGGAATAAGTTTCCCACGTCGGGGCGACGGCAGGATTCAGGCGAAGGGATCCACCTGGCAGCTGGGGCAGAAATAGAGGTCGCGTTCGTTCAGGTCGATGCCGCGTTCGCACGGTTCGGCCCCGGGGGCCCGCTGGTGCTCGTCGGTCTTGACCTGTCCGGTGCTGTCGGCGGGCCGGGGTCCTCCGGCCTCGGGGCCCCGGCGTCCCGCCGGGACCCGGTCCGTCCCGCGCCGTGCCCCGGCGGGCGGGCGTGGCTGGCCGAGCTTGCGGTGTTCGACGGTGTCCCCGCAGCGCAGGCACGGCTTGCCGGCCCGCCCATAGACCCAGTACTGGTCGCGCATCGGCGGCGTCGTGGTGACCCGGCGCGAGCGGTCCTTATTGGCATGCATGAGCTGATGGGCCAGATCGACCAGATACACCGGATCGGGCAGCTGCCCCGTGGGGGTGCGGGGGTGCAGGCCCAGCAGGAAGAGCAGTTCCGAACGGTAGATGTTCCCCAGACCGGCGATGACCCGCTGGTCCAGCAGGGTCAGGGCGATGGGCCGCTCGGGCATCATGGCCAGACGGCGGTGCACCTCCTCGGCATCCCAGGAGGCCCCCAGCGGATCGGGTCCGAGGTGGCCGACGGCGTCGGGCTCGTCGACGGTGCGGATCACCCGCAGGAAACCCAGGTCGAAACCGACCGCTTGGAAGTCCGGGTTGCGCAGCACGCACCGTGCCTTGAAGGCCGGGGCCCGCCAGCGCTCGCCGGTGGCGTAGACATCCCAATGCCCGTCCATGGACAGGTGGGTGTGGATCGATAGATCGGCCACCCGGATCAGCAGGTGCTTGCCCCGGGAGATCACGGAGGAGACCGTTTGCGAGGCCAGGTTCAAGGTGGCGTAGGACGGGAGCCGGAAATCGCTGGACTGCAGGGACCTGTTGCTCAGTGCCGCATCGAGCCGACGGGCTGCCCGGTAGATGCTGTCACCCTCTGGCACTGCTGGTCACGTCCTTCGTTGCTGGCCTCATCGCTAGCCCACTAAGTGGAATGGATCACACTATACCGGTCTCCGCGAAACGACTCACGGGCGGAAGCGCAGTCCATTGGGAGAGGAATGGAATCCCGCGGCCAATAAGGCCCTGGCCAGCGGCGTATCGGGGACGGGGGCCCCATTGGCCTTGTCCAGGGCGATCCGCTCCACCCGGGCCGTGCGCAGGGCCGCCACGAGCGCCCGGGCGGCGGCCTCGAGTTCGGCCGGCTCCTCGGTGAAGACCAGCGCCGTCCGGCCGCCGCGTTCCAGGTACAGGCCCAACCGGCCATCGAGCAGGACGACGACGGCGCCGGCCTTGCGTCCCGGGCGTTGCCCGGTGGGGGAGGACCCGTCCTCTGACGAGCCCACGGTCGGCCAGGGCAGGGCCGCCCCGTAGGGGTTGGCCGGGTCGGTCGCCGCGAGGGCTACCGCTAACGGAACCCTCCCGGGGCCGGCGGCGGGGGAGACCGCGGACTCCAGATCGGTATCCCGGGTATGCCCGCGCAGCCGGTCCACCGTCGCCGGGACGGAGAACTGGGCGGCCCCGAGGTGTTCGATGAAATAGCCTCTGCGGGTCCTGCCCGCTTCCTCCAGCCGGGCCAGGACCCGGTAGAGCCGGCCGAACCCGCCGGGGACGTTCTCCACCATGACCGAACCGCGGGTCAGCACGCCGTAGCGGTCGAGCAGGAATTCGGCACCGGCATGGGCCCGGAGGGTGGGATCGGCTTCCGGGGCCGGCAGCAGGGACCAGCGTCCGGCGGCCTGTGGTTGGGCCGGGGCGATGGGCGCGGTGGCCCCGGCAGCGCCGGGACGCAGCCCGGAGGCATGCATCCCCGGTCCCCGCGGTGAGCGCATCCGACCCAGCCGGGGCGCCCGGGCCCGGGGTGGGGCCCCGCGGGGTTTATGGGCGGTTCGTCCACCGCCGAGCAGTCCGCGCACCGGGGCGAAGGTGTCGTTGCCGATCCGACCGGCCCACACCAGCTCCCAGAGGGCGCTCAGCACCGATTCGTCCTGGCCGGTGACCCCCAGGGCCTCGGTGATCTGGCGGAAGAAGTAGCCGCCGCCGCTGGCCAGGATCTCCAGGAGGCGCACCTGAACCCCGGAAGGCTCGAAATCGGCGTCGGGGTTCAGCGTCAGTGCCGCCTCCTGGGCGGGATGCAGGCTGATCCAGCCGTCGTTTCCCGCCAACGTCCCGGCACCGGACCACAACACCTCCCCGGTGGCCATCAGTTCGTCGAGCATCCCCGGCTGGTAATCCGCCACCCGGGCCGGGAGCACGAACGCCTCCCAGGCGCTCGCCGGAACCGGCACCCCGGCCAACTGGTCGATCACCGTGGCGACCCCGTCGAGCCCGCGCAGCTCCTGCCCCACGAACTGCCAGTCGGGAAGGAACCGCCCGAACGTGGCGTCGTCGACCGGTTCGACCTCGGCGCGCAGCGCGGCCAGCGAGCGTCGGCGGATCCGGCGCAGCACCTCGGCGTCGCACCACTCGCTCGCCGCCGGGGAGCCAGCCGCCGACTCACCGGTGGTGGGACGGAATTCTCCTTCGACCACCCTCGATTCGGTGCCCAGACGCTTGAGGACCGACAGGACGACGGCGCTGCCCAAGCCCAGCGCGGCGGCGGCCTCGGCCACGGTGAAGGGCCCATGGGTGCGCCCGTAGCGTCCCACGAGGTCACCCAACGGGTCCGCGACCGGCTCGATGAAGGCCAGCGGGATCCCCATCGGCAACGGGACGCCGAGCCCGTCACGCAACCGGGCGGCATCCTCGATCGCCGCCAGCACCGGCCGGCCCGCGAGATTGACCCGTAGGGCACGGTTGCTGCGCACCAGGGCCTCGGCATACCCGGAGGCCTCGTCCACGGTGGCTGCCGGGCGGGTTGGTCCGGCGTCGGATCCGGTGCCCGCGTCCGCAGCTGCCTCGCCGTCGTCCTGGGCAGGCTCGTCTGCGGATTCGTCGGCCGGGCGCAGCCGGGCCGCCAGCTCCTCGATCCCCAAGGGCCCGAGCAGACGCAGCAGATCGGCGGCCCCCTCCAGACCCTTGAGCCGGCGGTTGGGGGATAGCCGTTGGAGTTCGGCTTCGGTGGCCGCGATGACCTCGGGGTCCAGCAGTTCGCGCAATTCGGTGCGGCCCAGCAGGTCGCCCAAGAGTGACGGGTCGATCGACAGGGCGGCGGCCCGGCGTTCGGCCAGCGGGGAGTCGCCCTCGTAGAGGAATTGGGCGACATAGCCGAAGAGCAGGGTCTGGGCGAAGGGTGAGGGTTGGCGCGTGGTCGTTTCCACGATCCGCAGCCCCCGGCCCTGCAGTTCGGCGGCGATCGAGCGTAGCGAGGGCAGGTCGTAGACGTCCTGCAGGCATTCGCGGACCGTCTCGAGGATGATCGGGAAGGAGGGGTATTTCCTGGCCACGTCCAGCAGCTGGGCCGAGCGTTGGCGTTGTTGCCACAGCGGGCTGCGTTTGGCCGGGTTCTGCCGAGGCAGCAGCAAGGCCCGGGCCGCACATTCGCGGAAACGCGAAGCGAACAGGGCCGAGCCACCCACCTCGTTCGTCACGATGGCATCCAGCTCCTCGGGATCGAAGAGGAAGAGCTCGGCCCCGGGCGGCTCGTCGTCCATCATCGGCACACGCAGGACGATCCCGTCGTCGGCGGCCATCGCCGACCCGTCCATCCCGAAGCGTTCGTGCAGCCGGGCCCCCACGGCCAACGCCCAGGGGGCGTGCACCGGCATGCCAAACGGGGAGTGCAGGACCACCCGCCAGTCGCCGAGCTCGTCCTGGAAGCGTTCAACCACCAAGGTGGTGTCGCTGGGGATGATGCTGGTGGCTTCCTGCTGTTCGGCCAGGTAACCGGTGAGGTTGGCCGCGGCCCAGCCGTCCAGGCCGATCGCTGCCAGCCGGGCCCCGGCATCGTCGTCGCCGGCTCCGCCAATTTCGCGGCGGAACCTGCCCAACGCCCGGCCCAGCTCGGCGGGACGACCCAGCGAGTCGCCCTTCCAGAAGGGGAGTTTGCCGGGCTGGCCGAAGGCGGGGGAGACCAGGACCCGGTCGTGGGTGATGTCCTCGATCTTCCAGCTCGTCGCCCCCAAGGCAAAGACGTCGCCGACCCGGGATTCGTAGACCATCTCCTCGTCGAGTTCGCCCACCCGGCGCCCGCCGCCACTCTGGTCCTCGGTGCCGATCAAAAAGACCCCGAACATGCCCCGGTCCGGGATGGTGCCCCCGGAGGTCACGGCCAGGCGTTGGGCCCCGGGGCGACCGGACAGGGTGCCGGCATCGCGGTCCCAGATGATGCGTGGACGTAGTTCGGCGAACTCATCGGAGGGGTATTTGCCGGCCAAGAGGTCAAGGGTCGCGTCGAAGGCCGAACGGGGCAGCGCGGCAAAGGGCGCCGACCGGCGGACGACGTCGAACCATTCCTCCGCATCGACCTCACCCAACGCTGCGGCGGCGACGGTCTGCTGGGCCAGGATATCCAGCGGGTTCGCCGGAATGGATAACGCCTCGATGGCCCCGGAGCGCATGCGTTCGACGGTGATCGCCGTATTGACCAGATCCGAGCGCTGCTTGGGGAAGAAGACCCCGGTGGAGACTTCCCCGACCTGGTGTCCGGCCCGGCCCACGCGTTGCAGTCCGGAGGCCACCGAATGGGGGGATTCGACCTGGATGACCAGATCGACCAGGCCCATGTCGATGCCCAGTTCCAACGAGGAGGTGGCCACGACGCAGCGCAAGCGCCCGGACTTCAGGTCATCCTCGATGTCGGCGCGTTGGTCCTTGGAGACCGACCCGTGGTGGGCCCGGGCCAGCACGGCCTCGGCGCCTGAGCTGGCCCCGGCCTGCGCCATGACCTGCGCGGGCGGATGCTGCGGTTCGGGGGCGATGGTCGGTCCGGTGGCCGGTTCGCTGGCCGATGCGGCCCACGGATCTGAGCCGGTCAGTTCCTGCCGGGCCGCGTGGATCTCGTTCAGGTTCGCCGTCAGCCGTTCGGCCAGGCGCCGGGAGTTCGCGAAGACGATCGTGGAACGGTTGGCCTCGATGAGGTCCACGATCTTCTCCTCCACATGCGGCCAGATGCTTGCCTGCGGTTGGAAGCCGGCCAGTTCGTCGAGCTCGCTGGCTTCGGCGGCTGCGGGCAGGTTCGTCATGTCCTCCACGGGGACGGTGACCGTCAGGTCCCAGGTCTTCTGAGAGGGCGGAGCCACGATGTCCACCGGCCGGGACCCGCCCAGGAACCGGGCGACCTCGGCCCGGGGTTCGACGGTGGCCGAGAGCCCGATGCGCTGGGCCGGGGTTGTCAGCAGGGCATCGAGCCGTTCGAGCGAGACCGCCAGATGGGCCCCGCGTTTGGTGCCGGCGACGGCGTGAACCTCGTCGATGATGACCGTGTCGATGCCGGTCAGTGTCTCCCGGGCCTTGGAAGTCAGCATCAGGAACAGTGACTCGGGGGTGGTGATGAGGATATCCGGCGGACTCGTCAGCAGTTTGCGGCGGTCATTGGCCGGGGTGTCTCCCGAACGCACGCCAACACTGACCTCGGGGGCCGGCAGGCCGAGTCGTTGGGCCATCCGGGTGATCCCGATCAGCGGTGCGCGCAGGTTGCGTTCGACGTCGACGCCAAGCGCCTTCAGCGGAGAGATGTACAGGACCCGGGTCTTGCGTTTCGGGGCCTTCGCCTTCTTCCCGGGTGCAGCGACTGCATCGTCGGCATCGAGGGTGGGCAGTGCCGGTGGTTCGGTGCTGTTTCGGATGAACCCGTCCAGGGCCCAGAGGAAGGCGGAGAGGGTTTTGCCCGAACCGGTCGGGGCGACGACCAGGGCGTTGCTGCCCGCGGAAACGGCGTCCCAGGCGCCGAGCTGGGCGGCCGTCGGCGCGGCAAAAGCGCCCGTGAACCACTCGCGGGTCGCGGGCGTGAACTTCTGGAGCACTGCGGCTGCTGCGGGCTTTTCTGCCATCGCTGAAAGCCTACGCCGAAGCACCGACGAGTTGGCGCGGGGGCGGTCGGGGCACCTCGGCACCATTATTGGTGGTGGTACGGCCGCCCGCCGGCGATTTCCTGGGCACGGTAGAGCTGTTCGGCCACCACGAGCCGGACCAGTTGGTGGGGGAAGACCAGCTTGGACAGGCTCCAGGTGAAGTCGGCCCGCTGGTGCACCGACCTGTCCACCCCGTAGGCGCCGCCGATGACCAGCACCACCGGGCGTGCGGTATCCAGCGGCTGTTGCAGGGCACGGGCCAGGGCCGGGGAATCGATGTTCTTCCCGCGTTCGTCCAGCAGGACCACATGGTCCCGTGGCTGGACCTTGGCCAGGATGCGGGCGGATTCCTCAGTGCGTGCGGCATCGCCTTCCCGGGACGAATGCGGCAGCAGGGCCCAGGACACGTCGAAGGGTTTCTTCATCCGCTTCGAATAGCGCTCGATGCCCTCGGCCACCCACGACTCGTGCTTCTTCCCGATGGCCAGTATGCGCAGCGTCATGGCATTAGTCTGACAGGCATGCCCACTTCCTGTTCACCCGAGCCTCCCCCACGGGGGCATCCGGTCGCCGACGCCGCGGCACGCAGGCTGCCCTCGCGACTCGGGGCCTATGGTGCCTTGTGGATCACGCTGGTCATCGGCGCCTCCTTCGTCACCCTAATGACCCTCTTTGCCGCCAATATCTACGAATCCCTGGCGGAGAAGGACAACCTGGCCGCAGTGGACCGGCCGTTACTGGCCTGGGTGATGACGTGGCGCAGCCCGCTGGCCGACACAGCGGTCACCTGGTTCACCAACACCGGCTCCGTCATCGGGATGTCGATCATTGCCCTGGCAGCGATCGCCGTGCTGACGCGGATCCGTCGGTCCTGGCGGCCGCTGCTGCTTATCGGTGCGGCGGGGGCCGGCTCCGTGGTGATGACCATTACAGGCAAGGATCTGATCGGGCGGACCCGGCCACCGATGGCCGACGCCGTCCCGCCCTATGAAACCTCGCCGTCGTTCCCCTCCGGGCATACGCTCAACGCGACGGCGATCATCATGGTCATCGCCTATTTGTGGTTCCTGCAGCTCGAACGCCGCTGGACCCGGGCGCTGATGGTCGCCGGCTGTGTGGCCTATGTGGTCCTCATCGGCGGCAGCCGCATCTATCTGGGCCACCATTGGTTCACGGATGTCGCCGTGGCCTGGGCACTCGGGCTGGGCTGGGCGGCGTTGGTGGTGTTGGCGCACCACGTCTTCCACACCGTCCGCCGCGTCAGGCGCGAGCAGGGATCAGCCCAGACGTAGGCCTTGCCGGGGGACAGATCATTGTCCCGACTGGTGCTTCAACCCGGACAGCACGTCATGGTTCAGCTGGGAGATCATGTCCAAGGGGATGCCCGCCGGGCAGACCGCGGTGCATTCACCGATCTGCGTGCAGCCGCCGAAGCCCTCGGCATCGTGCTGTTCGACCATCGCCAGGGCCCGCTCGTCCCGTTCGGGCTGGCCCTGGGGCAGCGAACCGAGGTGGGTGATCTTGGCGCCGAGGAACAACGACGCCGAACCGTTGGGGCAGGCGGCCACGCAGGCCCCGCAGCCGATGCATGCCGCGGCGTCGAAGGCCCGGTCGGCGTCCTTCTTCGGCACGGTGACGGCGTTGGCGTCCGCCGCGGCGCCGGTGGGGGCGCTGACGTAACCGCCGGCTTCGATGATCCGGTCCAGGGCGCTGCGGTCCACCACCAGATCCCGGATCACCGGGAACGCCGTCGAACGCCAGGGTTCGACGTCGATGACCTGGCCGTCCTCGAAGTGGCGCATGTAGAGCTGGCAGGTGGTGGTCAACGCCTCGGGGCCGTGGGCCAGCCCGTTGATCACCAGGGAGCACATCCCGCAGATCCCCTCGCGGCAGTCGTGGTCGAAGGCCACCGGTTCCCCGCCGTTGAGCGTGAGGTCCTCGTTGAGCAGATCGAGGACCTCCAAAAACGACATGTCGGGGGAGATCTCGTCGACCTCGTAGGCCTCCATGGCCCCGGGCTGGTCCTGATGGTGTTGGCGCCAGATCCGCAATGTGATCTTCATTTGTAGCTCCTTTGCTGGACCTTGATGTTCTCGAATTCGAGGTGTTCACGGTGCAGTACCGGCTCGTCTCCATCGCCGCCGAATTCCCAGGCGGCCACGTAGCTGAAGTCCTCGTCCTGCCGCAGGGCCTCGCCGCCCTCGGTCTGGCTTTCGGAACGGAAATGCGCCCCGCAGGACTCCTCGCGGTGCAGTGCGTCGATGCACATCAGCTCCGCGAGCCCGAAGAAGTCGGCGACCCGGCCCGCCCGCTCCAGGGACTGGTTCAATTCCTCGTTGACCCCGGTGACCTTCACATCCGTCCAGAACTCGTCACGCAGCCGGCGGATCTCTTCGATGGCGTGGCTGAGTCCTTCGGCATTGCGTTCCATGCCGCAGTACTCCCAGACGATGGACCCGAGCTCTTTGTGGAAGGAATCCACCGAACGGCTCCCGTTGATGGACAGCAGCCGTTCGGTGCGTTCACGGACGCCCTCGGCGGCCTCGACGACGGCTGGATGGTTGGCGTCGACGTCGGCGGGCAACGGGTTGCGGGCCAGATAGTCGTTGATGGTCCCGGGCAGCACGAAGTAGCCGTCGGCCAACCCCTGCATCAGGGCGCTGGCGCCGAGTCGGTTGGCGCCGTGGTCGGAGAAGTTCGCCTCGCCGATGACGAAGAGACCGGGGATGGAGCTTTGCAGGTCGTAATCCACCCACAGCCCGCCCATCGTGTAGTGGATGGCCGGATAGATGCGCATGGGCGCCTGATAGGGGTCCTCGTCGGTGATCTTGGCGTACATGTCGAAGAGGTTGCCGTATTTCTCCTCGATGACGTGCCGGCCCAACCGCTTGATGGCGTGGGTGAGATCCAGATAGACCCCCAGGCCTCCCGGGCCCACGCCGCGGCCCTCGTCGCATTGCTTCTTCGCCGCCCGCGAGGCCACGTCCCGGGGGACCAGGTTGCCGAAGGCCGGGTAGACCCGTTCCAGGTAGTAGTCGCGTTCGTCCTCGGGGATGTCCGCCGGGGCCCGGTCGTCGCCGGCCTTGACCGGCACCCAGATCCGTCCGTCGTTGCGCAACGATTCGCTCATCAGGGTCAGCTTCGACTGGTGGTCCCCGCTGACCGGGATGCAGGTGGGGTGGATCTGCGTATAGCAGGGGTTGGCGAAATAGGCGCCCTTGCGGTGGGCCCGCCAGCTGGCGGTGACATTGCAGCCCATCGCATTGGTGGAGAGGTAGTAGACGTTGCCGTAGCCGCCGCTGGCCAGTACGACCGCGTCGGCCAGATGCGTCTCGAATTCGCCGGTGACCATGTCCCGGACCACCACCCCGCGGGCCTTGCCGTCGATGACGATCAGGTCCAGCATCTCGTGCCGGGTGTTCAACTCCACGGTCCCGGCCCCCACCTGGCGCTCCAGCGCCTGGTAGGCGCCCAGCAGCAGCTGCTGACCGGTCTGCCCGCGGGCGTAGAACGTCCGGGAGACCTGGACGCCACCGAAGGAACGGGTATCCAGCAGGCCGCCGTATTCGCGGGCGAAGGGGACCCCCTGGGCCACTGCCTGGTCGATGATCGCCGCACTGACCTGGGCCAGGCGGTAGACGTTGGATTCGCGTGAACGGTAGTCCCCGCCCTTGACCGTGTCGTAGAACAGCCGGTGGATGCTGTCCCCGTCGTTGCGGTAGTCCTTCGCCGCGTTGATCCCGCCCTGGGCGGCGATGCTGTGGGCCCGGCGGGCGCTGTCCTGATAGCAGAAGACCTTCACGTTGTAGCCGGCCTCACCCAGGGTCGCCGCCGCGGACCCACCGGCGAGCCCGGTGCCGATGACGATGATGGAGACCTTGCGCCGGTTGGCCGGACTGATCAGCTTGGCCTCGAAACGTCGTTTGTCCCAGCGGTCCTTCAGCGGCCCGCCGGGGTCCTGAGTGTCCTGCAGCGGGTCGCCTTCGGTGAAGTAATCGTTCATCATGCTCCTACCCATCCGATCAAGATGCTCAGTGGTGGTACGAGGAAGCCGACGATGATCACGAAGGTGACCACGTAGGCCAGCCCATTGAGCCGGCGTCGTACCGCGATGCTGGTGTTTGCGCCCAGGGAGGCGAAGGCGCTCCAGATGCCGTGGCGCAGGTGGAAGCCCAGGGCGATGAGCGCGATGACATAGGAGAGCACCACCCACCAGATGGAGAAGCTGTTGACCATCCGCTCATAGGCGCTGTCCGAGGCTCCGCCGGGGTGGATGACGTTCCCGGTCAGATGCAGCAGGTGGTAGACGACGAACAGGGCGATCGTCACCCCGCCCCAGCGCATCGTGAAGGAGGCATAGCTGCGTTGCACGCCGCGGCGGTTCTGCGTGGTCTGGTACCGCCAGCCGCCCCCGCCGGCGGTGGCCGCCCGGGACCGGTGCCAGAGCACGAAGGCCGCCCAGATGTGGGCGCCGACGCTGATCAGCAGGATCACGCGCAGGATCCACAGGGCCCCGGCATAGGGAAGCAGGGGCTCGAGGATCGTGCGCAGGTACGCCGAGTAGCCGTCGAAGGCCTCCTGGCCCGCGAAGACCTTCAGGTTCCCGTACATATGCGCGATCAGGAACAGCACCATGATTAGCCCGCCCACGGCCATGACCGCATGCAGGACGGCCGAGGAGCGCAGCACCGGGACCCGCCCGCGCTTGGTGTCGGTGGCACTCATGACGAAAGCAACTGACGCAGGACGTAGGGCAGGATGCCCCCGTGGACGAAATACCCTTCCTCGGCGGGGGTGTCGATCCTGACCTTCGCAGTGATCTCCCGGGTCTTCTCGCCGTCGTCGACGCGCACGGTGACTTCCTTCGGCAGCGGGGACGCACCTTCGATGCCGACGACGGAATAGGTCTCCTCCCCGGTCAACCCATGGGTATCGGCCGTTTCGCCGTCCAGGAACTGCAACGGCAGCACGCCCATGCCGATCAGGTTCGACCGGTGGATCCGCTCGTAGGAGACGGCCAGCACCGCCTTGACGCCCAGCAGCGTGGTGCCCTTGGCCGCCCAGTCGCGGGAAGACCCCGACCCGTAGTCCGAACCCGCCAGCACGACCAGCGGGACCTGGTCGCCGATGTAGCGGGTGGAGGCGTCGAAGATGCTCATGCGCTCGCCGTCGGGCAGATGCCTGGTGACGCCGCCTTCGACCCCGGGGACGAGCCGGTTGCGCAGCCTCACGTTGGCGAAGGTGCCGCGGATCATCACGTGGTGGTTCCCGCGCCGTGATCCGTAGGAGTTGAAGTCCTTCGGCTCGATTCCCAGGTCCTGCAGGTATTTGCCGGCGGGGGAATCGGCCTTGATGGCGCCGGCCGGGGAGATGTGGTCGGTGGTCACCGAATCCCCGAGGTAGGCCAGTACACGGGCGTCGTGGATGTCCGTGAGCGGCGGTGGGTCCAGCGTCATGCCGTCGAAGTAGGGTGGACGCTGGATGTAGCTGGAATCGGGCTGCCAGGCGAACTGGTCGCCTTCGGGGATCGTCATGCCGCGCCAGTTCTCGTCACCGTGGTAGACGTCGAGATAGCCTTCGGTGAACATCTTCGCTTCGAGGTTCGCGTCGACGACGTCCTTGATCTCGTCGGTGCTGGGCCAGATATCGCGCAGGTAGACCGGCTTGCCCTCGGGGTCGTGGCCGAGTGGATCCTTGAGCATGTCGGTGCGCATGGTCCCGGCCAGGGCGTAGGCGATGACCAACGGTGGTGAGGCCAGGAAGTTCATCTGGACCTCGGAATGGATCCGGCCCTCGAAGTTGCGGTTGCCCGACAGGACCGAGGCGACCGTGAGGTTCTTCTCCGAGGCCGCGGCGCTGACTTCGGGGATCAACGGCCCCGAGTTGCCGATGCAGGTGGTGCAGCCGTAGCCGACCAGGTTGAAACCCAGCTTCTCCAGATACGGTGTCAGCCCCGAACGGTCGTAGTAGTCGGTGACCACGCGTGAACCGGGGGCCAGGGTGGTCTTCACCCACGGCTGGCTGGACAGGCCGCGTTCCACGGCCTTCTTGGCCAGCAGGGCCGCCCCGATCATCACCGAGGGGTTGGAGGTGTTGGTGCAGGAGGTGATGGCGGCGATGACCACGGCACCGTTGTCGATGCTGGTCTTCCGGCCGCCCAGCAGCAGTTCGGAGGGGTCCGAGGGCCAGGCGTCCTGGACATTGCCGTCATCGTCGTAGGTCCGCGGCGGGTCGTCGCGCTGGATGCGGGTGCTGATGGCGACCGGGTCGCTGGCGGGGAAGGAGTCCTCGACGGCGGAGTCGAGCCCTCCGGCGATGGCGTCGGCGTGGGTCTGCCCGGCCAGCAGCCGGCGGATGACCTGCGGCGACTTCGCCAGCGGGATGCGGTCCTGGGGACGCTTCGGGCCGGCGATCGAGGGGGAGACCGTCGAAAGGTCCAGCTCGACGATCTGGCTGTATTCCGGGACGTGGTCGGGATCGTGCCAGAGCCCTTGTTCCTTGGCATAGGCCTCGACCAGCCGGATCTGGTGCTCTTCGCGTCCGGTGAGGCGCAGGTAGTTCAGTGTTTCGTCGTCGATCGGGAAGATGGAGGCGGTCGAACCGTATTCGGGGCTCATGTTGCCCAACGTCGCCCGTGTGGCCAACGGGACGTTGCCGACCCCGGGGCCGAAGAAATCGACGAACTTCCCCACCACCCTGACCTTGCGCAGCAGCTCGGCCACGGTGAGGACCAGGTCGGTGGCGGTGGTGCCCTCGGGCAGCTCCCCGGATAGCTTGAGTCCGACGACCTGCGGGATCAACATGCTCATCGGCTGGCCCAGCATGGATGCTTCGGCTTCGATCCCGCCGACACCCCAGCCCAGCACGCCGAGGCCGTTGACCATGGGGGTATGCGAATCCGTGCCGACCAGGGTGTCCGGATAGGCCTGGGGGCCGCGGGGTCCTTCCCGGGTGAAGACGACCCGGGCCAGGTATTCGAGGTTGACCTGGTGGCAGATGCCGGTGTCCGGGGGAACCACCAGGAAGTCGTCAAAGGACTGCTGGCCCCACCGCAATAGCTGGTAGCGCTCCTGGTTGCGGCCGAATTCCAGTTCGGCGTTCACCCCGAAGGCGTCGGGGCGGGCGAACACATCGGCAATCACCGAGTGGTCGATCACCAGTTCCGCGGGGATCAGTGGGTTGATCTTCCTCGGATCGCCACCGAGATCGGTCATGGCGTCGCGCATGGCGACCAGGTCCACCACGCAGGGGACCCCGGTGAAGTCCTGCATCAGGACCCGGGCCGGGGTGTATTGGATCTCCGAGTTGGTTTCGGAGTTGGCGTCCCAGTTGGCCATCGCGTTGATTTGTTCGTCCGTGACCAGATGCCCGTCTTCGTTACGCAGCAGGTTCTCCAGCAGGACCTTGAGGCTGTAGGGCAGGCGATCGGAGCCCTTGATGCGATCCAGCCGGTAGATCTCGTATCTCGTGTCATCGACCTGCAGTTCAGAGCGGGTGTCGAAACTGTTCTGCATTTTGGGGGCACCTGGCTTTTCGTGTCGAAGCGAACTCCACCGGGCCGGTGGTCCCCAACGTACGCCGAGATGACGCAAGAGACCATGACATTAGTCGTCCAATCTAGGGGAGCCCCGGACGCCCATCCAATAAAAACGTGATCGGGGGCACATCAGCTGTGTTTGGCCGTAGGATGGAACCACAGTGCGCCGCAGGTGGAAAGGGCAGCCCGCGGCTTCGAGCCGCAGGAACGCGGATGCAGTGCCCTGTGGTGTTGCCGGGAGGCTGACGATGAAGAAGTTTTCCCTGACGGCGCTGGGACGCCGCCACCTGGAAACGGCCAGCTGCGCCGGTAGCGGGCGCAGCGCCAGCACGGTATACGGCGGACACGAGCACGTCCTGCGCCAAACCGTCATTGCCCTGAAGGCCGGACAGGAACTGAACGAACACGTGAACCCGGGCGAGGCCACCGTCCTGGTCATGAGCGGGAAGGTGTCGCTGTCCTCGCGCGGTGAGAGCTGGGAAGGCAGCGCAGTGGACCTGTTGGTCGTGCCCCAGGGTTTCTACGCCGTGGAGGCCCTGGAGGATTCGGTGTTGGTCCTCACCGTGGCGAAAACCGACCGGGGGCCCATGGCCACCGATCAGTCCTGGCAGGACAAGGCGCGTGGCAAGGCGGGCAGGGGCCCGGCTTCGACGCCACGCACCGATCGGCATGCCGACCCCGTCGGGGCCGAGGCGCTGGCCCACGAATAGAACTGGTGCTTCAGTGTCCGGCGGCGGCAGCCAATCGCCGCCGGTCGAGGATCATGGTCCAGCAACGACCGGAATCCACGATGCGATCGGCCCGCAGCCGGCTCATGACCCTGCTGGCCGTTTCCGGGGTCACCCCGGTCAGCGCAGCAAGGTCGGCACGGGTCAGCGGGATGGGCAGATCGATGCATCCCTTCCGCGGCTCACCGAAGGTATCGGCAAGTTCCAGGAGCCGGGCCGCGATCCGCACCCCGGCTTCTTCACTGGAGAGCCGGCGGATGCGTTGTTGTGCTCTTTCGTGTCGGTGGGCCAGTTCGTCCAACACCCCGAGGGCCAGATCCGCACGGGTCTCCAGCATGGCCCTGAATGCAGCGGCCGGTATGGCCAGCAGCTGGCTGTGGGTCAGTGCCGTCGCGGTGTCGGGGTATCCGGTTCCCCTGGACCCGCTGACGGCTCCGAAGACCGCCGGTGGGCCGAAGATATCGAATACGACGTCCTGACCTCGGCGTGAGGGCCGACTGATCTTGACGGCTCCGGTGGCCAGGATGAACAAGTAGTCCGCATCGTCTCCATGGCCGTGGACCAGATCCCCGGGCCACCGCTGCAGCATTTGTGTATGGATTTCAAGGGCCAGCAGGTCCGCATCGGAGAAGCTGCCCACCAGGGGAGTACGGCGCAGTAGCCGCAAACTCGTTCGTTGTCGGTCGTCGGTGACCGCCGTCGCGGTCGGGAACGACGGCGGCGCCTGTTCCTTGAACATATGACTCAACCTTCCCCCACCGAAGCGCACGGCGGACTGGTTGGCCCCGCCAGCGGTCGACTCCCACGGATCGGACGTTTTCAGCCTAGATGGACTTCGGGAATCAGACCATGGGGTGGGCATGAAAAAGGCGTTTGCATCGTTGTTTTCCAACGATGCAAACGCCTTCCCACTGGCGGTGACGGTGGGATTTGAACCCACGTTGGCTCTCACCAAACAACATTTCGAGTGTTGCACCATCGGCCGCTCGGACACGTCACCAGACTGGACTACTCTAGCGGACGGTTCGCGGCAGTCCCAAACCGGCAGCTCGGCTCAGCGCATGGAGCGGAAGAAGCCGGTCAGGAGGGACGCGCATTCATCCTCCATCACCCCGGGGAAGACCTCGACCCAGTGGTTCAACCGTGGTTCGCGCAGCACCTCGAACACGGAACCCGAGGCCCCGGCCTTCTCATCCCAGGCGCCGAAGACGACCCGCGGTATCCGGGCCAGCACGATCGCCCCGGCACACATGGCACAGGGCTCCAACGTCACGACCAACGTGCAGTGCGCCAGCCGCCAGCCGTCGTCGTGCCCCGAATCCTTCAGGGCCGCGGCCGCGGCACGGATCGCCAGGACCTCGGCATGGGCGGTGGGATCCCCGCTGGCCTCGCGTTCGTTGCGGCCGGTGGCCACGATGGATCCGTCGGGGCCGATGACGACGGCACCGATGGGCACGTCGGCGGTCGCAAGCGCCGCCCGGGCCTGATCCAGCGCCAGCCCCATCCACCGTGCGTGGTGCGCGTCATCCCGGATCACCCTCCAACCCTAGCCGAGCAGGCGGTTCGTGCTGGTAGTTTTATTCCATGCGCGTACAGGTAGTCGACCACCCGTTGGTGGCCCATAAGGTCTCGGTGCTCCGTGACAAGAACACCCCGTCCCCGGTCTTCCGGCAGCTCACCGATGAACTAGTGACCCTGCTGGCCTACGAGGCGACCCGTGAGGTCAGGACGACGCAGATCGAAGTCCAGACCCCGGTCGCCACGACCACCGGCACCGCCTTCGCCAAACCCACCCCCCTGGTGGTCCCGATCCTGCGGGCGGGCCTGGGCATGCTCGAAGGCATGACCCGGCTGGTTCCCACCGCGGAGGTCGGATTCCTGGGCATGGCCCGCAACGACACGACGCTGGACATCGTCACCTATGCGGAACGACTTCCCGATGACCTCACGGGCCGGCAGGTCTTCGTGCTGGACCCGATGCTCGCCACCGGGGGCACCCTGGTGGAATCCATCAAGTTCCTGTTCGAGCGCGGTGCCTCTGATGTCACCTGCATCTGCCTGATCGCCGCCCCCGAGGGGCTGGACCGGCTCGAAGAGATCTATGGGGATGACCCGAGGGTCCACCTGGTGTTGGGGGCCTTGGACGAGAAGCTGGATGAGAACGCCTACATCGTCCCGGGCCTCGGCGACGCCGGCGACCGGCTCTACGGGTTGGCCCACTAGCGGCTCCGTCGCGAACGGACCCGGCTCAGGGCCCGACGGTCGGTGGCTGTTCCGGCCGCGGAGGCACCTCCACGATCAGGGGCAGACTGACCTCGAAGACCGTGGCCCCCGGTACGCTGGCCACCGAGATGGTGCCGCCATGGGATTCGACGATGCCGCGCACGATCGACAGGCCCAGCCCCACGGTTCCCTCGGCGCCGGAGCGGGCCCCGTCGCCCCGGGTGAACCGGGAGAAGACATGGGGCAGGAACTCCTGATCGATGCCCTGTCCGTCATCGGTGACGGTGAGGACCGCGTGGTGTCCGTCGGCGGAACGGAAGACCCCGGTTTCGATGGTGGTGCCCTCGACGGTGTGCTTGCGGGCGTTCGAAAGCAGGTTGTTCAGCACCCGGGCCAGCTGCCCAGCATCACCGCGCACGAGCACCGGTGCGTCCGGCAGGGAGAGCCGCCACTGGTGGCTCGGCGCCGCCACCTGGAAGTCCCTGGAGGTTTCCGCCGCCAACCGGGTCAGGTCCACCTCGGCCAGGGTTGGTTTCTGCCCTTCGTCGAGC
Source organism: Arthrobacter sp. AOP36-C1-22 (assembly GCF_052377515.1). NCBI lineage: Bacteria > Bacillati > Actinomycetota > Actinomycetes > Micrococcales > Micrococcaceae > Arthrobacter > Arthrobacter sp. AOP36-C1-22. Next base: position 57,193 of record NZ_JBQSWW010000007.1, on the reverse strand, counting down.
CGGGCCAGCAGGAGCAGGTTCTCCACCAGCGAGCCCATCCGGTGGCTTTGCGCGACCACGCGGTTCAGTGAGGTGCGTCCGTCGTCGCTGAGGTGTTCGGTGGCGGCGACGAGTTCCGAGTATCCGCGGATGGACGCCAGCGGGGTGCGCAGCTCATGGGAGGCGTCGGCGACGAAGCGGCGCATCCTGGCTTCGGATCGGCGTCGTACCTCGAGCGCCGACTCCACGTTGTCCAGCAGGGCATTCAGCGCGTGGCCCATGTTCCCCGCCTCGGTGCCGGGGTCGGCATCGGGAGTGGCGACACGTTGGGCGAGCCGGACTTCTCCGGCGTCCAGGGGAAGTGCGGCGACCGCACCGGCAACTTTCGATACGCGTTCGAACTGCAGCAGTGACCGGCGCACGATCACCGAGCCGATCAGCCCGATGGCCACGAGCCCGGAGGAGGCGACCAGCAGGATCGTCATGTCCAGGGCGAAGAGCGTGTCCCGGGTGCTCTCCACGGGCAGGCCGGTGATGAGGATGGCGCTCTTGCCATCGGCATCGGCCGTGGAGGGGGCGGCGGTGACGGCCATGAGCCGGTATTTGCCCACGGAGAGGTCCTCGGTCACCGGGGCCGCATCGGGGGTGACCGCGGCCAACTGCTGGGCGTCGTCCTTGTTCAACTGCTGGCCCTCGCCCGTGCGCTGGTCCAGGACACCGCCAATGAGGATGGTGGTCCCGACGATCCGGGCGTTGAGCGTCCCCGAACCTTGGCCGGGGGTGTTCAGCGGGTCGGGCATCTCGCTGCCCTGGCTGCCCTTGCCGCCCTGGCTTCCCTGGCTGCCATCGAAGCTCGCCGCCCGGTTGGAGGCCTGGTGGAGTTGTTCGTCCAGCTGGCTGTAGAGGCTGTTACTCATCACCGTATGGGTGAAGACACCGATGACCAGGCAGATCAGTGCCAGCAGGCCGATCAAGGAGGCGGAGATGCGCGAGCGCAGGGTCCATCCGTGGGTCGTCGGCGGGGTGGGAACCGGATGGTCCGGTCGTGCCGGGGGAGTCGGGCGCGCCTGGTCGGCGGGGTGGGTCACGGTGCGGGCTTCAGGACATATCCGGCGCCACGCACGGTGTGGATCATGGGCTCCCGCCCGGCATCGATCTTCTTGCGCAGGTAGGAGATGTACAGTTCGACGATGTTGGCCTGGCCACCGAAGTCGTATTGCCAGACGCTGTCCAGGATCTGGTTCTTGGACATGACCCGGCGGGCGTTCTCCATCAGGTAGCGCAGCAGGTCGAATTCGGTGGCGGTCAGGTTCACGACCTGGCCGCTTCGGCTGACTTCACGCATGTCCATGTTCATGCTCAGGTCCCCGACGACGAGCTCGGCGGCATCGGCCTTCGCCGCACCGGAGCGTTCGACCAGCCGGTGCAGACGCAGGAGCACCTCCTCGAGGCTGAAGGGTTTGGTGACGTAGTCGTCCCCACCCAGGGACAACCCCTCGATCCGGTTCTCCACCGCATCCTTGGCCGTCAGGAACAGGGCCGGGACCTCGGGTTGGAAGGCCCGGATCTTCCGGAGGACCTCGGGGCCCTCGAAACCCGGAAGCATCCAATCCAGGACCAGGATGTCGGGGGAGAACGAACGGGCCTCCTGGACGGCCGAGGGGCCGTCCCCGGCCACCTTGACCTCCCACCCCAGCATGCGTGCCCCCATGCTGACCAGTTCGGCCAGCGACGGCTCGTCATCGACGACCAGGGCCCTGATGGGGGTGCCATCGGGGTGTTCCAGCCGCGGAAGCTGGTTGGGGGAGAACTGCGAGTTCGTCATATGTCGATACTCCTCTGCACCTATAGGGCCAAGCTGGGATTCCGCTGTGACCGAGCTGTGAAGCGCTGGTTCCTACAGTACCGGCGGAAGCGGCGGCTGTCCGCACGCCGGCAGCTTCCGCCGGTGGGCGGATAGTCAAGCGTGTGACCCGGGTTCGGCCCTGTCACGCATAAGTATGCGTTGCATGTTTTAGGATCATCAATCGAGTGGCCCATTGATCAGATCGAACAGTCGAATGACGGGTGCATGCCCAGACCGCATGATCCAAAGCGCTCACTTCAGAGAAGTGCATAATGTGAATCACCTCACAAATTCATGAATTTGTCTCAGTATGTGGACAAGTGCGATGAATATTACTTGCGGGTTCGAATTATTACGGCAACACTAGGTCTCGTGAACATCGATCCAGCAGCACTTGCGGCCCCCGGCCCCCGTTGGGGCCATGGTGTCGGACGTGCGCGCAGCTGTTGTCGAATGTCGGCCTAGTTTCTTCCCACCTCCAGAAGATCCGAAGCACGGATGAACCGCACGCCACGACCATGGCGTCGGCCAGCCGAACCAGACAGTTCACCGACTTTTCGCACAGTTAGAGGTTCCACCAATGTCCGTTACGTCCGGATACGTCCACATCTCCATCCGCAACGCCCAGAACCGCGCCGCTGCTGCCCAGCGCCAGGGCGCCGGCCACGGTGAATACGGGGCGCCCCAGGGATATCGCCAGCTGCACGCCGTCCCCTCCCCGCAGGACCACCCGCCGATGACCGCCCCGACCCCGGTCGTTGCCGGCAACGGAACCCCCGGACCGCAGTCGGTGGACCGGGACACCGAGGCCCGTGGATTCGTCCTCTATGTCGGTCTCGACGAGGCGACGGCCCAGGAACAGGGCACGTCGCTGGGCAAGCTGGCCACCCAGGTCCGTGCCTTCCTGCAGACCCTCTCGCCCAACGCCCAGACCCATGCCGCCGTCGCGCTGGCTCCGGCAAACGCCCCCGGGGAGAGCATCGACGTCGTGCGCCAGGCGCTGGGGGACCCCACGGTCGCCCGCCGGCCGCGCGGTGAGGTCATCCGCCACCAGCCGGCCGCCTCGCGTCCCTCGGGAGTGTTGATCGACCTCTCGCGCCGCGAGGTCCACCTGGACGGGGAAACGCTGAACCTCACGTTCAAGGAATTCGAGCTGCTCAACTATCTGGTGGAGAACGGGGCGCGCACCGTCGGCCGCGACGAGCTGCTGAGCAGCCTCTGGCGCAATGCCGAGGAGGTGCCGAATGAACGCACCATCGACGTGCACATCCGTCGCCTGCGCTCCAAGCTGGGACGTCTGGCCAATACGGTACGTACCGTCCGTGGCCAGGGCTACCGCTTCTACGAGCACCCCGAGGTCATCGTCTGGGCCGCACCGGAATACAGCATCTGATTCCTGCTCCATCCACGACGGCGGCGCCTGCTAGAGGGGCGCCGCCGTCGTCGTTCCTGCGTGGCCCCTAAGCTGGAGGCATGAGCCAGCACCACCTGAAACGCCTGATGCTCCTGCGCCACGCCAAATCCGATTTCCCCTTCGGCATCGAGGACCATGATCGGCCCCTGGCCACCCGGGGCAACCGCCAAGCCCCGTTCGCCGGGGCCTGGATGGTGAAGAACGGCTGGGTTCCGGATTCCATCCTGTGCTCGGATGCACTCCGTGCCCGGTCGACCTGCGCCTGGGTGTCCAGTGAGCTGGGGGAGAAGGGCCCGACGCCGTATCTGGATTCACGGGTCTACGGCGCCTCCGCCACGCAGCTGGTATCGGTGATCAACGAAACGCCGGAGACGGTGGGCACCTTGCTGGTGATCGGGCATCTGCCCACGGTCCAGGAGGTGGCCATGGCCCTGGCCTCGGTGGATTCCGAGGAGGAACCGGTCATGGAGCTGGCCACGCGGTACCCGACGCTGGGGCTGACCCTGCTGGAGACGGTCACACCCTGGGCCGAGCTCGATGGCCGTGATGCCCGGGTGAGTGGGTTCGTCGTTCCCCGGGAGTGAGGCCCGCTGCTCAGGCCACGCCGGTGAAGGCGCTGACGGCCTGCACGCAGGTGGCGATGCTCCGTTCGGGGTGGAATACATGGCGGTCGCGTCCGATGATCAGGACCGCCCCGAAGACGGCGGTGGCCATCGCCTCCCGGTCGGTGGCCCCCAGTCCCGGGTGGTTCCCCGTGGAGTACAGGCGGTCCAGTGCCTCCCGGATGACCCCGATGATCTCCCCGCGCAAGGTGGCCAGCGTCTCGCCCCAATCGCTGGGGGACTGCCACTGCTCGCTGATCCACAGTTGGGCGAAGGAGGGGTATTCGTCCATGAATTCCAGGGAGGCGGCCACCATGTCCCGGAAGCCCGAGGCCGGGTCCGGGTCGGCCGTGCCCTTCTCCAGCCGTTCGAAGAGCACATCGGCGCCGAAGCGCATCAGCTGGCCGATCAATTGGGCCTTCGACCCGAAATTATAGTAGACCGTTCCCTTGGAGACCCCGGCGGCGGCGGCGATCTCGTCGACCGTCACCCGGTGGTGTCCCCGGTCGCCGATCAGGTTCATCGAGGCTTCGAAGAGCCGGTGCTTGGAATCGGTGGCCCGCACCCGCCGGCGAGTGGTTTCGGCGAAGTCCGCGGCCTCCTGCAGGGGCTCGCTGAAGGCGGCGCTCATGCCGAGAGCTCCGGATGCAAGGTCTTCAGCGTCCACGTCTTGCCCCGGTGGACCGCGAGGAAGCTCATGAGCAGTCCGATGGCCGCGTAGCCCAGCAGGGCCAGCACCAGCGGGGCGAGTCCCTCGAGCGAGGCCCCGTACATCAGGTGGCGCAGCCCGGTGATCACATGTCCCATGGGCAGCAGGTTATGGGCCACATGCAGTGGCTCGGGGGTGGTCTCCCAGGGGAAGGTGCCTCCCGCGGAGACCAGTTGGAGGACCAGCAGCACGAGCACCACGAGCTTGCCGGGGGTGCCCAGCAGGGCACAGATGCCCTGGACGATGGCGGTGAAGGCGATGCTCGCCATCAGGAACAACCCCCAGGTCAGCCAGGGGTGGGCCGTTTGCAGGCCGAGTCCGAAGAGCACCACCCCGTAGAGCACCGTCGCCTGCAGCATCGACAAGAACACGAAGGGGAGCCACCCGCCGATCGCGATCTTCCAGGACGCCGCATTGGAGGCCAGGGCGCGTTGGGTGACCGGGCGCATGATCTGGACCAGGATGAAGGCGCCGATCCAGACGGCGAGCGTCATGAAGAAGGGGGCCAGGCCCTCGCCGTAGGTTCCTGCGCTGGCCTGGTCCGCCCGATCCACCGAGACCGGGTCGCCGATGACGTTGGAGACCTGCGTCTTTTGCTCGTCGGTGGGGTTGGGGACCTCCTTCGTCCCGTCGCTCAGCTTCCCGGCCAGGGTCCCGGAACCGTCGACCAGTTGGTCGGCACCGGATCCCAGATCGTTGACGCCCTCGCGCAGATCCGCGGTGCCACCGGTCAGGGTCCCGGTCCCCTCCACGAGCGAGGCCGCACCGCCGTCGAGCTTCTGGGCCCCGGCCAGGGCGTCCCGCTGCCCGTCCAGCAGGGTGTTGGCCCCGCTGGCGAGCTTCCCGGAAGCGGCGGAGAGCTGCTGGGCGCCGTCCGCGGCGTCGGAGACCCCGTTGGCCAGGGCCTGTGAGGAGTCCGCGAGGGTATCGGTGCCCGAGGCCAGGGAGCCCAGTCCGCCACTGAGTTTCTTGGCGCCGTCGGCGACCTGGCGGGAGCCGGTGCCCAGTTTGTCGATATTTGCCTTGGCGTTGGCCAGATCCTTCCTGGTCTTCTCCGCCTCCGCGGTCACTCCGGTATCGGCGCCCAGTTTCTTCACGGATTTGCGGGCCTCCGCGGCGTCTTCCTTCGTGATGACGTCGTCCTTGATCAGCTGGTCCACGGTGCCGTCCAGGCGGGACTGGGCGTCCTTCTCCAGGGCGGTGATGGTATCCGCAGCGTTGTCGACCTTGGCGCTGAGCTGTTCATTGCCGTCGGCGACCTGTTCCGCGCCGGCCGCCAGTTCCTTGCCGGCACTATTGGCCGAGGCGGCACCATCGGCGAGTTGGCGGGTCTTCTGTGGCAATTGGGCGGTCTTGGACTTCATGGTGCCCAGCCCCGAGGCAAGCTCGTCGGCGCCTCCCTGGAGCTGGCCCGCCCCGTTGGCCAGCTTCCCGGTCCCGGCGACCAGCTTCTGCTGCCCGTCGATCAGGGAGGAGGTCCCGCTCTTGAGCTGACGGGCCCCGTCGTCGAGCTTATTCGCGCCGGAATCCAACTGCTTGGCCCCGTCGGCGAGGGTTCCCACGCCCTCGTCGAGCTTGACGGTGCCATCGTGGAGTTCATCCGCCCCGTCGGCCGCCTTGGCCATCTGGGAGTGGATGCGCCCGAAGCCGGTCAGCAGGGTGTCCGCGGTTTCGGTGCCGACCTCCTGGGCGACCGTGTTGTGGACCTCCCCGGCGAGCTTATCGGCGAAGGTGCCGACCATGTAGTTGTTGGCGTCGTTGGTGGTGACCTCCAGGATCGCCTGTTTCGCGGCGTCGAAGTCCTCGGGGGAGGCGAGGTTCTTGGAGAAGTCGGCGGGGATGGTCATGGCGAAGGCGTATTCGCCGGTCCGCACCCCTTCTTCGGCGGCTTCCTCGGAGTCCACGACGTTCCATCCGAAGGTCGCGTCCTCCAGCAGGGACTCCACGACCTCGTCCCCGACGTGCAGGTCCTTGCCGTCCTGCTGGGAGCCCTGGTCCTCGTTGACCAGTGCCACCTTGACGTTGTCCAGGTTGGAGTACGGATCCCAGTTCGCGTACAGGTACAGGGCGCCATAGAGCAGGGGGACCAGGGTCATGGCGATGATCGCCATCCACGGCAGGACGCCGCTGGTCATGCGCTTGAGCTCGGACAGGGCCAGGCGAAGGGTGGTCATTCGGGGGACTCCGTGGGGTGGGGGAGGTTGTTGGCGCCGGCTTCGGCCACCGGTCCGGTCCATTCATCGGGGACGGTGCGGACGACGGCGACGATCGCCGGTTGGCGGCGGCCGGCTGCGGTCTGTTCCAGATGGGCGACCCATTCACCGTCGTTGATGCCATGGCGATCGGGGGTGTCGAAGATCAGCAAGGAGGTGTCGTGCCCCTCCAGGGCCAGATGCGTGAGGATCCTCTGGCGGTCCAGGGGATCGATGGCGTCGACGAATTCACCGGCCAGGTGGGTGATGCGGTGGCGTTCGAGCCATGAATCGATGCTGCTGCGGCGCCAAAAGGGTCCGGGGTGCAGGGCCAGGTCCTCGGAGACCAGATCCCTGACCTTCAGGTGGGCCTCGGGTTCGTTGATCTCGGGGGAGTCGACGAGCATGCTGATGCCACGGACCGTGTCCAGGGCGGGGTCGCCTTCCCAGGCCACCGTGCCGGCGTCGGGGCGCATGCGGGCGCTGAGGGCCAGGGCCAGGGCGGTGCGGGTGGTCTGTGGTTCGGCGTGGACCAGCAGCAGTTCGCCGGAGGCGACCTTGAGGCTGGTGGGGTCCAGGAGCGGCGCGTGGCGGCCCTTGATGGATAGTTCGTCGGCGATGAGCACTTCACCATGCTAATCGAACTGACCGGTCAGTTCAATTAGAGGCGTCGTGGTTCTCGTCGCATGAGGGGGCGGGCACAAAAAAACCCCGTCGAAACGGGGTTTTTTCGTATGGTGCGCCCAAAGGGATTCGAACCCCTGACCTTCTGTTCCGTAGACAGACGCTCTATCCAGCTGAGCTATGGGCGCTTGGTCTGCGACACCGCCGCTGACCTCGAATAACTATACAGACAGTTGGCGGCGTCGCAAAATCGGGGCCGGCCTCGACCGGGTGGCCCCCGGGGAGCCTCAAGCCAACTATACCGGTCTACGTGATCTTAGTCACAATAGGGTATGGTGAAACCCCGAGAATCCGCGGATGGACGGCGGTCGAGTCCCCGACCGGGGAGGGAAGCGATCCGCGTCACCTCCGGAGCGGAGCGGCCCCGTCCTAGCATCGAGGGACCAGTACAAGCCCAATGGAGGGAATGGACATGAGCGAGCGCTCCGATCAAACGGTCCTCGACGCAGAGCGTCAGACCGCACCGACGACCCACGCAAAGCTACTGGCCTGGGTCGGCGACATTGTGGAGCTCACGCAGCCGGAGAGTGTCCACTGGGTCGACGGGAGCCAAGGGGAGGTCGACCGCCTCACTGGCGAGCTGGTCGACGCCGGGACTCTCGTACGACTGGATGAGGCGAAGTTCCCCAATTCCTTCGCCGCCTTCTCGGACCCCAAGGATGTGGCCCGGGTCGAAGAGCGGACCTTCATCTGTTCCCAGGACGAGCAGGATGCGGGGTTCACCAACAACTGGATGGACCCGCAGGAGATGAAGTCGATCCTCAATGACCGCTTCAGCGGTTCGATGCGGGGACGGACCATGTATGTCATCCCCTTCGTCATGGGTCCCCTTGATGCCGAGCACCCGCAATTCGGCGTGGAGATCACCGACTCCGCCTATGTGGTGGCCTCGATGCGGGTCATGGCACGCATCGGTGATGACGTGCTGGCCAAGATGGAAGCCACCGATGCCTTCTTCGTCCCGGCCGTGCACTCCGTCGGAGCCCCGCTGGCAGCCGGAGAGGCCGATGTCGCCTGGCCGTGCAACCCGGAGAAGTGGATCGTGCACTTCCCCGAGGAGCGGGCCATCTGGTCCTACGGCTCCGGGTACGGCGGCAACGCCCTGCTGGGCAAGAAGTGCTTTTCGCTGCGTATCGCCTCGGTCATGGGGCGGGACGAGGGGTGGCTGGCCGAGCATATGCTCATCCTCAAGCTCACCAGCCCCGAGGGCAGGAGCTACAACGTGGCGGGGGCATTCCCCTCCGCCTGCGGCAAGACGAACCTCGCCCTGCTGGAGCCGAGCATCGAAGGCTGGACCGCCGAGACCCTGGGCGATGACATCAACTGGATGCGCATCGGCAAGGAAGGCGAATTGCGCGGGGTCAATCCCGAATACGGGCTGTTCGGCGTCGCACCGGGGACCGGGTGGAGCACCAACCCCAACGCCATGCGCGCGATCACCAAGGGCAACTCCATCTTCACCAACGTCGCATTGACCGATGACGGCGGGGTCTGGTGGGAAGGGATGACCGACGAGGTGCCCGAGCACCTGACCGATTGGCTCGGCAACGACTGGACCCCGGGCTCCGGGACGAAGGCGGCGCACCCGAACTCGCGGTTCTGCACCCCGATCGACCAGCTCGACATGCTCTCGAAGGAGTTCTACAACCCCGAGGGCGTGGAGATCCACGCCATCCTCTTCGGTGGACGGCGCAAGACCACCATTCCCCTGGTGACCGAGGCCAGCTCGTGGACCAATGGCGTCTTCATGGGCTCCACGCTCTCCTCGGAGACCACGGCGGCCGCGGCCGGTGCCGTGGGCCGGGTGCGTCGGGACCCGATGGCGATGCTGCCCTTCATCGGGTACGACGCCGGTGACTACCTCAAGCACTGGGACTCCATTGAATCCAAGGCCGATCCGGCGCGTTTGCCGCGGATCTTCCTGGTCAACTGGTTCCGCCGCACCCCCGAGGGCGGATTCGCCTGGCCCGGGTTCAGCGACAACTCCCGCGTGCTGAAGTGGATCGTCGAGCGCATCGAAGGCACTGCGGACGCCCAGGAGACGCCGATCGGCATGGTGCCCACCGGCGACTCGATGGATCTCAGCGGCCTGGACTCGTTCACCGCCGAGGACCTCGAGGTGGCCGTGACGGTCGACCCGGAGGAGTGGAAGCGCGAACTGGCGGATATCGAGGAGTGGTACGCCAAATTCGGGCCCTCCCTGCCGCAGTCCCTGCAGGATGAGCTGGACGGGCTGAAGCAGCGCCTGGGCGCCTAGCCGGTTCCACCGCGAGGAGCATCAGGGGCGGGAACGTCCAGCGGACCATCAAGGATGGCCCGCTGGACGTTCCCGCCCCATATCCCTCAGCGGGACCGCCCGGTGGCGCGGAGGCACACGCTGGGCCGATAGGCGATAGTTCACCTAGCAGGCTGGCATGATGGACACATGATCCTCGCACGTTTGATCCTCGGGCTCCTGAGCTTGTCGCCGATGACCGGCTACGACCTGAAGAAGCATTTCGACTCGAGCATCAACCACTTCTGGAATGCCGATAAGGCACAGATCTACCGCACCCTGGCCCAACTGGTGGACCAGGGCCTGGCCACGGTCCGGACCGTTCCGCAGGAGAACTACCCGGCGCGCCAGGAGCACCACATCACCGAGGCGGGGCGGGCGGCTTTGCAGGACTGGCTGACCGGAACGCTGGACCGGCAGCCCGCCCGTGAGCCCTTCCTGGGCCGGATCTTCTTCTCCGGGGAGCTCGAGCGCCACGAGGTCCTGGAACTGCTTGCGGCACGTCGCACCGAGGACGAGGACCTGCAGCGGTCCTACCGGGCCCTGCGCGCGGAATTGGACGAGGCCGCCCTGGCCGACCGACGCGGCTACCTGATGGCCGCCACGCTGGACCACGGCATCGCCCACGTCGGTGCCGAACTGAACTGGCTCGACTCCGTCGAAGGGAATCTGCCATGAACGAAAAGCCCACGGTGCCTCCCTCCGTCGGGGAACGCCCCGATCCGGCCGGCTACCCGGAGATCCACCCCCCGGTGCGTCCCCGCACGGACGGCAAACCAGCCCAGACGCTGGTCTTTCTCCATGGCGGCAACGTGGCCAACTGGATGTGGGATCCCCAGGTCAAGGCCTTCCCTGCCTATCGGATCTTCACCCCGCATCTGCCCGGGTTCGGCGGCCGGGCCGATGAGGACTGGCGCGGGCTCGATAGCGCCGCGGATGACGTCGCGGCCTTCATCGCCGAAGAGATCGAGGACGGCCGGGTCCACCTGGTTGGCCAGTCCCTGGGCGGCGTCGTGGGCCTGCGTGTACTGGCCCGGCATCCCGAGCTCTTCGCCAGTGCCCTGTTCACCGGGGCAGGGATCCGGCCGGTGGGGGCGGGAACGCGGTTATCCACGGCGGCGCAACTGCGATTAGGGGACGCCGAATGGTTCTGGAAGGTCCAGGCCGGGGCCTTCGGGATTCCCGCGAACTCCCGCAGGCTCTACTCCGAACATGGGCTGACCCTGCGTCCGGACAACATGAAGGCGATGCTGGACGAGGTCCAGGCGGGCGGCCTGCCCGACGGGCTGGGGGACTACACCGAACGCCTGATGATGGTCGCCGGGGCCCGTGAACCGGCCCTGGTGCGCAAGGGATTCGCCGATGTGGCCGCGGTTCGCCGGGACACGGTCTTCCGTCTGGCCCCGGGGCTGCACCATCAATGGAGCGTCGAGGATCCGTTGTTCTTCAACGCGATGGTCCGCGCCTGGATCGAACGCGGTGAGGTCCACCCCCGGCTCGGGCGGGTTCCCGGGCTCCACCAGGCAGACCCGGATCCCGCTGGAGACTGATTGGTCTGGATCGCGGTCTCCGCAAGGCTTCGCTGCGTCAGGTGCGGACGCGCCGTATCACCTCCGGGCCGTGGACGGCTACATGACATAGTCCATATACCGACGACCGCTCCGGGCAACCGCCTGCGTTCCTGCCAGGGGAGCAGCTGCAGAAGTTGCCCGGAACGTTGGAGGCGCCCGTTGCCTCCCGTGCGGACGCCGTCGTCGTACCCGGTGGATCAGTCGGTGCCGTTGCCGACGGGGATCGTCGCCTGGAGGTAGATGCTGGACCCCGAATCCGCGAATTCACGGCTCTTCGCCTGCAAACCGGCTTCGATGTCATCGGCCAGTGCCCGTTGGCGTTCGGTTCCCCCGAACTCCTCGCGGATGTCCTGGGAGATCCGCATCGAACAGAACTTCGGCCCGCACATGGAACAGAAGTGCGCGGTCTTGGCCGGCTCCGCAGGCAGCGTCTGGTCGTGGAACCGCTGGGCCGTGGCCGGATCCAGACCCAGGGCGAACTGGTCGTTCCAGCGGAACTCGAAGCGCGCGGCCGACAGGGCATCGTCGCGGGCCGTCGCCCCGGGATGCCCCTTGGCCACATCGGCGGCATGCGCGGCGATCTTATAGGTGATCACCCCGGTCTTCACGTCGTCCTTATCCGGCAGCCCCAGATGCTCCTTCGGGGTCACATAGCAGAGCATCGCCGTGCCGTAACGGGCGATCTCGGTGGCCCCGATGGCGCTGGTGATGTGGTCGTAGCCGGGGGCCGTATCGGTCACCAGCGGACCCAGGGTGTAGAACGGCGCCCCGTCGCAGAGCTCCTGCTGACGCTCGACGTTCTCGCGGACCAGATGCAGCGGGATATGTCCGGGTCCTTCCACCATCACCTGCACGTCGAACTGCCAGGCCCTGCGGGTCAACTCGGCCAGGGTATCGAGCTCAGCGAACTGGGCGGCGTCGTTGGCATCGGCCAGGGAGCCGGGGCGCAGCCCGTCACCGAGGGAGAAGGCGACGTCGTAGCGGGCGAAAATGGCGCAGAGCTCGTCGTAATGGGTGTAGAGGAAGTTCTCCTGGTGGTGGGCCAGGCACCACCCGGCCATGATCGATCCACCGCGGGAGACGATGCCGGTGACCCGGTCGGCGCTCAAGGGCACATGGCGCAGCAGCACCCCGGCATGAATGGTCATGTAGTCCACGCCCTGTTCGCATTGCTCGATGACGGTGTCGCGGAAGATCTCCCAGGTCAGTTTCGATGCATCCCCATCGACCTTCTCCAGCGCCTGGTAGATCGGCACGGTGCCGATGGGCACCGGGGAATTGCGGATCAGCCATTCGCGGGTGGTGTGGATGTCATCGCCGGTGGACAGGTCCATCACCGTATCGGCGCCCCATTGGGTGGCCCAGGTGAGCTTGTCGACCTCCTGGGCGATCGAGGAGGTGATGGCCGAGTTGCCGATGTTGGCGTTGATCTTGACCAGGAAGGCCTTGCCGATGATCATCGGCTCGGATTCGGGATGGTTGATGTTCACCGGGATGATCGCCCGTCCGGCGGCGACTTCGCGGCGGACCAATTCGACGTCGCAGTTCTCGCGCAGCGCCACATAGCGCATCTCGTCGGTGAGGGTGCCCTGTCGGGCGTAATGCATCTGCGTGACGGTACGCCCCTGGTGCGAGCGCCTCGGTACCGGGGTCGTGCCGCTCCATTCTGCCGAGGCGGCCCCGCGACGCACGGCGGACCGGCCGTCGTCGTGCAGGGTGCGTTGGCGACCGGCGTATTCGGCGGTGTCACCCCGGGCGGTGATCCATCGGGTGCGCGGACGCGGGAGGCCGACGGTCGGTTCGGAGCCCGGACCGGCGGTCCGATACGCCAGATGGGGCTCGTTGGCGCTGCCGTCGGGGGAATCCGCCAGGCAGATCGCGGTGACCGGGACCCGCAGGCCGTGTTCCGGATCCTCGATCCACTGCAACCGGTGCTGTGGGTGCTGTTCCCACGCGGTGGCGGACGGGGTGGTGGGTTTTACTGTGGAATCGCTCATTTGAGCCCTCAACTTCCTACGCCGGCATGACCCGGACAGGTTCGACGGTCGCGAGCGGTGGCAGCTCGATCTCAGCCCCTCCTGGGGCACCCGTGTGGACGTTGCGAGCGTAACGGAGCGGCCCGCGATCTGGCTAATCCAGTTCGCGGGCCGCTCCGGTGTGGCGCCCCTCCGGGGCAGCGGGCTCGTGCCTAGGCGGCAAGCCAGAGGTCGGGACCGAAGACCTCGTAGTGGATGTTCCGCGGGGCCACGCCGGCGGCGATGGCCTGGCTGCGCACCGCACGCATGAATGGCAGCGGACCGCAGAGGTACATCCGGGCATCCTCGGGCAGCTCGACGCCGGTCAGGTTCATGAACCCCTCGACGGCCTGCAGGTCCGCGGTGGTGCCGGTGGTGTCCTCGAGCCACAGGCGCATCTCGACGTTGGGCAGCTGCTCCACGGCGGCGAGCATCTGGTCCTTCAGCGCCCAGTTCGATTCCATGGCCTCGGCGTGGAGCACCAGCACCTGGCGGTCCGACCCGGTGGAGACCAGCGACTGCAGGGCCGAGGCGCTCGGGGTGCACCCGATGCCGGCGGTGGCGATGATGATCGGCCCGCCCTCCATGTCCAGGGTGATGTCACCGTAGGGGTTGGACAGTTCCACGACGTCGCCGACCTCGAGATTGCGGTGCATGAAGGGGGAGACCTCCCCGCCTTCATCCAGCTTGGTGGTCAACACCCGCTCGGTGGTGGATTCGACGTTGTCGGAGAGGGAGTACTGGCGGCACTGGCGCAGCCCGTCGGCCAGCGGCACGCGGATGCTCACGAACTGGCCGGGCTTGGCCACCGTGACGGCGGTGTCATCGGCCGGCTCGAAGCGGAACGTCATGCAATCCTGGCCGGAAGCCTCCGTGGAGGTGACCTTCCATGGGGCGTAGATCCGGTCGTTGGCCTGTTCGGCGTAGAGGCCCTTTTCGATCTTGACCAGGGCGTCGGCCATCAGCCAGTAGACCTCGGACCAGGCGGCGACGACCTCTTCGGTGGCTGCTTCGCCCAGATCCTCGGCGATGGCCGCGAACAGGTGGTCGAAGACGATCTGGTACTGGTCGGGCTGGATGCCCAGCGACGTGTGCTTATGGGCGATGCGGGACAGCACTGATTCGGGCAGCGATTCGGGGTGTTCGATCAGGTGGGAGGCGAAGGCGGCAATGCTGCCGGCCAGGGCCTGTTGCTGGGCTCCGTTCTTCTGGTTGGCGCGACTGAACAAGCCGTCCAGGAGTTCAGGACGTGCCGCAAACATCCCGGCATAGAACTTCTTGGTGATCTCACCGATCCGTTCGCCAATCACGGGAAGTGTCGCCTGGACGACGGGGCGGGACGTTTCTGAGAGCATCGAATCTCCTCGAGGTCGAATTACTTGCGTCTGATCCGCAAGTATTATGATACATTTCTACACCTTGTAGAAAACTGGGGCAAATCGGCTATCGCGAGATGGGAAAAGGAAGGGGGACCAGCGCCGGGGAGGACGCCAGATCGCGGATCGACCAGTGGTCCAGCTCCTGGTAGAAGGCCTCCTGGGCGCGCGCCAGGGCTGTGCGGAGCCGGCAACCGGCGATCAATGGGCAGGCGGCCGTGCCGTCGTCGGTGGTGCACTGGGCGAGATCGCCCTGCCCCTCGAGGCTGCGCAGCAACGTGCCGGCGCCGAGGGACAGCCCCGATTCGTTGATCTGCACGCCACCGGTGCGCCCGCGTTTGACGTCGATGTGTTTCAACTGGCCGAGCTTGTGCACGGCCTTGGAGACCTGGTTGTAGGGGATGTCGATCGCCTCGGCGATCTCCCGGGTCCTCAGCAGGGGATCGGACCGGGCGGCGAGCAGCATCAGGATGCGCAGGCACACATCGGAAAAGGCGTTGATCTTCATGATGTCGACGCCCGGTCCCCACGGATCAGGCCCAGATCCTCAAATCAGCTGGTTCGGGGGTGGGCTCCTGGAAGGTCCACTCGCTGCCTTCGGCGGCGGGGGAGGCATAGGGCTGGATGATGGCCACTGCCCCGCCGAGGCTGTGCTCCGCTAGGGCATGGACGGCGTCGACATCCTCCTGCAGCAGGGTCACATCGGAGACCAGGGCCACGGCCACGAAGTTCTCACGCTGACCGATCAGCAAGGTGACCAGGTCATCCATCATGACTTCGGCATCGATATCCGCTTCGGGATCCTCGTCGTCCTCATCGGGTTGGACCGCCAGCAGGCGCAGTTCCCCTTCGGCCTCGCCGTCGGGCTCCAGGCCGATGGCGAAGGGCAGGAAGACCCCGTTGGTTTCAAGCTGTTCGCGGGCGACGCCCAAGGCGGTGCCGAGCACCTTGTTCAGGTCCTGGTGGGCGGCCTCACCGAGTTCGGCCAGCCGGTTTTCCGTGGGGTTTTCGCTCATGCATTGCTCCTGACAAGGGTGAGGACCGCGTCGCGGACGCGTTCCATGGTCGGGGTGTCTACGGCTTCCCCGTTATAACGGAGGAAGGGTTCGGTGTTGGAGGGGCGGAGGTTGAACCAGAAGGATCCGTCCGTGGCCTTCACCGTGGTGCCGTCCAGCCTATCGACCACCGTCTCCGGGGTCGAAAAGCTCTCCAGCACCCGGGCCACGGCCGCGTCCTTGTCCTCGACCTCGGAGTTGATCTCGCCCGAGGAGAAATACGGTTCGTATTCGGCGGCCAGATCTCCCAGGGCACGGTCCTGGGAGCCGAGGGCGGCCAGCACATGCATCGCGGCGAGCATGCCGGTGTCCGCGTTGTAGAAATCGCGGAAGTAGTAGTGGGCGCTGTGTTCGCCACCGAAGACGGCCCCCTCGGCGGCCATGACCGCCTTGATGAAGGAGTGGCCCACCCGGGTGACCACCGGCCGTCCGCCGTCGTGTTCCACCAGTTCGGGGACCGCGCGGGAGGTGATGAGGTTGTGGATGATCACCGGGGTCTGCTCGCCGGCGGCCTGCGCCCGGGCGATTTCACGTCGGGCCACCAATGCGGTCACCGCCGAGGGGGACACCGGCAGACCTGCTTCGTCGATGACGAAGCAGCGATCCGCGTCGCCGTCGAAGGCCAGACCGATATCGGCGCCGTGTTCGAGGACGGCGGCCTGCAGGTCCTTGAGGTTCTCCGGTTCCAGCGGGTTCGCCGGGTGGTTGGGGAAGGTCCCGTCCAATTCGAAATACAGCGGCACGATCTCCAGTGGAAGGGCCGGCAACAGGTCATCGCCCAGGACCGCGGGAGTGGTCATGCCGGCCATCCCGTTGGCGGCGTCGACGACGACCTTCAGCGGGCGGATGCCCGAGAGGTCGACCAGGGAGCGCAGGTAGGCGGCGTAGTCCTCCAGCACGTCCCGGGTGCTGATGTCCCCCTGGGGCGCGTCCCCGGAGACCGGCAGGCCTTCGGCGAGGTAGGTCTGGGCCAGATCGCGGATCTCATACAGGCCCGTATCCGAGGAGACCGGCACGGCACCGGCCTGGGCCATCTTCATGCCGTTATAGGCCGCGGGGTTGTGGCTGGCGGTGAACACGACGCCGGCGGCATCGAGTTGGCCGCAGGCGAAGTAGAGCTCATCGGTGGAGATCAACCCGAGCAGGCAGACCTCGGCCCCGCGGTAGGAGGCCCCGCGGGCGAAGGCGGCGCTGAAGGCGGGGGAGGAGGGGCGCATGTCACCGCCGACGAGGACCTGTTTGCCGGCCAGGGACAGGACGTCGACGAAGGCGGCGCCCACGGCCTCGACGATCTCCTCATTGATGGTTTCGCCGACGATGCCGCGGACGTCGTAGGCCTTGAAGGAAAGGGAAAGATCAATCTCGCTGCTCACGGGGTCGAGCTTAGCCGTTCGGGGCGTATCCACGCGATCATCCAACCACTCCACCGGGTCGGTGCCCATGCGTGGGTGGTCGCTGGGATACTGGGTCCATGGTTGAAACGCGGAACTCACAATTGCATGACGACGCCACTGCGGTCCTGCGCCGGCTGGTCGGAAACGACGGGGCCCGATTCCACGAGGGGCAGTTCGAAGCGATCGAGGCCCTCGTCGAGGGCGGCCGTCGGGCCCTGGTGGTCCAGCGCACCGGCTGGGGCAAATCCGCGGTGTATTTCGTGGCCAGCCTGCTGCTGCGTGCCCGCGGCGCGGGGCCGACGCTGATCGTCTCCCCGCTGCTGGCCCTGATGCGCGACCAGGTCGCCGCCGCGGCGCGGGCCGGGGTGCGGGCCGAAGCGATCAACTCGGCCAACGCGGTCCAATGGCAGGAGGTCATCGCCAAGCTCGAAGCCGATGAAGTCGACGTCCTGCTGGTCTCGCCCGAACGGCTGAACAACCCTTCCTTCCGCGAACAGCAGCTCCCCGAACTGATCCGCCGGATGGGCCTGCTGGTGATCGACGAAGCCCACTGCATCTCCGACTGGGGCCATGACTTCCGGCCCGACTACCGGCGGATCCGCGATCTCATCGCCGCCCTTCCGGGAAACGTGCCGGTGCTGGCCACCACCGCGACGGCCAACGAACGGGTGGTCCACGACGTGCAGGAACAGCTGGCCGTCGGAGGCGCGGAGGTCTTCACCCTGCGCGGACCGTTGGCCCGCAAATCGCTGCGGCTCGGGGTCCTGCGGTTGCCGAGCCCGCGTTCGCAACTGGCCTGGTTGCTGACCCATCTGGCCGATCTGCCCGGCAGCGGCATCATCTACACCCTGACCGTCTCGGCGGCCGAGGACATCACCCGACTGCTCCGGGAGGCGGGGCACGACGTGCGCTCCTATACCGGGCGGACCGACCCGGAGGAACGCGCCGCCTCCGAACAGGCGCTGAAGGAGAACCAGGTCAAGGCGCTGATCGCCACCAGTGCGCTGGGGATGGGCTTCGACAAACCCGACCTCGGATTCGTCGTCCACGTGGGCGCCCCCAGTTCCCCGGTCGCCTACTACCAGCAGGTCGGTCGTGCCGGCCGTGGAACCGACAACGCCGATGTGCTGTTGCTGCCGGGGCCGGAGGACCGGGAGATCTGGCGGTACTTCGCCACCTCCTCCATGCCGGACGAGGAACGGGCCCATGCCGTGTTGTCCGAATTGGAGGCGGCCGGAACGGCGGTCTCGGTCCCGGCCCTGGAGGCCCGGGTGAACCTGCGCCGTTCCCCGCTGGAACTGCTGCTCAAGGTCCTGGCCGTGGACGGGGCCGTCGAACGGGTCGCCGGGGGATGGGCGCGCACCCGCGAACCCTGGGCGTACGACGCCGCCCGGTATGCCCGGGTCGCCGCCGCCCGCGTGGACGAACAGAATTCGATGTTGGAGTACGAACGCACCACCGGGTGCCGGATGGAGTTCCTCTCCCGCGTCCTGGACGACCCTGCGGCGGCACCCTGCGGCCGCTGCGACAACTGCGCGGGCCCCTGGTACCAGGACTCGATCGGTGACGAGGCCCGGGACCGCTCCCAGGCGGCCCTGGGCCGGGTGGGGGTCCAGGTCGATCCCCGGGCGATGTGGCCCGGCGGCATGGACCGCCTCGGGGTCCCGCTGAAGGGAAAGATCAAGCCCGCGGACCAGGCCCGTCCCGGCCGGGCCCTGGCCCGGCTGACCGATCTGGGCTGGGGGGCCAAATTGCGGACCCTGCTCTCGACCCCCGTCGACGAGGCCCCCGACGCAGCCATCGAGGACGCGATGCTGCGCGCCTGCGTGCAGGTGCTCTCCGAATGGGATTGGGCCGAACGGCCGGTGGCGGTGGTCAGCCTGCCCTCACGCACCCGCGCTGAACTCGTCGGCTCCTTCGCCCGCGGGATCGCCGGAATCGGCAGGCTTCCCTATCTCGGGGCCCTGGATTATCCGCACGGCGGACCTCGGGGGGCTTCGGGAGGCAACAGTGCCTTCCGGCTCGCCGCCGTCTGGGGGCAGTTTGCCGTCGGGGACGAACTCGCCGGGGAACTGGCGGCACTGGACGGCCCGGTCCTGCTCATCGACGACTACGTCGATAGCCGGTGGACCATCACCGAGGCCACCCGGGTGTTGCGCGAGGCAGGGGCCGACGCCGTCCTGCCCTTCGTCCTGGCGGTCTCCGCCTAGGGATTGGACCCACGCCCTAGACTTGGGGCATGGAGTTGTTGTTATGGGTTCTGGTCCCCTTGCTGGTCCTTGCCGCCGGTTGGTGGTGGGTCACTCGACTGCGTCGGAAGACCTCTGCGGAGGTCAACGGCTCCGTCGGGCCCGAATCGGCACGCGAGGCCGCCGGGCAGCTGGGGGCTGAAGCCCATCGCGATGTGTACCGCCAACTCGCCCAGGGCAACTTCATGGGCGCCGTGCAGGCCTACCGTGCCGCCACAGGTGTTGGGGTCAAGGCCAGCATCATCGCCGTGCGCAGCCTCGAAGCCCACCCGCAGGTCCATCAGGAGGGCGGCCCGCGGATCGCCCCGCAGGGGCCGGGGCCCCAGACCGAGCCCCCGGAGGGGAACGGCGAGAGCGAACCATCCGGCGGTCCGGCCACCGAGCCGGCCACCGATCCGGTGGCCGGAGAAGCGGTCGACGCCGAGGCACCGGTACCGGAGCCCGCGGCGGATGCCGCTGCCGCCCCGCTGGCGGATCCCGCCCCGGGCCAGGACCTCGACGATTTCACCATCCCGGAGGAATGGACCGAGAAATTCGGTAGCGGGGCCAGCCGCAAGACCTCCAACTTCCGGATCTCCGCTGAAGAAGACGGCGTCAAACGCGAATTCGGCACCGATGAGCTTCCCCCGGCGGAATTCGACCAGTTCCAGTCGCTGCTGCGGGACCATGACCTCGACGGTGCCGCCGACCTGTTGGCCAAGTTCTCGGGCCTGGACCGGGATTCCATCAGGGAACTGTTGGACACGGCCCCCGTCGATGGGGATCCGGCATCGATGGGTGAGGATATCGCGGACTTCAGCTTCGAGGGGGACGGCCCCGAAGGCCACGTGCAATTCAGTGCCAGCGACCTCCCGGGGGAGGACAAGGACCGTTTCCTGGGTTTCGTCCGGGCCGGGGAACTGGGGCAGGCCGCGGAGATCGTCCACCGGCATACGGGTCTTCCCGCCGAGATGGTCGAACAACTGCTGACGGCCTTCGGAAAGAAGTAGGCACAAAAAAACCCCTACCTGGGTAGGGGTTTTTCAGCGGAGACGGGGGGATTTGAACCCCCGGTCGAGTTTAACCCCGACCCTTCATTAGCAGTGAAGTCCATTCGGCCGCTCTGGCACGTCTCCAGCGCTGCCGTGGCAGCCCCCCAAGACTACCGAACAGTGGCCCCCAAATTCAAAATGCCTCCCGGTTCACCGACCGCCACAGGAATTCGTAGCTGGTCGCCAGCATCCGGGCGCTCTGACGGTTGTCCGAGGCCCCGGCATGGCCGCCCTCCAGCGACTCGCTGTACCAGATCCGAGGAACCTTCGCCTCGAGCATCTTCGCGGCCATCTTGCGCGCCTGCACCGGTCCCACCCGGTCGTCACTGGTGGCACTCCAGAAAAGCGTGGCGGGGAAGGTCTTCCCGGCCTCCAGGGCCTCATCGAGCAGATGGTAGGGGGAGAACCCGCGGATGAATTCCCACTCCTCGGGGAGATCCGGGTCCCCGTATTCGGCGATCCACGAATGCCCGGCCGAGAGCCGGGTGTAGCGGCGCATGTCCAACAGCGGAACGCCGCAGGAGATCGCCCCGAAGAGTTCGGGATGAACGGTGAGCATGTTCCCCACCAGCAGGCCGCCGTTGCTGCGTCCGGTGGCCGCCAGATGGTCGGGGCGGGTGATCCCGCGGCGCACCAGGTCCCGGGCGATGGCCGCGAAGTCCTCGTATGCCCGCGGCCGGTTCTCCCGCAGTGCCGCCCGATGCCAGGCGGGACCGTATTCGCCGCCGCCGCGGATGTTGGCCAGCACGTAGACCCCGTCCCGGCCGGGGGCGGAACCGCGGCGGAGCCAGGCACGGCCCACCACCCCGGAGTACGACGGCGTCAGGCTGGTTTCGAATCCGCCGTAGCCGTTCATCAACACCGGGTTGGCCCCGTCGTGGACCAGATCCGCCGGGCCGACCTGGAAGTAGGGGACCGCCGTTCCGTCGTCGCTGGTTGCGAAGTGCTGCTGGACCTCCAGACCGGTCGCGTCGAAGCGGGCCGGGGAGGACTTGACCGTTTGCGGGAGCCCCGCACCGATGGTCCCGCGCGACAGGGTGGCCGGGGTCAGGAACCCGGTGGAGACCAACCAGTAGTCGTTCGCCGTCTCCGGGTCCTCGTCGTCGACCGGCCCGATGGACAGGTCCTGGTGTTCCTCCCCGCCGACCTCGAGGGGACGCAACCGCCAGCCATCGGCCGGATCCGCCACCAGGATCTTCGAGGAGACGTGATGCAGCACGGTCAGCAACAGGTGGTCGGCGGTGAAGGAGGAGGACTGCAACGAGGTGTCGGCATCCGGGGTGAAGACCCGGGTCACGGTGCGGTCCCCGGACAGGAAGGCGTCCAGATCGGCCACGGCCAGGCAACCGGAGGGAAGGGCCTGGCCGTCGAGCTCCCAATCCTGCTGTGGGCTGAACATCACCCATTGGCGGTGCAGTCCGATCCGCACATGGGTGGGGGCCTCGATCGGCACCCAGTGCCCCTCGCGCAGGATCGAGGTGGAGGTGTTGAAGAAATCGATGACGTCGGTGGCGGTGACATGCCGGTAGCCGGGGGTCTGGTCCACCGAGACATGGGCCATCACATGGGAGGCCTCGACGGCGAAGACCTCCAGGGCCTGCGCGGGGTCCATGCCGCGTTCGACCCGGCGGACGGTGCGAGCATAGCCCGAACGGGTCAGCGAATCCGCGCCGAACCCGGTGGCCACGTACCAGGCGTCGGGGCCGTCCCAGCTGACCTGGGTCTTCCCGACCGGCAGCGAGAACCCGTCGGGGACGAACCGGGCGGCCTGCAGATCGAATTCACGCACTTCCACGGCATCCCCGCCATCGGGGGACAGGCGCAGCAGGGCGCGGTGGTAGTCCCCGCCGGTCTCGGGACGCAGCAGCGCCGCGCCGGCGAAGACCCAGTCGGTGCCTTCCGCAGCGGCCAGGGCATCGACGTCGAGCAGGATCTGCCAGTCGGGGTCTTCACTGGCGTAGGACTGCCAGGTGGTCCGCCGCCACAGGCCCTTCGGGTGGGAGGCATCGCGCCAGAAGTTGTAGTAGTAGCTCCCGCGTTTGGTGGCCATCGGGATCCGATCCTGCGCATCCAGGACCTCCAGCACCGAGGATTCCAGCCTCTGGTAGGCCTGATCGTGCAGCATGCTCCCGGTCGCGGCATTGCGGGCCCTCACCCAGTCCAGGGCCGTTTCCCCGTGGATCTCCTCCAGCCAGGCAAAGCGGTCGTCGGTCTCGGAATCAGTGGTCGGCCCCGCCATCGGGGCTGCTGAGGTGCTGTCCATGGCCCCCAGTCTACGAGTGGCCGCCCGGCCGGGCGGTACGCTGGGAACCCCGGCCTCCTGCGGATCGGCGGGGAAGCAGGCGGGGCATCCGCACGGCCGAAGCGAAGGAGCAGCACGTGGCAGCACCCCCGTTCACCCTGGTGATCGTCGGTTCCGGACCCCGCGGGACCTCGACCCTGGAACGGGTGTTGGCCCGGCTTGAAGCCGCCGACCAGCGGCGCGGAGCCGAGGACACGCCTCCGGCCCGGAGCCTGGAGATCACGGTCGTGGACCCTTGCGAACCCGGGCCCGGGCACGTCTGGGCCCCCGAACAGCCGCGCTACTACTTGATGAACACCCCGGCGCTCTACCCCACGGTCGCCCCGCCACGCGGGACCGGGAACGCGGCGGGACTGACGTTCGAGGAATTCCGGGTCGGGGGCGGCGACGGCGCCGACCTGGATCCGGCGGAACGGGCCGAACTGGCTGGACTGTCCGCCAGCGGATTCCCGAGCCGGGCGATCTACGGGAGGTACCTGCGCCATGTGTTCTGCCGGGTACGGGCCCGGCTCCAGGCCCATCCGGCCGTCGCCTCATTCACCGTGATCCGTGCCGAAGCCACCTGCCTCCGCCGCGAAGCCAACGGCTACCGCCTGACCCTGGACGGGGGAGCGGGGTCGGGGCCCGCAGTGACCGAGCTGGTGGCCGAAGCCGTTGTGCTCGCCGTCGGACATGTTCCGGCGCACCCGAACCCGCTGCAGCGCACCGCCGGGGAACGCGCCACCGCCGTGGGTTTGCACTACCAAGGCCCGAATGTGCCTGCCGACGTGGATTGGGGGCTCTACCCGGCCGGGGAACCGGTGCTGGTGCGTGGGCTCGGGCTGAACTTCTTCGATGCGATGACCGCGATGACCGTCGGCCGCGGCGGATCCTATGTTTCCACCGGTGACGGCCCGGGCCATGCCCTCGAATACCGGGGCAGCGGCAGCGAACCAATCCTGCATGCCGCCTCGCGACGCGGGGCCCCCTACCGCGCGAAGGCGTGCATCGACTCCTATCTTCCGGCCTCGGTGTCCCTGCGCCATCTGAGCTTCGAGGCCGTCCATGCCCTCGCCGCCGACGGGGCGCCGGGCGAACCGAGGGGCAAGGTCGGTTTCAACGCCCATGTCTGGCCGCTGCTGCACCGCGACGTGCTGCATACCTACTATGCGACGCTGGCCCGCGTCTCACCCGAACTGTTCGAGGAGCCCGGCCCCTTCCTTGCCGAACTCGACGAGATCCTCGACGCCCCGCATGTGAACGGCCAGGAAGTCTGGCGCACGGTGGCCCGCGAACTCGTCGAACGGGCGGCCCCCGGGGTCCGCTGGCTCGACGTCGCCGGACTGGGGCACCCCTTCGCCGACCGGGGATTCGTGGGCCACTCCGCCTACCAGGGGGCGGTGCTGGCCTATCTGGAACACGACGCCGAAACCTCGGCCCGCGGGGAGGAGGACCCGTTGAAGATGGCGATCGGTGCGTTGAATGCCGGCCGTGGGATCATCAAACGACTCGTCGCCGAGGGGATGGTCGATGATGCCAGCCGGCTCGACGAGCTCGGCCGCTGGTTCGAACCCCTGGTCGAAGGACTGGCCAGTGGTCCGCCCCTGCAACGGATCGAGGAACTGGCGGCGTTGGCGCGTGCCGGCATCGTGCAGTTCATCGGCCCCGACCCGGTGTTCTCGTTGGACGAGGAGGCCGCCTGCTTTGCCGCCTCCTCACCGTGGGTGCAGGACGAACCGATCACCGCCCGGTACATGGTCGAGGCGATGATGCCCGCCAACCGGGTCGCCCAGAGCGCCTCGCCCCTGCTGGAACAGTTGTGGGCCGAGGGGATGGCCCGGCCCCGCCTGATGCTCAACCCCGAAGGCGAGGGGGTGTACGGGTCGGGGCTCGACGTCGTCGGACAGCCCTACCGGCTCGTCGACCAGGCAGGGATCGCCCACCGCGGGATCTTCGTGTTGGGGCTGCAACTGTCCAGCGTGCAATGGGGGACCGCGATCGCCGCGGAAGCCGGCGCCGGTTTCACCGAAGGGGCCCGGACGCTGGGGGATGCGGATGCCGTGGCTTCCGAGGTGCTGAGGATGGCCGCCCGGATCTGAGTTCCGGGCGTCAACGACGGCAGGGAAGCCGGTCCATGATGGACCGGCTTCCCTGCCTCGACGCGGAAGGTAAGGGATTTGAACCCTTGGTGCGGGGTTGCCGCACACTGGTTTTCAAGACCAGCTCCATAGGCCGCTCGGACAACCTTCCAGACATGAGAACTATACGCGAGCGGCCCCGGGCAGGAAAACCGTGGGCGATAGGCTCGGGGTGGACACCGATTTCCATGTTGAAGGGATCCAGCCATTGAGCCCGAACACTGCAGCCGATCTGCCCACCACCATGCGCGCCGTGGAGTATTCCGGACCCGGGGGCAGCGAGGTCATCCGCCTGGCCGAACGCCCGGTCCCGACCCCGGGGGCCGGGGAAGTGCTGATCCGGGTCGCCGCGGCCGGCCTGAACCGCGCCGATGTCGCCCAACGGCAGGGAAACTACCCGCCGCCGGAGGGGGCCTCCGACGTCCCTGGCCTGGAGGTTTCGGGAACCATCGCCGCCAGCGGCCCCGATGTGGAGGGGTACGACGCCGGTGACCGTGTCTGTGCGCTGCTGGCCGGCGGCGGGTACGCCGAGTACGTCGCGGTCCCGGCCGTCCAGGTCCTGCCGGTCCCGCCGGGCATCGGATTGGTCGAAGCCGCCGGGCTGCCGGAGGTGGCGTCGACCGTGTGGTCGAACCTGTTCATGGAGGCCGGGCTGTCCGCGGGGCAGTGGGCCCTGATCCACGGTGGGGCCGGGGGCATCGGCACCATGGCCACCCAGCTCGCCACCGCCTACGGCGCCCAGGTGGTGGTCACCGCCGGCAGTGCCGGGAAGATCGACTACTGCCGGGGGTTCGGTGCCGTGGACGGGATCAACTACCGCGAGGAGGACTTCGTCGAACGGATGCGCACGATCAGCGATGGCCACGGGGCCGACGTCGTCCTGGACATCATGGGAGCGAAGTACCTCGCACGGAATCTGGAGGTCCTCGCCCCCGACGGCCGGCTGGTGGTCATCGCCCTGCAGGGCGGGGCCAAGGCCGAGCTCAACCTGGCCCGGCTGATGACCCGACGCCTGCGCGTCATCGGCACCACCCTGCGGGCCCGCAGCCTTCAGGCCAAGGGCCGGGTCGTGGAGGGGGTGCGGACCGGGGTCTGGCCGCTGGTCGAGGAGGGTACGGTCCGTCCGGTGGTGGAGAAGACGTTCCCGTTGGCCGAAGCAGCCGCCGCCCACGAATACTTCGACTCCGGGGAACACCGCGGCAAGATCCTGCTGACCGTCTAGGGCCGCCCGGGGGACCGGGACGGGCCCGAGCGCGTCGTGGCAAGATGGAAGCATGAACGAACACGAGAAGCCGCAGTCTCCGCCCGCCCCGGCCGACGGGGCCGGGACGGACGCCGCCCCGTCTTCCTTCAGGGTCCAGGGGCTGGTGGAGGAACCAGCGAAGGTCATGCGCATCGGTTCGATGATCAAGCAGCTCCTCGAAGAGGTCAGGACCGCCCCGCTCGACGACGGCGCCAGGGCCACCCTGGCGGATATCCATGAACGCTCGGTCGCCGAACTCGAATCCGGGCTCTCCGCCGAACTGGTCGGGGAACTCCACCGGATCCGCCTGCCCTTCACCGAGGACCAGACCCCCACCGAAGCCGAATTGCGCATCGCCCAGGCGCAACTGGTGGGCTGGCTCGAGGGGGTCTTCCACGGGATCCAGACCGCTCTGGCCGCCCAACAGGTCGCCAGCGAACAGCTGGCCCGGCGCATCCAGCTGCGCGAGCTGCCGCCGGGGACCCCGGTGGCCCCCGGCATCGTCATCAACGAACGCGGGGAACCCGAACGGGTGGCCCCGGGCCGGCCGGGCGCCGGGGAGGCGCCGGACGAGGACACCGACGGCGGACCGGGACAGTACCTCTGAGCATGGGATGGGTTGCTCGGATGCGCGGTGCCCGCCGCGATGACCAGGAGCTCGGCGATGGTGTCTGGCGTCGGGCCAACGACCGTTTCGGGCGGGGACTGGACCGTTTCCACCAGGTCCTCGAAGGCATCGAAGCCGATGACCTGCACAATGCCCTGGTGATGATCGCCAACCACCTGGCGGACCTGCAACCGAGGGTCCGCGCCGTATGCATGGCAGCCCAGACCCAGCGGCCCAGCACCGGACAGGACATCCCGGGAAGCCATGCCTCGGTCCACCGGGCCCTGTCCAAGGCGGCCAACGACCTGGCGGCGGCAGCCCAAGCCGCCGCCATGTCGCGACTGGATGGGGAACGGTGGGGATACAACTCCGCGGGTCTGGAGAACGTGGCCTTCCGTGCCGATCTGGTGGTCGAGGGGGTCCGCCTCGCCGAAGAGGCGCTCGCCGACGCCGGTTGAGGCCGGGCGTTCGCCGAACGCGGAGAGCCGAGGCACGCTTCCCTCCCCCGCGGATGGCGGTGGCAGGATGGGCCGATGACCACCTACGAATCACCGAAACTCACGTTCAACGATGGCAGGACCATCCCCCAGCTCGGCTACGGGGTCTGGAAGGTGAAGGACGACGTCGCGGAGAAGGTCGTCTCCCTGGCCTTCGACGCCGGATACCGCCATGTGGATACCGCCCGCATCTACGGCAACGAGGCAGGGGTGGGCCGCGCCGTTGCCACCTCCGGCCTGGACCGGTCCGAGCTGTTCGTCACCACCAAGGTCTGGAACGCCGACCAGGGCTACCAGCAGACCCTCGACGCCTTCGACGCGTCGTTGGAGCGCATGGGGATGGACTTCGTCGACCTCTTCCTCATCCACTGGCTGCAGCCGAAGCAGGGCAAGCACGTCGACACGTGGAAGGCCCTGATCGAGTTGCAGAAGTCAGGTCGCGTGGGGTCCATCGGCGTCTGCAACTTCACCGCCGAGGCGTTGCAGGAGCTCGAGGATGCCACCGGGGTGGTCCCGGCCATCCACCAGGTGGAGACCCACCCGTTCTTCCCCCAGACCGCACTGCGTCAATACGAGGCCTCCCGGGGCATCCTCCACCAGTCGTGGTCCCCGCTGGGCCAGGGCTCGGAACTGCTCGGGCACCAGGTGCTGACCGATATCGCCGTCAAGCACGACGCCACCCCCGCCCAGATCGTGATCGCCTGGCATCTGGCGCTCGGACTCGTGGTGATCCCCAAGTCGGAGACCCCGTCACGGATCGTGGAGAACTGGGAGTCCCTGGGCGTGACGCTGGACGAGGAGGACATCGCCGCGATCAACGGACTGGATCGGGGCGAGGAAGGGCGTATCGGCCCGGACCCCGCAGAGAGCGATTTCGAGTAACCGCTCGGATCCACCCCTGAAACAGGAAAGGCCCGTCACCGTGGGGTGACGGGCCTTTCCTGTGCAAGGCGACGATGGGTCGGGGCTGATCAGCCGTCGCATTCGCGGCAGATCTTCACGCCGTTCTTTTCGCGGGACAGCTGCGAGCGGTAGCGCACCAGGAAGCACTCGCCGCACGTGAACTCGTCCTGGCCCTGCGGCCGGACCTGGACGACCAACTCGTCATCAATGATGGCTCCGGGCAGTTCACCGCCATCAAGCGGCTCGTCCTCGTCCAATTGCTGGACGGCAGTCTTCTGGTTCGGCGCGTCCATCGCCTTGACCTGCTTGAGGGTTTCTTCGCTTCGTTCAGCGACATCGGGGCGGACTTCGTCGTAGTCGACAGCCATGCGGTACTCCTGGTATTTCGTGTGGTAGGAAGCGACATATTAGGCCAACATCGGCCTCAAAGCCAATCGATTTTTTGAAAGGTGTTTCAACTCACAGCCTTCGATGCCAGGGGCGTCGATACCGGCCAATGAACAACCCCCCAGGGCCGCGGTGCCCCGCTGAACCCAGCGGGCAGGACCAACCGATCGCAGAGCTGCCACTGGCCCGTGCCGGCCGCACCGTATCGGGGGGAGGCCGAACTGGAAGACCGTGCTTCCCGCGGCCGGCCCGGATGGAGGCTTCCGGAAGAAATGTCGAAGTCTACGGTATTGCGGAGGAGCCACAACCTGCCAAGATGTAGGGATGACGACGATTAGCATCCGCTGGGTCGGCGACCCACCAACAGAATCATCGGGCTGGTTGGCAGCCTTCACCGAAGACGGCACGAACGTCGGGGAAGCCGCCTACCGGAGCTGGGAAGAGGATTCCCGGCTGACCTATCTGGGCGACTTCATCGTCGCCCCCGAATACCGCAAGCACGGTATCGCCAAGGACATGATGAGCACCGTGTTCGACCATCTGGGGCGGGACCGGCAGTACATCGTCTCGCTCACGGGCAACCTGGGCCGGATGTTCATGGAGGCCGTGGCCGGGGAGGAGGGGGCGCCGAAAATCTTCGAACTCCACGAAGACGACACCACCTACCGGCCCATGAACTAGGGACGCCTGCGAGCGGTCGGCGCCCACCCTCACCGCCCGTGCCGGGGGAGTGAACACTGTCACGGGATGCTCCGTAGGGATCCATGATGTGGAGTGATTCGGGGTAACTGCCCATGTCAGGGCGTTTCCCTGCCATGCTGGGGTGCATGAAGGAGACTCGAAACGGAATCATGGTCGCGTTGACCGCGGTGGGATCCAACATCATTTTGGACGTCTACACGGATCTGACGACGGCACACCGTCTGCTCGTTTCCATCGGTATTTCCGTGCTGCTCAGCATCGTCCTGGCGATCCGCACCACGCGACGGAACGAGCAGGAGCCCGAATGGGAAACATCCGGCGGGCCAGGCCCCGGCAGCAACTTTCGGTAGAAGCAGGCCCGGGTGGGCCCATCGATCAGGGCCCGGGAGGTTCGCGCGGTCAACCAACGCATGAAAAAACGCCATTTCCTTGGGTGGTCAAGGCATATGGCGTTCTTCGTGGTGGAGCCCCCTGCCAGAATCGAACTGGCGACCTTTTCATTACGAGTGAAACGCTCTACCGACTGAGCTAAGGAGGCACGGTGGCCTGGAGGGCCACCAGCCGATAGTTTATAGGAGCATTTCGCCAGCGGTCAAAACGGGCGCTGCCGCCGGCCTCTTCGTCAGCACTTCAAACCATCCTCGGGGACGATGGAGTCCAGGAAATAGTCGTCGACGGCGTCGCCGATGCACTCGTTGCTGCGACCGTAGGCGGTGTGCCCGCGGCCATCGAAGGTCACCAGCACGGAGGAGTCGAGTTGCTGGTTCAGCGCCTTGGACCACTGGTAGGGGGTGGCCGGGTCGCCGGTGGTGCCGATGACGACGATCGGGGCGGCGTCGGGCGCCGAGACCGGGGCGGCCTCCCCGGTGGGTTCGAACTTCCAGTCCTTGCAGGCCAAACCGCCGAAGGCCAGGTATTTGCCGATCGTCGGGGAGGCCTCGATGAGGTCCTTCTCGTCCTGGCGCTGTCCGTCGATGCTCGTGTCCACCTGGTAGTCCAGGCAGTTGATCGCGGTGAATGCGGCTTCGGCATTGCCGGTGTAGGAGCCGTCCTCGTTGCGGCTGGCACTCATATCCGCCAACTCGAGCATCGCGGTGGGGTTCCCCGCCACCGCGGAGTTCAGCGCGTCGGTCAGTTGCGGCCAGTACGCGTCCTCGTAGAAGGCCACCAGGAAGCCGCTGACGAAGTCGTTGATGCCGACCTCCCGCCCGTCCTCGGCGGTCAACGGATACTCCTCGACGGAATCGAAGAGGTCCCGGAGCTGGTCGCGGGCCTGGTCGACATCCCCGTCGAAGGGGCAGTCCTGCGTGCGGAGGCACTCCTCGAGGTAGCTGGTGATCGCCTTCTCGAAGGCTTCAGCCTGGCCCAGGGTGACTTCCTCGTTGGTCAGCGAAGGGTCCATCGCCCCATCCAGGACCATGTGCCCGACGTGGGAGGGGAAGAGATCGGCGTAGGTGGCACCGAGCTTCGTTCCGTAGGAGAAGCCCAGGTAGTCCAACTTCGGGGCATCGCTGATGGCCCGCAGGATGTCCAGGTCCTTCGCGGAGCTGATCGTGTCGACATGGCCCAAGGACGCACCGGAGCGTTCGGCACAATCCCGGGCGTACTCCTTGCTTTCCTCCTCGAGCTCCTTCAACCCGGCCTTGGTGTCGGGGTCGATCTCCAGGGTGCGATCGGCATCGCGCTGGGCATCGGTCCGGCAGCTCACCGGCGCCGACCGGCTGACCCCGCGGGGGTCGAAGCCCACCAGGTCGTAGCCGGAGCGCAGATCCGCGGAGAAGATCAACGTCCCGGCATCCTCGACCAGATCCACCCCGGAGCCGCCGGGGCCGCCGGGGTTCACCAGCAGGGTCCCCTGCTTCTTCCCGCTGGCCTTGAGCTTGATGACGGAGAGGTCGATGGACTTCTGATCCGGCTGCTCGTAGTCCAGGGGCACTTCCACCTCGGCGCATTCGAACTGTGTTGAACAACTCGTCCAGTCCACGTCCTGGGAGTAGTACTTCCCCAGGTCCGCCGGAGCCGAAGGCATGGCCGCCTCGGACTGCTGCGCGGCGTCGTCGGCGGGTTGGCTGCTGCAGGCGGTCAGGAGCAACAACGAGGCGGCCGCAGCGGCCGCCCAGCGCAGCCGTCGTCGGGTGGGAATCATGCGGTGGTGTCTCCTTGGTTCCTGGCCGGCAGCAGCCCGGCCATCATGGCCTCCATGGCCAGCAGCGGTTGGACGTTGGCGGTGATGCGACGGCGGGCCTCGGAGATGTAGTCGATGCGCGCCAGTGTTTCTTCGGCGGTGGTGCGGTGGGCCACCGCCGTGAGTTCGCGGGACAGGTAGTCATTGACCAGTTCGCTCCCGCTGGCCAGCTGCAGGGTCAGCACATCGCGGTAGACGGTGGTCAGGTCGATCAGCGCGCGGTCCAGGGAGTCGTTGACCCCCCGTTTGGCCCGACGCTTATTGAGCTCTTCGAGGGCCTTGAATTGGCTACGGAGCTGCGGGGGGACGGGGGAGTCGGCCTCCAGGCCCAGGGTTTCGCGCAGGGCGGCGGTGTCCGCGAGGGCCCGGGCCTCCGCCGAGGCGGTGGACTCCTCGGTGGAGAGCTTCACCAACTCCCCGGCGGCGACCACCGCATCGGAAACCGAATTCAACCGCAGGGGCATGCGGACGGTCTGATCGCGGCGCCGTCGTGCGCCGTCATCGCGGGCGAGCCGGCGGGCGATGCCGATATGGCTTTGGGACACCCGGGCCGCGAAATCGGCGTCGTGGGCAGAGAGTCCGTCGCGGCGGACCAGCAGTTCGGCCACCGCCTGGCGGGAGGGGACGCCGAGGGAGATGGGTCGGCAGCGTGAACGGATGGTCACCAGCACGTCGGCCGGGCTCGGGGCGCACAGGATCCACACGGTCTGCGGTGGGGGCTCCTCGATGGACTTGAGCAGGACGTTGGTGGTCCGTTCGGTCATCCGGTCGGCGTCCTCGACGATGATGACCCGCCATTTACCCGCCGAGGGCCGGTCCTGGGCCCGGGTGATCAGCTCGCGGACATCCACGATCTGGTAGTTGACCTTCTCCGTGGCGATCAGCGAGACGTCGGGGTGGGTGCCCGCCATGACGGTGCGGCAGGCGTGGCACTGCCCGCACCCCCGGTCGTGCGGATCGGGGGCATCGCATTGCAGGGCAGCGGCAAAGGCCCGGGCGGCATTCGAACGACCCGACCCCGGAGGGCCCGTGAACAGCCACGCATGGGAGGGGGCGCCCAGGGCCGCGGCCCGCTGCAGGGCGCCGATGGCCGCATCCTGTCCCGGCAGGTCGGCCCAGACCCCGGTCAGTTCGGCGGGGGCGCTCACGACGAGGCCCCGGCAGCCTGGATCGCGGTGTCCACGGCCGTGGCGATGCGGGCGGCCAGGTCCTCGACCTCCAAGGAGGCATCGAGGACCACGTAGGCGCCGTCGTCGTTCCGGGCCCGCTCCAGGAAGGCTCGACGGATTCGGGCATGGAAGTCGTCGGGCTCGGATTCGAGCCGGTCCTCGGCCCCGTGGCCCTGCGTGCGGCGTTGCCGGCCGGCCAACGGATCGACGTCGAGCAGGATGGTCAGATCCGGGCGGAGCCCGTCGGTGGCCCAACGGTTCAGCCGCAGCACCTCGCCGGCCCCCAACCCGCGTCCGACCCCCTGATAGGCGACCGATGAGTCGATGAAGCGATCGCAAATGATCGTGGCCCCGCGCCCCAGGGCAGGAAGGATGAGCTGCTGGACATGGGCGGCGCGGGCGGCGGCGAACATCAGGGCCTCGGTGCGGGCATCGACCTCGCCGCGGTCGTGTTCGAGCACGAGGGAACGCAGTTCCTCGCCGATGACGGTGCCTCCCGGCTCACGGGTACGGACGACTTCGCGGCCGCCGTCCTGGAGCCTGCGGGCCAGCAGGGCGGCCTGGGTGGATTTGCCGGCACCATCGCCGCCTTCGAGGACGACGAACAGGGCTCCGGGCGCGCGCTGCATTTCATTCACCCGTTCAGCCTATCGGCCCGGGCCGGTAATACGCGGTCGCGACTTCGAAGGGGCCCGATCCGGCGGTCTACGATGCTGACATGCCCACTTCACACCCGCAGGATCTTGCCCCGGATACCGTCGTCGTCGCCGCAGGACGGCCCCCGCGCGAACCCGATGCGCCGGTGAATCCACCGATCGTGCTCTCCTCCACCTTCGTGGGCACCGGGACCCCGGGCCAGGGGGAGCGGACGTACGCGCGGTTCTCCAACCCCACCTGGGACCCGCTGGAAGAGGCCCTGGCCCAACTGGAATCCTGCCCGCTGCCCGGGCTGGTCTACGCCTCCGGCATGGCCGCCGTCGCCTCGGCCATGTCGCTGCTGCCCCGCAACGGCACCATCGTCATCCCCCGGCACAGCTACAACGGGTCGCTGTCATTGGTGGCCGATCTGCAGGCCCGCATCGGACTGCAGGTCCGGTTGGCCGATGTCGAGGACACCGAAGCCACCCTGGCCCTGCTCGAGGGCGCCGACATGCTCTGGCTCGAAAGCCCGACCAACCCGATGCTCGAGGTCGCCGACGTCGCCGCACTGGCTGCCGGGGCCCGCGCCGCCTCGGTGCTCTGCGTCGTGGACAACACCTTCTCCACGCCGTTGTTGCAGCGTCCGCTGGAGCTCGGCGCCGACGTCGTGGTGCATTCGGCGACCAAGTACATGGGCGGGCATTCCGACGTCGTCCTCGGGGCCGTCATCACCGGCAATGCCGAGCTGCGCAGCACGCTCCATGCCTACCGTTCGCTGCACGGGGCGGTCCCGGGACCCTTCGAAACCTGGCTGACCCTGCGCGGCTTGCGGACCATGGCTCTGCGGGTCGAACGCGCCCAGGCCAACGCCGGGGAGCTGGCCCGCCGCCTCGACGCCCATCCGGCGGTGGAGGCCGTGCGCTACCCCGGGTTGGAAGCGGACCCCGGGCACACCCGGGCCGCGGCCCAGATGGAGGGATTCGGCTCGATCCTGTGCCTCACCGTCGCCGGGGGAGAAGCGGCCGCCGAGGCGGTCCTGGCCGCCCTGCGGTTGTGGACCCCGGCCACGAGCCTGGGCGGGGTCGAGTCCCTGGCCGAACGCCGGCGGCGCCACCCGGGGGAGCCGGATACCGTGCCGGCGAACCTGATCCGGCTCAGCGCGGGCATCGAGAACGTCGAGGACTTGTGGAACGATCTGAGCGCCGCGCTGGAGAGCACGCGCTAAAGACGGATCGGCTGCGGTTCCCCTAGACTGGCAGACGTGGAAACCGCATTGTTGTTCGAGATCTATCTCTTCAAGGCCCTGAGCCTGGTGGCCCTGGTCCTGGGGCTGTGGGCCTTCATCGATGCCCTGCGCCACCCGGCGCAGAACTACGAACGCGAAAACAAGCGCACCAAGGGCTTCTGGATGGGCATGACCGGCGTGGCCGCCGTGGTCTGCGTCTTCAGCTTCCTCGGCCCCGGTGGCGCCGGTTTCCTGCAATTGATCGCCGCCTGTATCAGCTGCGTCTACCTCGCCGACGTGCGGCCTGCCGTGGGCGGCAGGGGCGCCCCGGGATACTACAACTACTAGAGCCCCGGCTCCTGGAGCGCCAACGACCCCGTCCGCGGGGCCACACACGCCCAGTCCACGGTCAATTCGCCCAATCGCCACCGTGAGGGGCCATCACGGACCGGCCAGCCCGCCGCCCGCAGGGCCCGGCACATGGCCATCCAGCGTTGCCGCTGCCCGAACGTGGACCAAGGCGCCGTAGCCAGCCAGGCGGCATCGGCCGCGGCCAGGAAATCGTGGACCCGCTCGCCGGGATGGTTGCGGTGGATCAGCGCCTTCGGCAGGCGTTCGGCCACCTCGCTGGGGCGTTGGACGGCACCGAAACGAATCGAGATGCTCAAGGTCAGCGGACCCTCGGGGGAGATGCCCACCCAGGTGCTCACCCGACCGATCTCGTCGCAGGTCCCCTCGATGAGCAGCCCCGCAGGATCCAGCCGGGCGGCCAGCGAAGACCAGATGGCCGCCACATCGTCCTCGGTGTATTGACGCAGGACATTGAAGGCCCGGATGAGCAGGGGGTTGCGGTCCGTGGGGATCTCGAAACCACCGACGGCGAAGGAAAGCCCCTCGACCTCCAACAGCTTCGCCGCCAGCACCCGGCCGGGATCGATTTCCAGTCCGACGACGCAGACCAGGGGGTTCACCGCACGCAGACGTTGAAAATATTCGACGGCGGTGCGCGGGGAGGCCCCGTAGCCCAGATCCACGCAGATCGGGGGTGCGCCGGTGACATCGGGGCGGAGCCGGAAGTTCTGCGTGCCGGTCATCCAGCGGTCCACCCGACGCATCCTGTTCGGATTCGTCGTCCCGCGGGTGGGGTTGCCCACAGGGCGTCCGGCCTGATGCCGGCCGCCGAGTCTTCGAGACTTTTGCACCACGAAAAAAATATAGACCCGCCCCGGGCCCCGTCATGACCAGAAGCCGGTGAAAGTAACCGACTTCACGCCCGATAGGATGAAGTCATGACGCACACCCTGATCCTGCTCCGCCACGGGCAGAGCGAATGGAACGAAAAGAACCTCTTCACCGGCTGGTACGACGTGCCGCTGACCGAGAAGGGACGCGCGGAGGCCATCCGCGGCGGTGAGTTGCTCACCGAGGCCGGCCTCGTCCCCGACGTGCTGCACACCTCGCTGCTCAAACGCGCGACCATCACGGCCAACCTCGCCCTGGAAGCCGCGGATCTCTCATGGATCCCGGTCCGGCGTGACTGGCGGCTGAACGAGCGCCACTACGGGGCCCTGCAGGGCAAGGACAAGGCCCAGACCCTGGCCGAGTTCGGAGAGGAGCAGTTCATGGAATGGCGTCGCTCCTATGACACCCCGCCGCCGCCGCTGGACGACGACTCCGAGTTCTCCCAGATCGGGGACCGCCGCTACGCGGACCTGGGCGATGACGCGCCGCGCACCGAATGCCTCAAGGACGTGCTCGAGCGGATGCTGCCCTACTGGAACAGTGCCATCCGCCCCGATCTGGAGGCCGGCAAAACGGTCCTGGTCACCGCGCACGGCAACTCGTTGCGGGCCATGGTCAAGCATCTCGACGGCATTTCGGACGAGGACATCGCCTCGCTGAACATCCCCACGGGCATCCCGCTGGTCTACGAACTGGACGAGGACTTCACCCCCGTCACCCCCGGCGGACGCTACCTCGACGCGGACGCGGCGGCCGACGCCATCCAGGCCGTTGCCAACCAGGGACGCAAATAGCCCGTTCCCGGGAGGAATCCAGACCACACAGCCGGGGCCGGCCCGCGTATCGACGCGGACCGGCCCCGGCTGTGTCAGAGGTGGATCAGAGTGCCGCGCTCCCGGGCTCCCATTCCCCGGTGACCAGGTAGTTGACCTTGCGGGCCACGGAGACCCCGTGGTCGCCGTAGCGTTCCAGATAGCGGCTGGTCAGGGTCACATCGGCGGTGCGGGGCCCCGACTCGTTCCACTCGGGGCCGGCGACGGTCTTGAAGACGCTGGCGTGCAGGTCGTCGATCCGGGCGTTGAGCGCCACGATCTCCCGGGCGATCTCCAGATCCCGTGTTTCGAGCAGGGTGATCAGCTTCCGGGCGATCTGCACATCGAGTCCGGCCATCTCCGCGAAGACGGGGGTCACCGAGGCCGGGGCCACGGGGACCGGGAAACGGAGCCGGGTGAGCTGGGCGACGTGGCGGGCCAGATCGCCCATACGCTCGAGCGAGGCGCTCATGCGCAGCGAACCGACGATCATGCGCAGATCCGAGGCCACCGGTCCCTGCAGGGCCAGGACGTCGATGGCCCGCTCATCGAGCTGGGTCTGCATGAAGTCCACCCGGGCGTCCGCGGCGATGACCTCCTGGGCGATCTCGGTATCGGCCTCGGCATACGCCGTGTAGGCGCGTTCCATGGCATCGGCCACGAGTCCGGCCATCTGGGTCAGTTCCTCACCGATCGTCAGGAGTTCCGCCTGGAAGACCTTGCGCATGGGGTGTCCTTTCATCATGGTGTTCCCCCACGGTCAGGCAGGGGACGGGCACTGTAGTCATCAACACTGCCACCCCAACGTTAACCTCCGGGCCCTCGCGCATGAACATTCGGTGAATGGGCGCCGGGGCCCGTCCCGAGGGGCAGGAGCCGGACAGCGGCCCGGTTAGGGTGGGATCGTGGATGATGCACTGATCATAGTGATCGCCGGGCTCGTGGGGCTGGCGCTGGGCGTCGTGGGTCTGTTGGCCTACCGTTACAGCCGCCTGCAGCGCGAGGCGGTGACCGACGTCGGAGAGCCGACACTGCCCGACGGCGCCGCGGAGATCCTCTCCGTCGTCGGACGGGCCTTCGTCGTGGTCGATGACATCGACGGGGTCGTCCGGGCCAATCCGGCCGCCTATGCCTACGGGCTGGTCCGCGGGCACACCGTGGTCCATGCGGAACTGCTGGCCCTGGCCCGCAGGGTGCGTTCGGACGGGGTCATCGAGGAACGCCAGTTCGAACTGCCCCTGGGCCCGCTGGGCCAGGGGACGATCGTGGTGCATGTGCGCGTGGCTCCGCTGGGCGAGGAATACATCCTGTTGCTGGCCGACGACCGGACCGAGATCACCCGCACCGAGGCCATCCGCAATGACTTCGTCGCCAACGTCTCCCACGAGTTGAAGACGCCGGTGGGGGCCATCCAGCTGCTCTCCGAGGCCATCGACGGGGCCGCGGATGACGAAGTGGCGGTCAAACGCTTTTCCACCCGGCTGTATAAGGAAGCCCATCGGCTCGCGGCCCTGGTGCAGGACATCATCGAACTGTCCCGCCTGCAGGGCACCGACGTCGTCCTGCAGGGCCAACCGGTGGATGTGAACCGGATCGTGGCCGAAGCCGTGGACCGCAACCGGCTCACCGCCGAGGGCAAGGCCATCACGATCACCGTCGGCGGGGAGACCCGGGACCGGATCTTCGGGGAGCGTGATCTGCTGATGACCGCCTTCCGCAACCTCATCGACAACGCCATCCGCTATTCGCCCGAGGGCACCAACGTCGGGGTGGGCGTGCGCTCCCGCGACGGGCTGGTGCAGGTTTCGGTGACCGACCAGGGCCCCGGCATCGCCCCCGAGGAACAGGAACGCATCTTTGAGCGCTTCTACCGCGTCGATGCCGCCCGCTCGCGCCAGACCGGCGGCACCGGCCTGGGACTGAGCATCGTCAAGCACGTCATTTCCAACCACGGCGGCGAAGTCACGCTGTGGTCCCGCCCGGGGCAGGGCTCCACCTTCACGGTGCGCATGCCCCGGCACGAAGACGCCCACGGGGCGGCACGCGACCAGGGGCCGACCCCGGGCGTGGAGACCGCCACCGACCATCCGACCGGCGACGCCGAGGCGCGCCGGGCGATTGCAGAAGGAGACCGAACTTGACCCGCATCCTGGTGGTCGAAGACGAGGAGTCGCTCAGCGACCCGCTGGAATACCTGCTGACCAAGGAGGGATTCGAGATCCAGGTCGTCGACAACGGCCTCGATGCCGTCACCGAATTCGACCGCAACGGGGCCGATCTGGTCCTGCTGGACCTCATGCTCCCGGGCCAATCCGGCACCGAGGTCTGCCGGCAGCTGCGCCAGCGCTCATCGGTCCCGGTGATCATGCTGACGGCCAAGGACGCGGAAATCGACAAGGTCGTGGGTCTGGAGATCGGCGCCGACGACTACGTGACCAAACCCTATTCGGCGCGGGAGCTGATTGCGCGGATCCGGGCCGTGCTGCGCCGGCAGGGCGAACCGGAGGAACTGGTGGCCTCCACCATCCAGGCCGGGCCGGTGCGGATGGATGTGGAACGGCATACCGTCAGCGTGCACGGCGAGGCGGTGTCGTTCCCGTTGAAGGAGTTCGAGCTCTTGGAGATGCTGCTGCGCAATGCCGGGCGCGTGCTCACCCGGGGCCAGCTGATCGACCGGGTCTGGGGCTCGGACTACGTCGGGGACACCAAGACGCTCGATGTGCACGTCAAACGGCTGCGCTCAAAGATCGAACCCGACTCCGCGGCCCCGGTGCATCTGGTGACGGTGCGCGGGCTGGGCTATAAGTTCGAGTCCTGAGCAGCTGCCGGGGCGCCCCGGCAGCAGGACCAGAGAGCAATGGCCGGGGCCCGTGGAAGAACTTCCACGGGCCCCGGCCATCTCCAGCCGTGGTGGAGGATTACTCGCTGTCGAGAATCGGCTTGGTGGGCTCCAGATGCTTGACCGTGTCCTTGTTGTAGCCCTCCGGAAGGAACGGGCGGTACTCGGGCAGGGCACCGTTGACCACGGGGATCGATTCCTGGACGCTGTTGGAGCCGACCTTCAGGGTGGCGTCCACATGGGATCCGGGTTCGGCGCCGGCCTGGGGGATGACGGTCTTGTTCTCGTCGTCCTCGAGCTTGAGCGAAGTCTTCGCCGGAACCTTGATCTTGGTGGAGGTACCGTCGACCACCAGCTCAACCGAAGCGGGCTCGGAGGTGTCGTTGATCAGGCTGCCGATGGCGCGGGCCGGCTCATCGGCGGTGTTGGTGACCAGCAGCAGGTTGCGCACCTCGACATCGGCGACGTCGAAGACGATGCCATCCGAGGCCGCGTAGTGCATCGTGGTGGCTTGCTGGTTCACTGCGCCACAACCGGTCAGGCCGACCGCCAGCAGGGCGGCGGCAGCAACGGATGCGGTTCGGCGGCCGCGGAACTTCTGTGCGGTGATCACGGCACAAACTCCTCTATAAGGTTCATCTCTGGTGTTGTCGCACCCCTGCGGACGAGTGATCCCGCGTCAGGGCGTGAATAAGCGTTGGCCCCAGCCTAATCGGTATCGCAGCAAAAGTATGACTCGGCCGCACCCCGGATGAAGCAACCCTGTTTTAAAGCGGACCGCGGCCGACCGCGCGCACATAACATCAATCCCCGAAATGACAAGGGCTGATTATGGTCCCCTTTCCCGAGGAAGACCGGCAACTCGCCGAGGGCAGGGGTATTTCATGGTAAACTTGATGGTGGGAAAGGGGTTTATCCAGATGGTTTTTGAGGTTGGCGAGACGGTTGTTTACCCTCACCACGGTGCGGCGAAGATCGAAGAGATCAAAATGCGCACCATCAAGGGCGAAGAGAAGATGTATCTCAAGCTCAAGGTGGCGCAAGGCGATCTGACAATCGAGGTTCCGGCAGAGAATGTAGACCTGGTCGGCGTGAGGGACGTCGTTGATCAGGAAGGCCTGGATCACGTATTTGATGTCCTACGTGCCGAATTCACGGAGGAACCGACGAACTGGTCCCGCCGTTATAAGGCCAACTTGGAGAAGTTGGCCTCCGGGGACGTCGTCAAGGTGGCGGAGGTCGTACGCGACCTGTGGCGCCGGGACAACGACCGCGGACTTTCGGCCGGCGAAAAGCGCATGCTCGCGAAGGCGCGCCAGATCCTGATCAGCGAATTGGCCCTGGCCAAGAAGCTCGATGAGGAGAAGGCGGAAATCGTCCTCGACGAGGTGCTGGCCTCCTAAGGGAAGGCCGTCCAGCACGGCCGTCCACGTACGTCGAAAGGCCCGTCCACCCACCCGGGTGGACGGGCCTTTCTGCTGCCCGCCGCTAAGCTGGACCCGTGACTGCAACCACCTCCACCGGGCCCCGTGTCGGCATCATCCTCGTGGCCGCCGGCTCCGGCACCCGGCTGGGCCACGGGATCCCCAAGGCCCTGGTCGAAGTGGCCGGGACGACCTTGCTCGAACACGCCCTCCGGGCCGCCCTGACCTCCCGGACCGCCCACGAAATGGTCGTGGTGCTCCCGCCGGGGGAGGAGCGGCTGCTCGAGCTCTGCGCGGAGGCCGCCCGGAAGGCGGCTATTCCGCTGTCCACGGCGACGGGCGGCTCCTCACGCAACGACTCCGTCCGGGCCGGCCTGGCGGAACTGGGCGACGTCGACCACGTGCTGGTCCACGACGCCGC
This sequence comes from Arthrobacter sp. AOP36-C1-22, assembly GCF_052377515.1. Taxonomy (NCBI): domain Bacteria; kingdom Bacillati; phylum Actinomycetota; class Actinomycetes; order Micrococcales; family Micrococcaceae; genus Arthrobacter; species Arthrobacter sp. AOP36-C1-22. The sequence goes on along the minus strand of NZ_JBQSWW010000007.1, from coordinate 16,087 downwards.
CCGCTGCCTGACCCCTGCCGACGTCTTCGTCCGGGTCGCCGCGGCCCTCGCCGCGGGGGCCACCGCCGTCGTCCCCGGTGTCGCCGTATCCGACACCATCAAATCGATCGACCCGAAGGCCCCGGCAACCGCCGGGATCCCCGGGGCCCACCGGGTCACCGGAACCCCCGACCGCTCGGGGCTGCGCGCCATCCAGACCCCCCAGGGCTTCGACGCCAGGGCCCTGGACGCCGCCCATGCCGGGGCCGCGACGCTGGGCGCGGCCGAAGCCGAAGCGATCACCGATGATGCCCGGTTGATGGAAGCCACTGGATCGGAGGTGCTCGTGGTCCCCGGGGCCGCCGACGCCTTCAAGATCACCACCGGGCTGGACCTCCTACTGGCCGAGGCCCTGCTGGCCAGCCGCACCCCGTCGACCCCCTCCCAGGAGCAGCCATGACCCCCCGCCCCCTCATCCCGCGCACCGGCATCGGTGTGGATGTGCACGCCTTCGACGAGACCGGGACGCGCGAACTCCGGCTGGCCGGGCTCCACTGGCCCGGCGAACGCGGGCTCAGCGGCCACTCGGACGGCGACGCCGTGGCCCACGCCGCCTGCGATGCCCTGTTCTCCGCCGCAGGGATCGGGGACCTGGGCACCCATTTCGGGACCGACCGGCCGGAATTCGCCGGCGCCTCAGGCCCCCGACTGCTGGCCGAAGCGGCCCGGCTGGTGCGTCAGGCGGGCTGGGAGATCGGCAACGTCTCCATCCAGTTCGTCTCCCGGCGACCCAAATTCGCCGCACGCCGCGAAGAGGCCAACGCGGTGCTCTCCGCGGCGGCAGGGGCCAGCATCACCGTCACCGCCACCACCTCGGACGGGCTCGGCTACGAGGGGGCCGGTGAGGGGCTGACCGTCTACGCCACGGCATTGGTCCACCCGCCCGTCAGCTAATCTGGTGCGGTGAGCATCCGTTTTTATGACACCAGGCAAGCACAGGTCCGCGACTTCGTCCCGCTGACACCGGGACGGGTGGGCCTCTACTACTGCGGTGCCACGGTCCAGGGCGTCCCGCATGTCGGGCACGTCCGGTCGGCCATCGCCTTCGACATCCTCGTGCGCTGGCTCGAATACCGCGGCCTGCGGGTCGATGTGGTCCGCAACGTCACCGACATCGACGACAAGATCCTCGACAAGTCAGCCGCCTCCTTCGCCGGGGACTTCGAGGGAGACGACCACTACCTCCCCGAGGAGGAATGGTTCGCCCTGGCCTACCGGTTCGAGCAGGCCTTCACCCGGGCCTACGACGGACTCGGTGTCCGCAGGCCCACCTACGAACCGCGGGCCACCGGCCATGTGACCGAAATGCATGAACTCATCACCCGCCTCATCGACGCCGGGCACGCCTACCCCGCGGACGACGATTCCGGCGACGTCTACTTCGACGTGAGGTCCTTCCCCGACTACGGGGCCCTGACCCGGCAACGGCTCGAGGACCTGCAGGACGCCGCCGATGCCGACCCGCGCGGTAAACGCGACCCCCGCGACTTCGCGTTGTGGAAAGGCAGCAAATCCACCGACCCGGCCAGCGCCTCCTGGCCCGGCCCGTGGGGTCGCGGACGCCCCGGCTGGCACCTGGAATGCTCGGCCATGGCCCGCAAATACCTGGGGGCCTCCTTCGACATCCATGGCGGCGGCCTGGACCTGCGCTTCCCGCACCACGAAAACGAACTGGCCCAGTCCACGGCGGCCGGCGACGGTTTCGCGAACTTCTGGATGCACAACGGGATGGTCACCTACGAGGGGGAGAAGATGTCGAAATCGATCGGCAACACCATCTCCCCCGAGGAGATGCTCGAGCAGGCTCCGGCCCGCGTGGTCCGCTACTTCCTGGGCCAGGCCCACTACCGTTCACAGCTGGACTACAAGCCCAGCTCGCTGCAGGAAGCCGGTGCGGCCCTGGAACGCATCGACAGCTTCGTCTCCCACGCGCTGCACCGTCTCTACGCGGTCGACGCCGGGGCCGACTTCGACCTGGAGCTGGAGCATTTCGCGGTCACCGACGATTTCGCCGCGGCCATGGACGAGGACCTCAACGTCCCGCAGGCCCTCGCCGCACTGCACGAGGTGGTCCGGGCGGGGAACACGGCGTTGGCCGATAATGATCTGTCCACCGCCGACCGGGCGCTGCAACAGGTCATGGCCATGACCTCCACGCTCGGGCTCGACGACGCCGTCGGCGCCGGCGACGGGGCCGTCCCCGGCAATGCCGTCCTGGACGATCTGGTGCGGGCCCAACTGGCCGAACGCGACCAGGCCCGCGCCTCCAAGGACTGGGCGAGGGCGGACACCATCCGCGATACGTTGTCCGCCGCCGGCGTCGTGGTCGAGGACTCCGCGGACGGGGCCCGGTGGACGCTGAAATAGGGTTCGTCAAAAACCTGCCGTTCCACCTGTAAAATGGAAGGTTGGCGGGTATTGCGACCGCGCGGACCCCGACCCCACCAACATCGAGGATTTCATCCCATGGCAACACCCAAGCGTCACGGCGGCGCACCGAAGAAGAAGAAGGGCCCCACCGTGGGCACCGGCGGCCACGGCCGCAAGTCACTCGAAGGCAAGGGCCCCACGCCCAAGGCCGAGGAGCGGACCTACCATCAGGCCTACCGCAGCCGCCAGCTCGCCGAGCGGGCGGCGGCCAAGCCCGGCGCGACCCGCCAACGCCCCGCCGGCCGCGGCGGTGGCCGCAGCAGGAACGCCGAGGAAATGGTCAGCGGACGCAACTCGGTGCTCGAGGCGCTGCGCGCCGACATCCCGGCCAAGGCGCTCTACCTGGCCATCCGCATCGATGTGGACGACCGGGTGCGGGAGATCCTGAAGCTGGCCGCCGACCGGGGACTGGCCGTCATGGAAACCGGCAAACCCGAGCTGGACCGGATGACCGACGAATCCATCCACCAGGGCCTGGCCCTGCAGGTGCCTCCCTACGACTACCCGGACGCACTGGAAACGGTGAAGGCGACACTGGCGAAGGTGGCCAAGGGCCATCTGGCCAACACCCCGCTGTTCATCGCCCTGGACGGGATCACCGATCCGCGCAACCTCGGGGCCATCATCCGGTCGGCCTCGGCCTTCGGCGCCCACGCGGTCATCGTCCCGGAACGCCGTTCCGCCGGACTGACCGCCTCGGCATGGAAGACCAGCGCCGGGGCAGCGGCCCGGGTCCCCGTGGCCCGCGCCACCAACCTGACGAACACGCTCAAGGCCATGAAGCAGGCCGGGGTGTATGTCGTCGGACTCGACGGGGACGGGGACGTGGACCTGACCGGCCTGCCGTTGGCCACCGAACCGCTGTGCATCGTCGTCGGATCCGAGGGCAAGGGCCTGTCGCGTCTGGTGAAGGAGAACTGCGACCAGATCGTTTCGATCCCCATCGAATCCGCGATGGAATCGCTGAACGCCTCCATGGCGGTGGGTATCACGCTCTACGAGATCGCGCGCCTGCGCAACGACTGAGCTGGACGAGCAGATGAAGCACAATCCCGAGGCCGGAAGCACACGCCTGGACCCCCCGACGGGTGGATCCACGGCCGTGATCTCCGGGATCTCCGCGGCGGTTCCGGGCCCGGGGGGCGAAACGGTGGACGACGCCGTGAACGTCGCCGTCTTCGCCCCGGACCTGGATTCCGTGGACGTCCATTACACGGACCCCTCGGGGCAACCGGTCCTCACCGTGCTGACCGGGCATACCGGACAGACGCATCATGGTCTGGTCAAGGGCCTGCGCCCCGGCGCCAGCTATGCCTTCTGGGCCCACGGGGCCGAGCTGCCGCAGGACGGGCAGCTCCTGCTGGATCCCTACGCCCGCGCCATCACCGAGGACGACGACGGGGTCCTGTGGGGGGTCCACGTCAGCGAAGACTTCGACTGGGGCGGGGACGCCCCGCCGATGGTTCCCTGGCGCAACACCGTCATCTACGAAGCCCATGTGCGCGGGCAGTCCATGCTGCACCCCGAGGTGCCGGAGGAACTGCGCGGCACCTATGCCGGGATGGCCCACCCTTCCGTCATCGACCACCTGTTGTCCCTGGGCGTCACGGCGGTGGAACTGCTGCCGATCCACTTCCACCTGGACGAACCCCACCTCCAGGAGCTCGGGCTGCCCAACTACTGGGGATACAACACCCTGGGCTTCTTCGCCCCGCACCCCGACTATGCCAGCGCCGCCGCCCGTGAGGCAGGACCGGCCGCGGTCCGTGACGAGCTCAAGGGCATGATCCGGCTGCTGCACCAGGCGGGGCTGGAAGTCATCCTGGACGTCGTCTACAACCACACCGCCGAAGGCGGGGCCGACCAGAAGACGTATTCGTGGCGGGGGCTGGGGAACCTGGCCTACTACCGGCACGACGACGCAGGCAACTATGTGGACACCACCGGGTGCGGGAACACCCTGGACTTCTCCACTCTGCCGGTGATCGAGATGGCCCTGGCCTCGCTGCGGCACTGGGTGGCCGACTACCATATCGACGGTTTCCGCTTCGATCTGGCGGTCACCCTGGGCCGTGACGAGGAGAACCGTTTCACCCCGCACCACCCGTTCCTGGAGGCCCTGTCCACCGATCCGTTACTTTCGCGCGTGAAGCTGATCGCCGAACCGTGGGATGTGGGCTACGACGGCTGGCAGACCGGCCGCTTCAACGCGGACTTCGCCGACTGGAACGACGGATACCGCGACACGGTCAGGGAATTCTGGGTCGCCGGCCGCGGGGCCCTCGACGGCGGAGGACAGGCGCCGAACGTCGCCCGGCTGGCCAGCGTGCTGGCGGGCTCCCGGGAGACCTTTGCCGCCTCGGGGAGGGGCCCGCTGGCGTCGATCAACCTGGTCACCGCCCACGACGGTTTCACACTGCGGGACCTGGTCAGCCACGACCGCAAACATAATGAGGCCAACGGCGAATCCAACCGGGACGGGTCCGACGATAACCGCAGCTACAACCACGGCATCGAGGGCATGAGCGCCGACGAAACCATCGACGAGGCCCGCCTGCAGACGGCCTCGAATGTCATGGGTACGCTGCTGCTCTCGCTGGGGGTCCCGATGATCACCGCGGGTGACGAGTTCGGCAAGACGCAGCGGGGCAACAACAACGCCTACTGCCAGGACAACGAACTGTCCTGGTTGGACTGGGACCCGGATGACTTCGGCGAGAAGATCCTGCGCCGCACCAAGGCCTTCTCCCGGATCCGCAAGGAATTCCTGCAGCATCAGCCGTTCGTCTATCCGACCATCGCCGAGAGCTCCTACCTGCTGTGGCTCAACGCCGAGGGCGTGCCCATGCGCCAGGAGGAGTGGACCGACGGCGGCACCCGGCTGGTGCAACTGCTGATGGGTTCCGCCTCGGGCAGCATCGACGGGCTGGTCGTGTTCAACGGGCATCTGGACGATCAGGGGATCCGCCTTCCCGCCGCGGACTCCCTGAAGGATTTCCGCCCCTCCGAAGCCGCCGAAACGACCTTCGAACTGCGCTACGGCACCGGGACGGGCCTGCGGTCACGCCAGGGCACCGTCTTCACCGCCGGGGACCAGGACACCGTGGAAGCCAATACGATCAGCATCTATCGCTGTGAGGCGCCCCGGAGCCGGGGGACCACTACCCCGTAGTGGCCACCAGCCCCAGTTCGGCGGACGAGGCCAGCAACGGGTGTCCCGGAACCACCCGGACCGCGTACCCGAATTCACCGGCGCGCTCCAGGGACCAGCTGCCCCGGAAGCGGAACCGGCCGTGGCCCAGATCCCCGGCCACCTCCAAGGGGTGCCTCGTGGACTCGGTCAGCTGGCCGTCGGCGTCGATTCGACCCTGGACGGCCTCGACCTGCACCGCCGCGGGAGAGAGCCCGCCGAGCCGCAGGTAGGCCTCGAGCCGGAAGACATCCCCCAGGGAGGGGTCGGGTCCCAGCCCCGGAGCCTCGACGTGTTCGATGACAACCTCCGGCCAGGCGGCGGTGACCTCCCGGATGAAGGAAGCCACCGAACGGGCCCCGGCGAAGTCCTCGGCCCCGGCAACGCGCCCCGAACGGGCCGCCGGCAGGTACAGGGTCTCCACATAGTCCCGGACCATGCGTTCGGCCGAGACCTGCGGTCCCAGGCTCGCCAGGGTATGGCGGATCATCGCCAACCACTTCCGCGGCACCGGCCCGTGACCGGGGGCCGAACCATCGTCGACGGACTGCCCGGGCTGGTGGGCGTAGAAACGCGGGGCCACGGTGGCCTCGATCAGCTCGTACAGTGCGGTGGCCTCGAAATCGTCGCGGTCCTCGGCCGCGGAGCCCTCGGGCGCCGTGGGAATGGCCCAGCCGTTGTCGCCGTCGTACATCTCGTCCCACCAGCCGTCCAGGACCGAGAGGTTCAGCCCGCCGTTCAGCGCGGCCTTCATCCCCGAGGTGCCGCACGCTTCGAGCGGGCGCAACGGGTTGTTCAACCAGACATCGCAGCCGGGGAAGAGCGTCCCGGCCATGGCCATGTCGTAGTTGGGCAAAAAGACGATCCGGTGGCGGACCTCGGGATCGTCGGTGAACTGCACGAGTTCCTGGATCATCTGCTTTCCGGCCTCGTCGGCCGGATGCGATTTGCCGGCGATGACCAGTTGGATGGGCCGGGTCGGATGCAGCAGGGCAGCCTTCAGGCGGGCCGGATCGCGCAACATGAGGGTCAGGCGCTTATAGGTCGGCACCCGGCGGGCGAAGCCCAGGGTCAGCACGTCGGGATCCAGCACCGCATCGGTCCATCCCAGCTCCGCGGCACCGGCACCACGGTCGAGCCAGGAGGCCTTCAGCCGGGCCCGGACCTCCTCGATGAGTTGGACGCGCAGTTCCCGGCGCACCGCCCACAGCTCCTCGTCGGTGAACTGCCGGGCTGCGGTGAGCCGGGTGATCCGCGGATCGACCCAGGTGGATTCGTGGACGCCGTTGGTGATCGACCCGATCGGTGTCTCTTCCGCCTCGAATCCGGGGTACAGACCCGAGAACATGTCGCGGGAGACCTGCCCATGCAACTTCGAGACCCCATTGGCCCGTTGGGCCAACCGCAAACCCATGGCGGCCATGTTGAAGACGTCCTGCCCACCGCCCAACGCCGTATCTGAGCCGAGGGCCAGCACCGAAGCCGTCGGCACCCCGGGGGCCAGGCCCGCGTCCAGGAAACGGGCGACCCGGTCGGCCTCGAACCGGTCGATCCCCGCCGGGACCGGGGTATGGGTGGTGAACAGGGTGCTGGCCCGCACCGCGGCCAAGGCCGTCTCGAAATCGAGGCCGTCACCCATCAGTTCGCGGAGGCGTTCGATGCCCAGGAATCCCGCATGGCCTTCATTGGTGTGGAAGACCTCGGGGGCGGCCGTCCCGGTCAGACGCGCATGGGCGCGCAGGGCCTTGACCCCGCCCATGCCCAGGAGCAGTTCCTGCTGCAACCGGTAGTCCCCGCCTCCGCCGTACAGCCGGTCGGTGATGGCCCGGGCCGCCTCGTCGTTGGCCGGGACGTTCGAATCCAACAGGAGCAACGGCACGCGGCCGACATCGGCCCGCCAGATCCGGGCGTGCAACTGCCGGCCGTCGGGCAAGGGCAGGGTCACCGTCACCTCGGAGCCGTCGGCCTCACGCACGACGGACAGGGGCAGCCCCGCCGGTTCCAGGACCGGGTAGGTTTCCTGCTGCCAGGCTTCGCGGGAGAGTGATTGCCTGAAATAGCCGGCCTGGTAGAGCAGCCCGACGGCCACCAGCGGAACCCCCAGATCGCTGGCCGCCTTGAGATGGTCGCCGGCCAGGATCCCCAGGCCGCCCGAATACTGCGGCAACATGGCACTGATCCCGTACTCGGGGGAGAAATAGGCGATGGCCGCCGGCGGTGGGGATTCCAGGGCCTGATACCAGCGCGGGGCCCGAAGATACTCTTCGAGTTCCCCGGCCTGCTCCCGGATCCGGGCCACCAGCGGGGCATCGTCGGCCAGGCGAGCCAGTCCGGCCCGATCGAAACGCCTCAACAGGGCCCGCGGATTCTGCCCCACGGCCTCCCAGCCGAGCGGGTCGAGATCACGGAACAGCTCGGCGGTGGGTCGGTGCCACGACCACCGAAGATTCGCAGCAAGGCGTTCCAGCCCGGAAATCTTCTCCGGCAGGACGGTATGGACGGTAAAACCTCGAATGGCCTTCACGTGCTGAACGCTAGCCTAGAAAGTCGCCAATGTGGACGGCCGGCCGTCATATTGCGCCGCGGCAGCCACCACAGGACGGCGGGCGGCACAGAGTCCTTGGCTTTACCGCCCGGACTGACTAGCGTCTATGACGTGAGCATCAGGCGCAGGTCCAGATTCGGCCGCATACCCGTTACCGACGTCTTCCCGGTCATCGAGGGCGGACGGTTCCCTGCGAAGGCCATCACCGGCCAGGATGTCCTGATCCGGTCGACGGCCTTCCGCGAAGGCCATGACGCCCTCGCCGTGGAGGCGGTCCTCTACGACCCTCAGGACCGCGAAGCCCACCGCGTGAGGATGCGTCCCGGGGCCCCCGGGCTCGATGAATGGGTCGGCAGCCTGCGCCCCACCACCGAGGGCGACTGGACTTTCGAGGTCGAAGCCTGGGACGACCCGCTGGGCACCTGGTGGCACGACGCCGGAATCAAGGTCGCCGCGGGCCTCGACACCGAACTGATGTTCGCCGAAGGGGTGTTGCTGTTGCGCGAGGCCGCCGCCGCATCCCCGAACGCCCGGATACTGGAAACCGCCGCGGCCACCGCGGCCGATACCTCGTTGCCCGACGCCACCCGGATGGCCGCCGCCTCCAGCGGGGAGGTCCGCGCCGAACTGTTCCAGCGTCCGCTGCGGCGCATGGTCACCGGCAGCGGCCGGTTCCCGTTGCTGGTCGAACGCGTCCTGGCCGGCCGGGGCGCCTGGTACGAATTCTTCCCCCGCTCCGAGGGGGCCCGCTTCGACCCTGCCACGGGGACCTACACCTCGGGGACCTTCGCCACGGCCGCCGACCGGCTGGAAGCGGTGGCCGGGATGGGCTTCGACGTCATCTACCTGCCGCCGATCCACCCGATCGGCAGGACCTTCAGGAAGGGCCCGAACAACACGTTGACCGCAGGGGACCACGACCCCGGTTCACCCTGGGCCATCGGTTCCGCCGCCGGCGGCCACGACGCCATCCACCCGGATCTGGGCACGGAAGCCGATTTCGCCGCGTTCGTGGAACGCGCCGAGGCACTGGGGCTGGAAGTGGCCCTGGATCTGGCCCTGCAGGCCTCTCCCGATCATCCCTGGGTGGCTGAGCACCCCGAATGGTTCACCACCCGGGCCGACGGGAGCATCGCCTACGCCGAGAACCCGCCGAAGAAATACCAGGACATCTACCCGCTGAACTTCGACAACGACCCGCAGGGTCTCAGCGCCGAGGTGCTGCGCATCGTCACCGTGTGGATCGAACGCGGGGTGCGGATCTTCCGGGTGGACAACCCCCATACCAAACCCGTCGGGTTCTGGGAGTGGCTCATCGCCGAGGTCACCGAGGATCACCCAGGCACCGTGTTCCTGGCCGAGGCGTTCACCCGGCCGGCCATGATGCATGCGTTGGGGCGGGCCGGGTTCCAGCAGTCCTACACGTATTTCACCTGGCGGAACACGAAGGAGGAGCTGGAGGAGTACCTCCCGCAGGTCTCCACCGGGACCTCGGCGTTCTTCCGTCCGAACTTCTTCGTGAACACCCCCGACATCCTCACCGAGTACCTGCAGTTCGGGGGACCTGCGGCCTTCAGGATCCGGGCCGCCCTCGCCGCGACGGCGTCCCCGCTCTGGGGGGTCTACGCGGGATACGAACTCTATGAACACGTCGCCCGGCCCGGAGCCGAGGAGTACATCGACAATGAGAAGTTCCAATACAAGATCCGCGACTTCGACAGCGCCGAGGTCGAGGGCCGTTCCCTGGCCCCTTACCTGCGTCGGCTCAACGCCATCCGCGCCGACCACCCGGCCTTGGGCGAATTGCAGAACCTCGTGATCCACCCCACCAGCGACGACGCCACCATCGCCTATTCCAAATCCCGACGGACCCACCCCGTGGGCCTGCCCGCCCCGGGGACCTCCGCGGCAGCGCCGGTCGAGCCCCCACAGGAAGAGGGCCAGGAGATCGACACCCTCATCATCGTGGTCAATACGGACCCCCATGGCGCCCGCGAATGCACCGTGAGCCTGGACCTGGAGGCGCTGGACCTGCGAGAGCAGGACCTGGACGAGGACGGTAGGTTCACCGTGGACGACCTGCTCACCGGGGGAAGCTGGAAGTGGTCGGCCCATAACTACGTCCGGCTGGATCCGCACCAGGAACCGGCCCATATCCTGCACATCCGCCGGGGCACCTGATGGCCAACCCGTACCAGCTCAACGTTCCGGGTCTGACCCATGATCCGCAATGGCATCGCAAGTCGGTGTTCTACGAGGTGCTGGTCCGGGCCTTCTCCGACGCCAACGGCGACGGGAGCGGGGATTTCGCCGGGTTGATCGACAAGCTCGACTACCTGCAATGGTTGGGGGTGGATTGCCTCTGGGTTCCCCCGTTCTACGAATCCCCGCTGCGTGACGGCGGCTACGACATCTCCGACTACTACGACGTGCTTGACGAATTCGGCACCATCGGCGATTTCCGCCGCCTGGTCGCCGAAGCGCACGAGCGCGGGCTGCGCATCATCATCGACCTGCCGATGAACCACACCTCCGATGAACACCCGTGGTTCCAGGCCTCCCGCCGGGACCCGGAAGGCGAATACGGGGATTTCTACGTCTGGTCCGATACCGACGAGAAGTACTCCGAGGCCCGCATCATCTTCGTGGACACCGAGGAATCGAACTGGGCCTTCGACCCGGTGCGCCGCCAGTTCTACTGGCACCGCTTCTTCGACCACCAGCCGGACCTGAACTTCGAGAACCCCCGGGTGCACGAGGCCATGTTCGACGTCGTGAGGTTCTGGCTTGATCTGGGGGTGGACGGATTCCGTGCCGACGCGATCCCCTACCTGTTCGAGGAGGAGGGGACCAACTGCGAGAACCTGCCGGCGACGCACGACTTCCTGCGCCGGCTCAGACAGCTCGTGGATTCCGAGTATCCCGGGCGCATCATCATCGCCGAGGCGAACCAGGCGCCGCAGGAAGTGGTTGAATACTTCGGTACGACCGAGGAGCCGGAATGCCATATGTGCTTCCACTTCCCGATCATGCCGCGGCTGTTCTATGCCCTCCGCGACCAGGTCGCCGCCCCGATCATCGAGGCCCTGGGCCAGACCCCCGACATCCCGTCCGGCACCCAATGGGGGACCTTCCTGCGCAACCACGACGAGTTGACGCTCGAAATGGTGACCCCCACCGAACGCGAAGCCATGCTCGGCTGGTATGCCCCGGACCCGCGGATGCGCGCCAACGTGGGCATCCGCCGCCGACTGACCCCGTTGCTGGATAATTCGCGGTCCGAACTCGAACTGATCCATGCCCTGCTCTTTGGTCTGCCCGGCAGCCCGTTCCTGTACTACGGGGACGAAATCGGGATGGGCGACAACATCTGGCTCGATGACCGCGACGCCTCGCGCACCCCCATGCAATGGAACCCCGACCGCAATGCCGGGTTCTCCGTCGCCGACCCCGGCCAGCTCTATCTTCCGGTGGTCCAATCCCTGGTCTACGGGTACACGAGCATCAACGTCGAACAGCAACTCGAGCACAGCGGGTCCTTCCTGCACTGGGTGCGGCAGATCCTGGGGGTGCGCCGCGAACATCCGGTCTTCGGCCTGGGGGACTACCGCAACGTCCCGGCCTCCAGCCCCAGCGTGCTGGCCTTCCTGCGCTTCCCCGAGGACCTGGGGGGCCACAAATCCACCCCCGAGGAGACCGATCAGGAGATGGAGACGCTGCTCTGCGTCTACAACCTGTCCCAACACCCGGTGGCCACCGAACTGGAACTGCCCGACTATGCGGGGCGCGGCCTGCGGGACATCTTCGGCGGCTCCCCCTTCCCTCCGGTGTCCCCCGAAGGGCGGTTGTCACTGGCCTTGGGCTCGCAGGGGTTCTACTGGTTGCGGTTGCGCTCGGTGCGCTCGGACGTCAATGCCACCTCGACCTCGACGCTTCCGGTCATCGACCCGGGGCGGCGGCGATGAGGTCCGACGCCGAGATCACCGGTGCGCTGGCCGGTTGGGTGGGGGAGCAACGGTGGTGTCCGGCACCCCGGGGGACGTTCACGCTGTCGGTGGTCGGGGTGCAGCCGGTCCCGCAGCCGGATCCCGACGCCCTGATGCTCAGCCTCCTGCTGGCCATCCACCCCAGCAGAACCTCCGATGAGGAGACCGGGCAACCAGGCGATAAATCATCTACTCATAATGTTTCGGTCGTGCAGGTCCCCGTGGTGTTGCGGCGATCTCCCGCCCAGGAACCGCCGCCCGTCCTGGGGGTCCTGGACGATCACGCCGTCCGGTCGCTGGCCCCGGAAACGACCGGCCTGCGGGCCGGGGGCAGCTGGCTGGTCCACGATGGAACCCAGGATCAGGGCTTCGTCAACGACTGGGCCGCCCTGATGCTCCAGAGCCCGCCCGGCCAGGGGCCGGAGCTGGCCCCGATGCGGGTCCTGGACGGGGAGCAATCCAACACCTCGGTGGTGCTTGAGGGGCCCCGCGGCCCGGTCATCATCAAGTTCTTCCGGGTCCCGTCGCCGGGGACCAACCCCGATGTGGAACTGGGCTCCTTGCTCTCGGAGGCCGGATCGCAGGACGTGCCCCGGACCGTGGCCACGCTGGACGGGCGGTGGACGGCCGGCGGGGCCGAGGTCGGCGGAACCCTGTCCGTCATGCGTGAATTCTTCGACGCGGCCCGCGACGCCTGGCGGCTGGCCAGCCTCGCGGCCCTCGACGACCGGGATTTCACCACCGAGGCCGCCGAACTCGGGCGGGCCGTGGCCCGTCTGCACCACCAACTGACCGAGGTCGCCCCCACCGCCGTGGCCAGCGCGGCGGAAACCGCGGCGTTCATCGCGGCCCTGCGGGCCCGGCTCGTCTGGGGGTGGGAACGGGCGGCCCCTGCCGACGGGGCCCTGGCCGATGCGTTCGGCGAGGTCCTGGAATCACTGGGCGCCCTGGGCCGGCTGCCGTTGCTGCAGCGGATCCACGGGGACCTCCATCTGGGCCAGGTCCTGGCCACCGAAGACCACGGATGGGTGGTCCTGGACTTCGAAGGCGAACCTCTGCGCAGTGCAGGGGAGCGGCGGGCGCCGGATGTGGCGCTGCGCGACGTGGTGGGCATGCTGCGGTCCTTCGATTACGCGGCGGGACGGGCCACCCACCCCGAGGTGTCCTCCTCAACCGCTGCCCCGGCTCCCGAGGCGGCCCACCAGGCGGCCCGCCAATGGTCGGCGCGGACCCGCAAGGCGTTCCTGAGGGGGTACCGTGAGGAAACGGGCGAGGCCGTCGACATCCAGTCGCCGCTCTTTCTGGCCCTCTGGCTGGACAAGGCCCTCTATGAAGTCGTGTACGAACGGCAAAACAGGCCGACCTGGGAACAGGTACCGGCCTCGGCGGTCCAGGAGGTCCTCTCAGCCATGCAGCACCCAGCGGATTCACCCCGGCGGGCCGAAACAGGCGCCGCAGCAACCCCCGGTGCCGCGGAGGGCGCCTCGACACCCCGCCCGATCACGGCCGAGGTGTTGGAAGCCGTCGCCGAAGGCCGCTTCCATGCACCCCACGGAGTCCTCGGGGCCCATCTGGGCAACGACGGCTCGATCACCGTGCGCACCCTGCGCAAACTTGCGAGCACCGTCACCCTGGTCACCGACAACGACCGCCGGGAGATGACCCATGAGTACGACGGCGTCTGGGTGGCGGTGTTGGCTCCTCCGACGGGACGCGAAGGGACCGTGCCCGACTACCGGCTCGAGGTCGGCTATCCGGGGTCTGCCCCGGTGTTGGTCGACGATGCCTACCACTACCTGCCCACGCTGGGGGAGATCGACCTGCATCTCATCGGGGAGGGGCGCCATGAGCGCCTCTGGCAGGTCCTCGGGGCCCGGGTGCGCAGATACCACACGGTGATGGGCAACTGCGAGGGCACGGGGTTCGCCCTCTGGGCCCCCAACGCCCAGGCGGTCCGGGTGGTCGGGGACTTCAATGACTGGGACGGAACCGGCAACGCCATGCGTTCGCTGGGACGGTCCGGGGTCTGGGAGCTCTACATCCCCGGGGTCGTCGCCGGGGCGATCTACAAATTCGAGATCCTCGGCCAGGACGGCCATTGGAGGCAGAAGGCCGACCCGATGGCCCGGCACACCGAGATCCCTCCGTTGACCGGATCCGTCGTCGTGGAATCCTCCTATGGCTTCCAGGACGCCGAATGGATGGCGTCCCGGGCCCAGACCGACCCGCATGCCGGCCCGATGAGCGTCTATGAAGTGCATCTGGGCTCCTGGCGCCCCGGACTGGACTACCGCGAAATGGCCGAGCAGCTCAGCGAATACGTGACCTGGCAGGGATTCACCCATGTGGAGCTGATGCCCGTGGCCGAACACCCGTTCGGAGGATCCTGGGGCTATCAGGTGACCTCCTACTATGCCCCGACCTCGCGCTTCGGCCACCCCGACGATTTCCGATACTTCGTGGACCGGCTGCACCAGGCGGGTATCGGGATCATCATGGATTGGGTTCCCGCCCATTTCCCCAAGGATGAATGGGCCCTGGCCCGGATGGATGGGCAGCCTCTCTACGAGCACCCCGATCCGCGCCGCGGGGAGCATCCCGACTGGGGGACCCTGGTCTTCGACTTCGGACGCAACGAGGTCCGCAACTTCCTGGTGGCCAACGCGCTGTACTGGATGGACGAGTTCCATATCGACGGGCTGCGCGTGGATGCCGTGGCATCCATGCTCTATCTAGACTATTCACGCGAAGACGGAGGATGGGAACCCAACATCCATGGCGGGCGGGAGAACCTGGAAGCGATCGCCTTCCTGCAGGAGCTCAACGCCACGGCGTACCGGCTGAATCCCGGCATTGCGATGATCGCCGAGGAATCTACGGCCTTCCCCGGGGTCACCGGCGACACCAGCGGAGGTGGGCTCGGCTTCGGGCTGAAGTGGAACATGGGCTGGATGCACGACTCGCTGGAGTACATGTCGGAGGACCCGATCCATCGCTCCTACCACCACAACAAGATCACCTTCTCCATGGCCTACGCCTATACGGAGAACTTCCTGCTGCCGATCAGCCACGATGAAGTGGTCCATGGGAAGGGCTCGCTGCTGCGCCGCATGCCCGGTGACCGCTGGCGCCAGCTCGCCCAGGTCAGGGCCTACCTGGCCTTCCAATGGGCCCACCCGGGCAAGCAACTGATCTTCATGGGCACCGAATTCGCCCAGGAGGGGGAGTGGAGCGAACAGCACGGGCTCGACTGGTGGGTGGCCGATACCCACCAGCACCGCGGGGTCCAGCTGACCGTGAAGGCGCTGAACGGAATCTACCGGGAACTGCCGGCACTGTGGGAACTGGATCACGACCCGGCGGGCTTCGCCTGGATCAATGACCACGAGGCAGCGGGCAACACCCTGAGCTTCATCCGGCGGGACGAGCAGGGCGAGGCGATGGTCTGCGTCGCGAACTTCTCGGGCGAACCCCACAGCGGCTATCGACTCGGCCTGCCGGCTGCCGGGGCCTGGACCGAGGCGCTCAATACAGATGCCGAGGAGTTTGGTGGTTCCGGGGTCGCCAACCCCGGAACGCTCGAGGCGGATGGCCCCGCCCACGACGGCCAGCCGGTTTCGGCCACCGTGGACCTGCCCCCGTTGGGCGTGATCTACCTGGTCCCCGGCAGCATCAGCTGACCCGGCCCCAAGAACCCCGGAAACACGGGGTTCTTGGGGCGGCCAGTCGGGGAGGAAGCCTCCGATTAGGTGAACCAGCAGGATATGGGTATAGTTATTTCCCGCGCCGGTCGCCAATAAAACTTCTCCACGGAGAGGCCCACGGGACGGTGCAGACTTCCGAAAAGTTGGAGAAACGGTCGATTTGACCGGGATCCAGCCACCGGGTAAGTTAGAT